>JBFWSE010000016.1:0-45243 GCA_050248535.1 Novosphingobium sp.
AAAGGCTCGGATCCCGAGCACGATGGCTGGCTGAAGTATGTCTCCAATACCCCGGGTTCCGAAGCGACATCGCGCGGCGCTTACCTCACCGCCGAATGGTACACCGGCAAATACGGCACTTCGATCAGACTGGTCGGTATGGATGGCGACAATTGCAATGCGCTTGACCGCGCCATTGTCATGCACCCGGCCTGGTATGTCGGTCAGGACATGATCGACAAATGGGGCAAACTGGGCCGCAGCGAAGGCTGCTTTGCCATGGCGCCGGGCGATTTCAACGAGGCGCTCTGGCACCTGTCCGGCGGCCGCCTGCTCTACGCCGACCGCATCGGCGAGGGTTGAACTTTCCAGCCTGACGGCTGAATTCGGCGCCGGGCAGGTGCCGCAAGACGCTGGGACCAGCTTGCTGGACCCGATCAACGCATCAAAGCGGATTATCCAGCTTGATGATCGCTTCCTCGCTCTTGCGCTGGGTGGTCTTGGCCACGCGCGGTTTGGCGAAGCTCGCCAGCACCGGCGCGTCCCGGCCATAGAGGTCGGCAAAGCTGGATAGCTTGCCGGTGATATCCTGGGCCATCGTGAAATAGACAATGTAGACCGGAAAAGTCTGCGACATCTGCACCTTGGTGTACTTGCCCGACTGGGCATATTCGACTGCCTGTTCTATCGTCAGTCCCGCGCCCAGCATCGCCATGGTCATGCCCAGTTCCTGCGCGCGTTCGGTGCGCACGCAGCCATGGCTGAACGCGCGCGTTTGCGCATTGAACAGCGACCGGTTGGGCGTATCGTGAAGATAGATGGCATGCGGATTGGGCATGTCAATTTTCATCAGACCCAGCGAATTGTTCGGCCCCGGCTGCTGCACAACCGTGATGGTGCCGTTTGCCGCGCGCGAGACCTTGTAGCCCGCCCTTGGCCGACGGAGCAGGCTGGCGCCCAGCCCTTCGCCCACGACGATCGATTGCGGCACGGTCCAGGTCGGGTTGAACACCACGGCCTCGACATGTTCGGCCAGTTGCGGCGTGGCTGTCCGTCCCGGCTTGCCGACAATGGTGCGATAGGTGCGCACGATCCGGTGATTGGTCGCCAGGCGCAGCTGATATTCGGGCACATTGGTGATGAGATAGAGCAGCCCCAGGTCCTGCGGCAGCCAGCGCCAGCGGTCCATGTTGATCTGAATGGCGGCGCGCTTCGCCTTTTCCGCCCGGGGAGTCGCCGCCAACGCGGCCTTGAGCACCTGGTAATCGGGATAGGTTGGCGCCAGGCCCATGATTGTTCCTGCGACATCGTGACTGTCGAGCGCCTTGGCCATGATCAGGGCGGTGGGATTGCTGTCCATGTCGGGATCGACCGCAAACCATTGCACGCGCGCAGTCATCGGCGTGCGCCCATCGCGCATGTCTTCGACCAGCCAGGTAAAGCTTCTGGAAGCTGCTTCGTCCAGTTCGGGCCCGGGGCCCAGGGCAAGGGCGGCGCGCAATTGATCCGGTTGGTAGTCCGCCGGAATCAGACCTTCCTCGCCGATGTGTTCGATAACGCCCAGCAAAGCCCTCGCATCGCCAATGTCCCATTGCATGACTGTAATAGGAACGGGGACCGGGCCGGTGGGCGGTTGCGGAACCGGACTCGCCGAAGCCTCGGGCGCTGGCACTGCAACTGCCGGTTCGGAGGCGGCAGGGGCGGGAACTGGCGTTACCGCGGGCGCAGATGCAGCCGGACTCGGTTGGGCCACTGTCGCGGCCGGAGCAGCCAGCACGGTTAGCGGCAGGCCAGCCGAAGCAGCCAGAGCCATGACTCGCATTGCACCATAACGCAAAAGCACTTTCACCTCCTGAATCGTCGAGAACTCGTCGCCGGGAACATGCCCCCTGGGCGAGCATTCTTTAACATTGCGGATTACGCTATGATGAATCGCCTGAAAAGGTGACGCAAGCAGGGCTTGGCCCTAAGCGGTGGAGAATGGCCCGCGCGCATCCTCTCCTGCCATATCTGGTCGCGGCCGCAGGCGTCGGCCTGTTCAGCCTGATGGATGCGACGATGAAGCGCGCTTCGCTCGAAGCCGGGGTATACAGCGCCTTGTTGCTACGCAATTTCATCGGCTCGGGGCTGATGCTTCCCGTCTGGCTCGCCGGAGAACGGCGCTTACCGCGTGGGGCGGCGCTCAAGGTGCATGTGCAGCGCTCGGCCGTGGTCGCCTGCATGGCGCCCTTGTTTTTCTTTGCAATCGTCCGGCTGCCTCTGGCCGAATCGATTGCCCTGTCCTTCATTGCCCCGCTGATTGCGCTTTACCTGGCAGCCGTCTTGCTGGGGGAAACGATCCGGCCCTCGGCAATTGCCGCCTCGCTGCTCGGCATCGCCGGAGTTATGGCCATCGGCTACGCCCGGTTCGGCCAGGGGAATTATTCACCCGATGCCGCGCTGGGCGTAGCGGCCGTGCTGGTTTCCGCCGTGTTCTACGCGATCAACCTGGTTCTGCAGCGCCGGCAAGCCCTGCTCGCCAAACCTGTCGAAGTCGCGCTGTTCCAGAACCTGTTTACCGGACTCATCCTGCTGTTCTTCGCGCCCTGGCTGTTTTCCTGGCCGGCACTGTCGACACTCGGCCACATCGCCATTTCCGCAGCGCTCGCAGTCGGGGCCTTGTTGCTGCTGTCATGGGCCTACGCCCGGGCCGAAGCGCAGGCGCTGGTGCCGACCGAGTACACCGGATTTCTCTGGGCGGCGCTGTTCGGCTGGCTGTGGTTCGGCGAGAGAGTGACCCCGGCAATCGTCGCGGGCGCCTTGCTGATCGTCGCCGGATGCCTGATCGCGGCGCGTCAGCGGACCGAACAGACTTCCGTCTGACTCTTGACCTAGAGCCATTCTCCGCGCATCGGCGGCGCAACGAATCCGCCTTTCGCATCGCAGCATCGCGCTGACGCGGAAGCTCACTCAGCATCGGGGAAACGGACCATATGACTCAGGTCGGACAGGACACGCTCGGCACGCGCAGCACGCTCAATGTGGGCGGCAAGGACTATGCCTACTATTCGCTCAACAAGGCGGCGGCAAAGATCGGCGACATTTCGCGCCTGCCTTTCTCGATGAAAGTCCTGCTGGAAAACCTGCTGCGCTTCGAGGACGGCGGATTCACTGTTTCGACCGGCGACATCCAGGCGATTGCCGACTGGCAGAAGAACCCCAGCGAAAGCTCCAACGAAATCCAGTACCGCCCCGCCCGCGTGCTGCTGCAGGATTTCACCGGCGTGCCCTGCGTGGTCGATCTCGCCGCCATGCGCGACGCCATTGCCACATTGGGCGGCGACACCAGCAAGATCAATCCGCTGGTGCCGGTCAACCTCGTCATCGATCACTCGGTGATGGTCGACGAATTCGGCCATCCCAAGGCCTTCGAGGAAAACGTCGAGATCGAATATCACCGCAACATGGAGCGCTACGACTTCCTCAAGTGGGGCTCCAAGTCGCTCAACAACTTCTACGCCGTGCCCCCGGGCACTGGCATCTGCCATCAGGTGAACCTGGAAAACATCGCCCAGACCGTCTGGACCAGCACTGACCAGTCGGGCGCGACCGTCGCCTATCCCGACACTTGCGTCGGCACCGACAGTCACACCACCATGATCAATGGCCTCGGCGTGCTCGGCTGGGGCGTCGGCGGGATCGAGGCGGAAGCGGCCATGCTTGGCCAGCCGGTTTCGATGCTGATCCCCGAAGTGGTTGGCTTCAAGCTGACCGGGCGTCTGGCCGAAGGCGTCACTGCCACCGATCTGGTGCTGACTTGCACCAATATGCTCAGGAAGCACGGCGTGGTCGGCCGCTTCGTCGAATACTATGGCCCGGGCCTTGCCGCTTTGACTCTGGCCGACCGCGCGACGCTCGCCAACATGGCGCCCGAATACGGCGCGACCTGCGGTTTCTTTGGCATCGACGACAAGACGCTCGACTACCTGCGCCTCACCGGCCGCGAAGAAGCGCAGATCGCGCTGGTCGAGGCCTATGCGAAAGAGCAGGGTTTCTGGATCGATCCCGCGATCGAGCCGGTGTTCTCCTCGACGCTGGAACTGGACCTCGGCTCGGTCGTCCCCAGCCTCGCCGGACCCAAGCGCCCGCAGGACCGCGTCTCACTGCCCGATGTCGATGACGTATTCGCCAAGGACATGGCCGAGACTTACAAGAAGGCCAATGCCCGCGTTCCGGTCGAAGGCAAGGACCACGACATCGGTGACGGCGACGTGGTGATCGCCGCGATCACCAGCTGCACCAACACCTCCAACCCGGGCGTGCTGGTCGCCGCCGGGCTCGTCGCCAAGAAGGCCGACGAGCTGGGGCTCAAGCCCCAGCCCTGGGTCAAGACCTCGCTGGCTCCCGGCTCGCAGGTGGTCACCGACTATCTCGTAAAGGCGGGCCTGCAGAAGCACCTCGACAATGTCGGCTTCAACCTCGTCGGCTATGGCTGCACCACTTGCATCGGCAATTCCGGCCCCTTGGCTGCACCGATCAGCAAGGCGATCAACGACAACGGCCTGGTCGCCGCCGCGGTGATTTCGGGTAACCGCAACTTCGAAGGCCGCGTCAGCCCCGACGTGCGCGCCAATTTCCTCGCAAGCCCGCCGCTGGTGGTCGCCTATGCGCTCAAGGGCACGGTGATCGACGATTTCGTCACCACGCCGATCGGCAAGGGTTCGGGCGGGCAGGATGTCTACCTGCGGGACATCTGGCCGACGAACGAGGAAGTCGCCGCCACCATGGCTGCTTGCGTTGACCGCGCCATGTTCCAGGCGCGCTATGCCGACGTCTACAAGGGCGACAAGCACTGGCAGGCGATCGATGTCACGGGCTCGGAAACCTACAAATGGCGCGCCGGCAGCACCTATGTCGCCAACCCGCCCTATTTCGAGGGCATGAGCATGACCCCGGCCCCGGTCACCGACATCGTCGAAGCCAAGCCGCTGGCGATCCTGGGCGATTCGATCACCACCGATCACATCTCGCCCGCCGGCAACATCAAGGCCGACAGCCCGGCCGGCAAGTGGCTGATGGAGCATCAGGTCGCCAAGGCCGATTTCAACAGCTACGGCGCGCGCCGCGGTCATCATGAAGTGATGATGCGCGGCACTTTCGCCAACATCCGCATCAAGAACGAGATGGTTCCCGGCATCGAAGGCGGCATGAGCCGCTTCGGCGACGGTGCGGCGGAGCCGATCTATGACGTGGCGATGAAGCACAAGGCCAACGGCACCCCGATGGTTGTCGTCGCCGGCAAGGAATATGGCACCGGCTCCAGCCGCGACTGGGCGGCCAAGGGCACTAACCTGCTGGGCGTGCGCGCGGTGATCGTCGAAAGCTTCGAGCGTATCCACCGCTCGAACCTGGTTGGCATGGGCGTGCTGCCCTTGCAGTTCAAGGCCGGTGAAACGCGCGAGACGCTGGGCCTCGATGGCGATTGCAGCTTCACTATCCTGGGCGTCGCATCGCTGAAGCCGAGGCAAGATGTCGAAGTACAGGTCACCCGCAAGGACGGCAGCCAGTTCACCTTCACCGCGCTGTGCCGCATCGACACGGCCAATGAGGTCGAATACTTCATGAATGGGGGCATCCTGCACTATGTGTTGAGGAAGCTGGCTTCCTGAACCGCAGGTTGGCGTAAACAAAACAAGGCGGCCGGGTGACTGGCCGCCTTTTGCGTTTGGGGAGATCATGATGACGATTCTCATCGAAGTGGCCGGCTGGATCGCAGCCGTACTGATTCTTGCTTCCTACATGCTCGTCTCCTCCAATCGCCTGTCGGGCCAATCCAGCCTTTTCCAGTGGATGAATGTCGTCGGTTCCGCGCTGTTCGTCGCCAATACGGCCTGGCATGGGGCCATGCCGTCTGCTGCGCTCAACGCGGTGTGGTGCGCCGTAGGCCTCTACACACTGTGGCGGCTTCACCGCCTGGCCGCTGCCTGAACGAAAGGCAACAGCCCCGTTCAGTTCGGATAAAGCGGCCGGCAATCAGTTTGCCCCAAGCAACCGCATTGGGGGATTTCATGCGTGCTTTCGGACTACTCGCGGCGCCCATCCTGCTGGCCGCGCTCGCCATGCCTTCGGCCGCCGAGCAGAAGCTGCCGATCAATCCGCAAGTCGATTATGCCGGGTTCAACCGCCTGGTCGGAGAACTGGCCCCGGTGCGCGAGGCGCATCGGCTGCAGTGGGCCGAATTCAGGCGGCGCTCGAACAACCGGAACGCGCTGCTGCTCGATGCACGGTCTCCCGCGGCCTTTGCCAGCGGCCACATCCGCGGCGCGGTGAACCTTCCATTCAGCGATTTTACCGACGACGCGCTGCGAGAGGTTATCGGCCGCAATCCCGACCGGCCGATCTACATCTATTGCAACAACAATTTCTCGGACAACATCTATCCGGTGGTGACCAAGCGGGTGGAGCTGGCGCTCAACATCCCGACTTTCATCAACCTGCACGGCTATGGCTACCGCAATGTCTGGGAGCTTGCCGATGTGGTCAAGACCAGAGACCTTGGCGCGGACTGGGTGAGCAACCGGGCGCGCTGAATTTCGTTTACGAAGCCCGCCTCAGGCAGGCTTCGTCGCCACCGCCCGCCCCCTCCCCTCTGTCCGGCCGCTCAAGGGGGCACCTGAACGAACGACCGGGCTCGGGGCGGGCGGTGGCAATCCACAACGGCAAACAAAAAGGGCGGCCCCGCAAGGCCGCCCTTTGATGTTACGATTGCGACTCTGAGGGTCTCAGGCGGCAGCCTTCTTGCCGCGCTGGCGGCGCGCCGCGAGCGTGGCCGCGGCTGCGCCAAACAGCAGGAGCATCGGCGGAGCCGGAACCTGGTGCCCGCCATTGGACGAACTGTGCGGCGGCGGATGATGTCCGCCGGTCGAAGAGCTGTGCGGCGGCTTGTGCCCGCCAGTCGAAGAGCTGTGCGGCGGCTTGTGCCCGCCACCCGAAGTCGACTGGTTCTGGCCCTGATTCTGGTTCTGGTTTTGTTGCTGATTCTGGTTCTGGTTCTGATTCTGGCTCTGCTGGTTGGTGTTGTTGTTCGTGTTATTGTTGGTGTTGTTGTTATTGTTCGTATTGTTGATCGTGTTGCTGTTCGAGTTGTCGACCGTGTTCGTATTGTTGGCCGAACTGTTGCTCGAACTGTTGCTGTTGCTCGAACTCGTGCTGGAGCTCGAATTGTTGATGTTGTTGCCGTTCTCGACATTGTTGTTGACGTTGACGGTCACGCCCTGGCCCTGGTCCTGGCTTTGCCCGCCGGTGCTGGTGCTGGTGGAGGAAATCACCACGCTGCCGCCGCCGCTGCCGCCGCCGAAGAAGCCGCCGAAGAAGCCGCCACCCCAGCCGCCGCCACCGCCGCCGCCGACCACGACCGCGCTGCCGCCGCCAGATGAGCTGACGGGCATCGGGGGAAGCGGGGGAAGGTAGGGTGCAGGCATGGCCACGGCCACTTCCGGCTGCGGCGCAGGCTGACAAGTCGTCGTGCGCGACACGATGCGGCGCGTCCGGCGCACTTCGCGCGGTTGCGTCGCCACTGCCCGGCGGGCGACATGGCGCCGCTTGACCACGCAGTTGGGGCCCGATCCGCCATTGGCGCAGGTGCGCTTCACGTGCTTGACATACTGCGTCTGCCTGGCCGGCTGCTCGGCGACATGAACCGCGCCGCCTCCGACGATAGCGCCGCCTGCCGCAAAGGCAGACAGTTTCGCAAGGGCCATACGAACCGACATAAGCTGTGCTCTCTTTGTTTCCCCTAAGCGCGCCCCGCCTGGCCAATCAGGCCCTGCAGGAACGCCCCTGTGCTGTGAGAAGCGCAGAGAGTTGTTAACGCCACAATGGAATTAACCCTGTTTTGGGGTCCGCCATGTCGGATTTTTCGCCGAATCCCGGGTGCCGGGGCCGAAGTGTCCCGAATTGGAACCGTTCGGCGGGCATTTGCGAAGCTTCGCTTTGTTAACCCGGCTAATTTTCCGGGTCTGGCCCGGAATCGCTATCCCCTTCGGTACCTGCATCGAACAGGGGCCCCTGACTGCCGGCAGGAGGCGTCACGCCAAGGTGTTTCCAGCCCCCGTCGTTGAGACATCGCCCGCGCGCGGTGCGCGCGACGAGGCCCAGCTGGATGAGATAGGGCTCGATCACGTCCTCGATGGTGTCGCGCGGTTCGGAAAGGCCTGCGGCCAGCGTTTCCACCCCCACCGGGCCGCCCTTGTAGATATCGGCGATCATGGTGAGGTAGCGCCGGTCCATGGCGTCGAGACCAAGCCCATCGACTTCGAGCCGGGTCAGCGCATTGTCGGCAAACTGGCGCGTGACCGTGCTTGCCCCGGCGACATGGGCAAAATCGCGCACCCGCCGCATCAGCCGCCCGGCGACTCGCGGCGTGCCCCGCGCGCGCCGCGCGATTTCGCGCGCGCCGTCCTTGTCTATGGCGAGGCCCAAAAGCCCGGCGCCGCGCGTCACCACGCTTTCAAGTTCTTCCACGGTATAGAAATTCAACCGCACCGGAATGCCGAAGCGATCACGCAGGGGCGTGGTCAAAAGCCCCTGCCGGGTGGTCGCGCCAATCAGGGTGAAAGGCGGCAACGGCACCTGCACCGATCGCGCCGAAGGCCCCTCGCCGATGATCAGATCGAGCGTGCGGTCTTCCATCGCCGGATAGAGGATCTCTTCGACCACCGGATTGAGCCGGTGGATCTCGTCGATGAACAGCACGTCGCCCTCGTCGAGATTGGTGAGCAGCGCGGCGAGATCGCCTGCCTTGGCGATGACCGGGCCGGAGGTAGCGCGAAAGCCGACGCCCAGCTCACGCGCGACGATCTGGGCCAGCGTGGTCTTGCCCAGGCCGGGGGGGCCGAAGAACAGTACATGGTCCATTGCCTCGCGGCGCGAGCGGGCGCTTTCGATAAAGACCGAGAGGTTGTCCTTGGCCGCCGCCTGGCCGACGAATTCGGCGAGCGACTTGGGGCGGAGCGCGGCGTCGGCGTCTTCCGGCTGGCGGGAGGAGGAGAGGAGGGGGTTATCGGTCAAAGAATTCCCCCAAGTGCAACGAATGCACCAATCACAAAACAAACTAGGCTCGCTACTGCGCAGAAAACCCCGCTATATAAAGCTGCATTCCCCATCAGGCTGCTGAATTTGAAATCCCAACGCTTTTTCGTTCCATGCGCTTTGGCTTGGGCATTCCACGCTTGCTTGGCTGTCGCTTCCATATAATAAGATTGGGAGAAATAGGCTCCGGCATATGCCGACAACGCGAAAATCAATCCTGAGGCAAACCAAAAAAATGCCCACCATATTGCCCGTTTGTCGAATGGGATTTTAGCATTTCCGATCAACGTAAGAAGAGCAACAATAGCTCCTCCATTTACCAAATGGAGATTTTTTAGTGCAGATTGAACATACTCAATCTGAAATCGAAGCCTGTCGCCTACCTCCGCCCAATTGGCAGCATAATCTTCCTTGCCTATGGCTTCTTGGGCCGATGTTTGCCTGCTTCTAATCACATATGTCATCCCGCCGCCCTCCGCAGCGCCACCCGCACCAGATTGCTCAACAACGCGGTGTCGTTCAAAACTCGGCTCCTTTGAGTGCCCGGCGCGTATCTCTGGCGTGGTGAATGATTCGGGCAACCAGAACCTTTTCAACTGTTACCACATAGAGAATTCGATGCTGCCGATGCACCATGCAGCGAATACCATCACCATATTCCGGACGCAGCGGGGCGCTTAGCGGATGATTTCGCAGGCGTTCGAACGCCTCATCGAACCCATGCATGTAAATTCCGGCAACTTCTTCACCGAAACGCGCTTCGCTGAACTCGTCGATTTCGACCAGATCGGCTTCGGCGGCATTCGAGAATTCGACTTCAGCCACGCCTCGCCTTGCGTCTGGCGATTATGTTGTCGATGATCGTTTCCGGCTTTTCGGACGAAATTCCCGACGCAAGGCCTTCCGCCACCATCGCCCGGACCCATTCGGCATCGTTCTCGGCAGCCTCCTGGTCGCGGCGCAAGAGATCGCGGACAAGGTCGCTGGCGCTAGAATATCGGCCCTCGGCCACCCGGTGATCGATCCAGGAACGCAGGGCGGGCGGAATGGTGACATTGAGCTGTGACATAGGAATAGTATACATATTCCTAGGAATTTGTCGAGATACGCATTGCCTCACCCCGCCGCCCTCCGCAATGCCACCCGCACCAGATCATTCAGCCCTGCCCCATCCCCCAACTCCTCCATCGCCGAGGCCACCGCGCTTGTCGCCACCTGCGGTTTGAACCCCAGATTCTGTAGCGCCGACACCGCATCCGCGCTGGCTGAACCCGCCGCCAGCGGTATCGCGGGAGCGCCTGGCCCGCTCGGCAGCGCCCCCGCCTTGTCCTTCAACTCATTGACGATCCGCCCGGCCAATTTCGGCCCCACGCCCTGCGCGCGCGACACGGACGCCGCATCGCCCGAAGCACAGGCCCGTTGCAGGTCTTCCACCGACAGCGCCGAAAGCACTGCCAGGGCCATCTTGCTGCCAACACCCTGAATGCCGGTGAGCAGGCGGAACCATTCGCGCTCGCCGCCGCTGGCGAAGCCGATCAGCCGCATGTCGTTTTCGCTGACCTGAAGCTCGGTATGCACTGTCACCGCGTCGCCCCGCACGCCCAGCGCGCCAAGGGTTTTTGCCGAACAATGAACCAGATAGCCAACGCCGGACACATCGATCACCGCCCAGTCCGGGCCGAAATCATCGAGCGTGCCGGTGAGCTTGGCGATCATGGTTTGTTCTTATGGCGGCAAAGCTAGCCGCGCGCAATATGCGCGTGGGCGATAGCCACAGCCAGCGCGTCAGCCGCATCCGCGCCCGCCAGCTTCACGCCCGGCAACAACACCTTGAGCATGGCCTGAACCTGCGCTTTTTCCGCACCGCCGGTGCCGACCAGCGCCTTCTTGACCATGCGCGTGGCATATTCGCTGACCGGCATTCCCGCCCGCGCCAAAGCCAGCAGGCACACTCCGCGTGCCTGACCGAGCTTCAGCGTCGATTGCGGATTGGCATTGACGAAGACTTCCTCCACCGCGCCCTGATCGGGGGCATATTTCAGCACCACATCGCTCAGCTCGCGATCGAGCGTGACCAGCCGGTCGGGCAGCGAAGCGGCGGGGTCGGTGCGGATCTGGCCGTTGGCCACGTGCGTCAGGCGATTGCCGAGCCTGGATACCACGCCCCAGCCGGTTGTGCCGAGGCCGGGATCGAGGCCGATTATGAGCATGGTTCCCCCTCCCGCTTGCGGGAGGGGCCAGGGGAGGGCCTGTTATCCGACCGTCCCTTCACAAGCCCTCCCCCAACCCCTCCCGCCAGCGGGAGGGGAGTTAACCCAGCTTCTCCATCACCGCGTCGGAAACCTCGTAGTTCCCCCAGACGGTCTGCACGTCGTCATCGTCGTCGAGCACGTCGATCAGCTTGAACAGGGTTGCCGCGTCGCCTTCGCCGACATCGACCTTGAGATTGGGCCGCCAGGCGAGCTTGACCGCTTCCGCCTCGCCCAGCGCTCCTTCGAGCGCGCGGGCGACTTCGTGGAGCGTATCGACGCTGCACCAGATCGCGTGGCCGCCATCCTCGCCCTCGTCGCTCTCGACATCGTCGGCGCCGGCTTCGATCGCGGCTTCGAGCACTTTGTCCTCGTCCCCGGCGCTGGCGGGATATTCGATCAGGCCGAGCCGTTCGAACCCGTGGCTCACCGCGCCCGATGCGCCAAGATTGCCGCCATTCTTGCTGAAGGCCGTGCGGACATTGGTGGCGGTGCGGTTGCGATTGTCGGTCAGCGCCTCGACGATCAGGGCGACGCCGCCCGGCCCATAGCCTTCGTAGCGGATTTCCTCGTAATTATCGCCCTCGCCCTTGCTGGCCTTGTCGATCGCGCGCTGGATATTGTCCTTGGGCATCGACTGCGCCTTGGCGGCATTGACCGCGGCGCGCAGCCGCGGGTTCATGTCCGGATCGGGCATGCCCATCTTGGCCGCGACGGTGATTTCGCGGCTGAGCTTGGAAAACTGGGCCGAGCGCTTTTTGTCCTGCGCGCCCTTGCGGTGCATGATGTTCTTGAATTTGGAATGGCCTGCCATGGGTGCCTGTGGGCCTCGCTTCGCCGGTAAAGGTTGGATTTGGCGTGGCCCCTAGCCCGGATGGCCGCGCGGGGCAATCGTTGCGGCAATCCATTAACCGGTCGATATTATGGCGCGAAGGATGAACGCAAGCCTGGCCAGAAATCCATTCGCGGCGCTCTGCCTGCCGAAAGTCTGGCGCGATTTCGGCGCATTCGTGTTGCGCCCGCGCTGGATGGAGCCAGCCGGGTTGCGCGCGAAGGGAGCGTGGAGGGTGCTGGCGCTGATGCTGGCGCTGCATCTGGCAGTCATGGCTGCACTGATGCCTGTGCTGTCGTTGTGGCAAGGCAGCATGGGGCTCAGCGGTCCGGACGCCTTCGGGCAAGTGCCGCAAGTCTGGCTGGCGCCCATCGTCGTGTTGCTCGCTCCAGTGCTGGAGGAATGTGTGTTCCGTGGCTGGCTGAACGGCCGGCCGCGCGCCTTGTGGCTGCTCGCGGTGCTGGCCGCCGCGAGTGCCGGGATCGCCATGGCGCAGCCCTCGCCCTGGCCGACTGTCGCGGTATTTTTCGGCGGTCTTCTCGCCGCACCCATCGGTTGGCTGGTGCTGCGCAAGCGCCGGACGCCGCAAGTGTGGCGCGCGCGCTGGTTTGCCCTGCCGTTCTATGCCGGCGCCCTGCTGTTCGGCCTTATGCACCTGATGAATTACCCGCAGCCCGGCCTGCTGATGCTGCCGATGGTGCTGCCGCAATTGTGGGCGGCCTTCACACTGGGCTATCTCAGGATGCGGATCGGGCTGACGGCGTCAATCCTGGCGCACGCGACATCGAATGCGCTGGCGCTGGGATTGGCTATGGCCGGCGGCTAGCCCAGCCCCAGCGCCGCCTTGTAGGTCTCCAGCACCATTTCCATTTCGGCCCGGTCATCCGGGTTCATTTTGCGCAGGCGCACGATCTGGCGCATGATCTTGGTGTCATAGCCCACGGCCTTGGCCTCGGCATAGGTATCGCGGATGTCGTCGGCGATGCCTTTCTTTTCTTCCTCAAGGCGCTCGACGCGCTCGATCAGAAGGCGAAGGCGGTCGTCCGTGGCAGTGGCCATGAGTGGGCTCCGGTAAGCGTGTGAATCGGTTGCCGGAGCCCTAGCCGGGGAACCGCTCTGGCGGAAGGCGGCCTCTGTGGAAAGATGGGATTATGGCCGTGCGCCCCGCTGGAAGAAGGGCAGCAGCAGCTCGGAATAGCTCGGATCCTTCTCGCCCAGCGCCATCAGCCCGCCGCCGGTGAAGGGGCGCTGCAGCTGCATGTCATAAGTCACCACACGCTTGGAAAACCGCCACTTGCCGTCAGCACAGCGGCGGTAGTTGTCGATGTAGCGCACGCACATGAAGTCCTCGATCTGCTTGCCAGGATTCGCCTGATCGGGGATGACATGAAAGGCGAGGCAATAGACCTCGCCATTGGCCACATCGCCGTCGATGCTGATCATGTGGTTGCAGGCGTGATGGCCGCTGTAGGTCATGTAGGGCAGCGAGGCGGCGATGAATTCGCAATACTTGTCCGCCGGACCGTCGAAGCTGTCGCCGTGGGTATCGGTGGCGTCCTCGGTGTAGAGATCGCGCAGCAATTCGACGTCCTTCTTGTCGATGGCGCGCGAATAGCACAGCACGAGATCGCGGATCGCCTCGCGGTCGATCAGCTCCTGGACGGCACGGGATTCAGTGGCGAGAGTGGCCATGGCAATTCCTTTCAGGCGGGTTGGTGGGCAGCGACGCCCTCGGCTTCGGTGGGGATGTCGAAAAAGCGGATGTAATCGGCGAATTGCTCGCGGATCGCGTGCTCGTTCAGCCCGAATTGCTCGATGCTATAGGCGTTGACCCCGCGCGCGCCTTGCGGATTGGCTGCGCGCCAGGCGGCAATGCTGGCGCGCACGTCGCCGGGGGTGTCGGCGCCTATCCCGGCGTGAATTTCGTCGAGCATGGCGGCGGGATCGGCGGCGAGGCGGTAGTAGTCTACATGGAAAACCGAGTCCGCATCCGGGCCGGTGCAGAACTGCATGATCCGGTCGATATGGCGGCGGATGAAATGGACCATCTGCGCCCCGGCGCGGTGCGGATCGCAGCCGCCCTGCTGCCGGACATTGCGCAGCGAGTAAGTCATCTTGGCGATCGAAGCGACGACCTGAACCGGATCGCGGTGAGTCATGACGAAGCGCGCTGTGGGGTGGACCTTGCGGATCGTCGGCATGGCGATGACGTGGTTGGGATATTTCAGCGCCCAGCGCGGGCGCGGGCACTTCCACTGCAGCAGTTGCAATATGCGCTTGTGCACCCGGTAGACCGGCTCGAGATCCAGCTCATCCATCAGGAAATCGAAGTAGTCCGGCACATCGTGCATGTTGTGATAGCCGGCCGCCCCAAAACCGTATTCGAGATAGAGGTGGCACTCCTGCGGCCCGTCCTCGTCGATCAGGTGCAGCGCGTCGAAACCGGGCACGTCGATCCGCAGCTTGTCGTTGGCCGCACGTTCCTCGGCCTTGCGCCTCTCGACCGAGGCCGGATCGTGGCCCGGCGGCGGGAAGGGCGTGACCGATTCCCAGGTGCGGATCAGGCGAAAGCGGCGGTCGTTGTCGAACAAATACTGGAAATAGGTCGTGCCCGAGCGCGGCAGGCCGCACAGGAAGACCGGATCCTGGATCTCCTCCTCGCCGATCTGGGGATAGTCGCGCAGCCATTGCAGGCTTTCGAGCCGGTCCCTGACCACGCGGACCAGGCCCTGGCGAGTGGTCTCCTCGCCCTGCTCGTGCAGCCGCGCGCTGGCGTTCATCGAATCGACGAGTACCCGAAGATTGCCGTGCAATTCGGTCTCGGGATCGGAAATGCCGGCGAGCTTCTCGCCCTCGGCAAGGATGGCATCGGCGTTCAGCATCAGGCGTCCCAGACCAAGTGGACTTCGCGGGGACCGATCACCGGGCCGCAGCGGTAGGTGACAGGATGCGCCGGATCGAGCCGAAAGAGCGGCAGGCGCTTGAGCATTTCCTCATAAAGCGTCTGCAGTTCGATCCTCGCAAGGTGCGAGCCAAGGCAACGGTGCGGCCCGGCACCGAAGGCGAAATGGGCCTTGTTCTCGCGATTGAGATCGAATTTGTGGGGCGCGGGGAATTCAGCGGCGTCGACATCGGCGGTGGGGTAATTGATCTCGACCCGGTCACCGCGCCTGAATTCTATCCCGTCCCACACCGTATCCTTGCCCACCGTGCGCACCACGGCGAGGAAGGTGTAGCGGCGCAGCAATTCCTCCGCCGCCTCGACAATCAGTTTCGGTTCGGAGCGCAATTGCGCCTGCAGCGCCGGATCGCTGGCGAGGTGGCGAATGCCGTGGCCCATGCCGTTCACCACCGTATCGAGCCCGGCGATGAACAGCAGCACGCAATAGTTTTCCATGTCGCGCAGGCTGAGCGGCTGGCCGTCGACCCTGGTGCTCCACAGATGACTGATCAGATCGTCCTTCGGATTGTCGCGCCGGGCGATTAGCGTGTCCTGCATGACATCGACGATCTCGCGCAGCTTGCGCTGCGAATCCTCATGTCCGCCGAATTCCGCTGACAGATGCTCCTTGGCGATGCGGCGGAACTCGGCCTGGCGTTCGAGCGGAAGGCCGAACAGCTCGAGGAACACCTGTACCGGGATCGGCTCGGCGATCTCGGCCATGAATTCGCAATGCCCCCTGGGCTTCACCTCCTCGATCAGGCGTGCGGTCAGGTCGGCAATCTTGTCTTTCAGCGCCATCATCGCGCGGGGCGAGAACACGGTCTGAAGCGGTGCGCGGTATTTCGTGTGCTCGGGCGGATCGAGCATAATCGGCACCGGGTTGACTGCTGTGGACCGGTCGTAGTTCGAGGCACTGGCCAGCAGTTCCGCGTTGTGGCCGATGTGGTCGCTGGAAAACACGTCCCAGTCGCGCGCGGCGCGGCTGATCGCGTCGTGGCTGCAGATCACCCAGTGGCCGCCATTGTGCGGCGTCCAGAACACCGGCGGGGCATTGCGCAGCAGGTCGAGCTGCCGCGCCGGCATGTCGGCGACCAGCGCCGGGTCGAAATACATGTCGAAAGGATAGACCAACGCCTCGGGCACATGGGCCGGGCGAGGGGCTAGGCTTGCGGATGCAGCCATGGCTAGAGCAGTACCCCGCCGTCCACCGGCCAGACCTCGCCAGTCAGGAAGCTTCCCCTCTCGGAAGCCAGCAGCGCGACGACGCAGGCCAGTTCCTCGGGCGTGGCAAAGGGTCTGCCGACGTAGCTGCGCCGCTGCCGGATCGCATTGTCGTCCTCGCTGGTGGCGGGGCCCTTGGTGAAGAAGCCGCTGTCGGGATGGAATCGGCTGCCCTTGGAGTATCCGGCAGGGTCGGTAGTGAAAGTGGCCCAGGGGGCGATGCAGTTCACCCGCACGCCATGCTGGCCGACTTCCTTGGCCAGTACCTTGGTGAAGCTGTGCACCGCGCCTTTCATCGCCGAATAGACCGGCAGCATGTAGTCGCCCACCAGCCCTGCAGTCGAACCGACATTGACGATGGCTCCGCGCTTCCGTTCGACCATGCCTTTCAGCACCGGCTGGGTCATGCGCAGCACTGTGCCAAAGTTGAGGTCCATGTCCGCTTCCCACAGGTCGGGATCGGAATCGACGAAGAAGCCCTGATCGACATTGCCGCCCAGGTTGTTGATCAGCACGTCGATATCGCCCAGCTTTTCAGCCTCGGCGACGATCCGCGCGGGCGAGGCCCTGTCCAGCAAGTCCGCCTGCACGAAGACCGCATCGGCCGCGCCGCGTTCTTTCGCTTGCGCCACGAGGCTGGCGCCTGCTTCGGCATCGCGGCCGACGCCGACCAGCTTCACGCCTTCGCTCGCGAGCTCCAGTGCGATTCCACGCCCGATGTTCGCCGTGGCCGCCGTGACGATAGCGACCTTGCCCTGCAATCCGAGGTTCAATTCCACTCTCCACTCTGCCCCTCCCGCAAGCGGGAGGGGAGCTATATTTACTACCGTTCTGTCTCAGCCTTATAGGCTTCCACTTTTTCCCGCACCACTTCGATCAGGTGGCGGCACAGCACTTCCTTTTCCTGGAAATGGATATGCTCAAGCGCGCCGCTGGAAATTCCTTTCTGGCCGGCGCGGATGATATCGACATCCTCGGAATGCACATCGCGCGCGGTCGCCATCGACATTTCACGGAAAAAGCGCGTGCTTGCGGTCTCGTCGTCGCCCACCCAATAAAGCCGGATGACGCCGCGGGTCTTCTCCGGGCCGAGCGGGAAGGCGGTATGGAGGAAATGCTGGCCCGGATTGCACAGCAGGAACAGATTGGGGAACAGCGCCAGGTATTCCGAGTTGAGCGGCCCCGGCATCAGCCCGTCGGCCATCAGCCGGGGCATGCCGCGCATGAACATCATGGTCAGCACGCCGTCCATGTTCGGATTGGGGTTCGACCAGATCGTCTGAGTGCGGTGTATACCGTTGAGCGTGAAGTGCGAGGGGTAGCCGAACGGATTTTCATCCCAGATACCGCCCTGCCCCGCCGTGCGCGGGTGGACAAAGCGAAGGTGGTAGTTTTCCTGGAAATTGTCGTAGGTCAGCTTCCAGTTGGCGTCGATTTCGTATTCATATTCCTGATAATGCGTGGCGCGGGCGAGCGGCACCTGTTCGAGCATGCCCGCCATCTCGCCCAGATACTCTGCCAGGCTTTCCTGCGGGTCCATGCAGACGAAGATCAGTCCCGCACAGACATCGACTGCCACCTGCTTGAGCGCGACGGACTCCTTGCTGGTGTAGAACCGCTCGAAATCGGGCGCCGAGATCAGCCCGCCGTCGGTGCCGAAAGTCCACATGTGATAGGGGCAGGAAAAGGTGTTCTTTTTGCCGCAGGCCTCGCCGGTAAGCTGGGTGCCGCGATGGGTGCAGGCGTTGTGGAAGGCGCGAATCGTGCCATCCTTGCCGCGAACGATGAGAATGGATGCCCGCGCGAATTCCAGCTCGCGGCGGATGAAGCTGCCCGGTTCAGGCAATTCGCAGACATGGCCGACATTGAGCCAGGTGCGCATCCAGATCGCTTTGCGCTCCAGCTCGTACCAGTCGGGATCGTAATAATATTGGGCCGGAACCGGATCGGTACCCAGCACCTCGGGCTCGTCCCTGACTTCGATCTTGCCGGCATAAATGTTCATGTTCCTGGCTCCCTCAGCCTGCGGCGCTCTCGGCCTTGTAATCCTCGACCTTGGCCTCGACCAGCTTGATCAGGTGGCGGCACAGCACTTCCTTTTCCTGGAAGTGGACATGCTCAAGCGCCCCGCTAGACAGGCCGCGCTGGCCGGCCTGGATCACGGCCACATCCTCCGAATGGATATCGCGCACTGTCGCCATGGCCGCCTCGCGGGCGTAGCGCGTGGAGGCCGTCTCATCCTCGCCGATCCAGTAAATGCGGATCACACCGCGCGACTTCTCCGGTCCCAGTGGCAGCACCGTGTGCAGGAAATGCTGGCCGGGCGAGCCGAACAGGAAGACATTGGGATAGAGCGCGAAGTAGTTGCGCGATTCGGGATGATTGAGAATGCCGTCGGCCTCCAGCCTCGGCGCATGGCGCATGTAGCCCAGCAGCATGACCGGATTGGGCCGGGCATTGGGGTCTGTCCAGATGGTCTGCGTGCGGTGCAGGCCATGCAGGCCGAACCCGACCGGATAGCCGAACTGGTTGTCCGGCCCGATCCCGGGGCCCGCCGAGCGCGGGTGAATGAAGCGCAAGTGGTAGTTTTCCTGGAAATTATCGTAAGTCAGCTTCCCGTTGGCTTCGATGTCGTATTCGTACTCGTGGAACGTGGTCGCCCGCGCCACTGGCAGCGTGTCGAGCCGCGCGGCCATGACTCCCAGATAATCGTCGAGGCTCTCCTGCGGCTCGAAGCATATGAAGATCAGGCCGCCGCGCACGCCGATCGCCACCTGCTTGAGCGCGCAGTCTTTCTTGTCGGTATAGAAACGCTCGAAATCGGGCGCCGAAATCAGGGCGCCGTCAGTGCCGAAGGTCCACATGTGATAGGGGCAGGAGAATGTGTTCTGCTTGCCGTTGGCCGCATCGGTGAGCTGGGTGCCGCGATGCGTGCAGGCATTGTGAAAGGCGCGAATCTCGCCGTCCTTGCCGCGCACGATCAGCAGCGAAGCACGGGCGAATTCGAGCTCGCGACGGATGAAGCTGCCCGGTTCGGCCAGCTCGCAGACATGACCCACATTGAGCCATGACCGCATCCACACGGCCTTGCGTTCCAGCTCGTACCAGTCCGGATCGTAATAATAATTTGCCGGAATCGGATCGGTGCCCAGCGCTTCGGCTTCGTTGCTTGCTGTCAGCTTGCCCGAATGAACGTTCATGAGCGGCTCTCCCTTCCCGCGATTCCTGACGCAGAGGATAGGCCAGCGCGAAAGTTCTTACAACACAGCTGTTGGAAAAATAGGTGTGCGCCCCGGTCTGTTGCGCGCGCCGGCGAATTCAATCGACCGGCAATCCCGCATCGCTGTTGTTCCGCTTCCGGCGGATGCAGCGCAAGTCGCTGTCTTTTCCGTCGGGGCCGATCTTGCGCAGGAACCCGCCGGAGAGGCGATGATACCGCTTGCCTTCAAAAGGGCCGCTGGTCAGAGTCAATGTGTCGCCGGTAAGAAGGTAGCTCCCCATCCGGCCCTGCGCGCGATAGCTTGAGGCGTTGACCACGGCGAAATCTTCATCCGGCTCGGGCCGTCCGACGGGGCCGGCAGCGTCGCCCGGCCATTCGCAGAAATAGTAGCCGATCGCCATGGTATCGATGTCGCCGCCCGGCGCGGCAAACAGCGGGCAGGCGAGCGCGAGCAGCAGCCCGGCACAAGCCCGCGATTGCCAGCGGCCTTGCCGCGGGCTAAGGGCGCGCCCAATCCTGTTCCGGCTCTTTCTCACCAAAGGTCAATCCCATGAAGATCAGCGGCGTGGACATTCGTCCTGGCAATATTCTCGAATACGAAAAAGGCATCTGGAAGGTTGCCAAGACCCAGCATACCCAGCCCGGCAAAGGCGGCGCCTTCATGCAGGTCGAAATGAAGAACCTGATCGACGGACGCAAGACCAATGTGCGTTTTCGCAGCGCCGACACGGTCGAGCGCGTCCGGCTCGACACCAAGGATTTCCAGTTCCTCTATGTCGACGGGGACAACCTCGTGTTCATGGACCAGGAAAATTACGAACAGATCAACCTCCCTGCCGACTTGCTCGGCGACGCCGCCGCATTTCTGCAGGACGGCATGGAGGTTACACTTGAAATGTACGATGAACGGCCGATTTCGGTGCAGTTGCCCGATCAGGTCGAAGCCACCATTGTCGAGGCCGACGCGGTGGTGAAAGGGCAGACTGCTTCCTCCAGCTACAAGCCGGCGATCCTCGATAACGGCGTGCGCGTCATGGTGCCGCCGCATATCGAAAGCGGCACGCGCATCGTGGTGGACGTGTACGAGCGCGAATATGTGAGGAAAGCCGACTGAATCGCCCCTCTCCCCTTGCGGGAGAGGGACAGCCCGCCGCAGGCGGGCAGGGAGAGGGGGCGCCCCCTCTCCAACTCCGACTAGCCCCCGCTCTTGCGGGAGCAAGTCTCCGTATCCTCCCCCGCCAGGGGGGAGGAGCAGAAGGATGTTGAACCTTGTCCATCACCGGCATCATCCGCCTCATGGAACGCGCCGCGCGCAAGGCAGGGCAACGCCTGCGCCGCGATTTCGGCGAAGTCGAGCACTTGCAGGTCAGCCGCAAGGGTCCGGCCGATTTCGTCTCCAAGGCCGACCGGCGCGCCGAGCGGACGCTCTATGAGGAGCTCAAGGCCGTGCGCCCCGACTGGGGCTTCCTGCTCGAGGAATCGGGCGAGATCGACATGGACCCGGAAAAGCCGCGCTGGGTGATCGATCCGCTCGACGGCACCTCGAATTTCCTCCACGGCATCCCCCACTTCGCCATTTCGATCGCCGCGCAGGAACCTAAGCTTGACGGGTCCGGCTGGGGTGAAGTCACTGCCGCGCTGGTCTACAATCCGATCACCGACGAAAGCTTCTGGGCGGAAAAGAACCGCGGCGCCTGGCTGCAGGACAAGCGCCTGCGCGTTTCGGGCCGGCGCCATCTCGACGAGAGCCTGATTTCCACCGGCATCCCCTTTGCCGGCGCGGGCGATCCGGCGGAATGGAGCGCAATCTACAATGCGCTCGCCCCGCAAGTGGCCGGCATCCGCCGCTTCGGCGCCGCCGCGCTCGATCTCGCCTGGGTGGCGGCAGGGCGTTACGAAGGCTTCTGGGAAAGCGGGTTGCAAAGCTGGGACACGGCCGCGGGCTGTCTGCTGGTGCGCGAGGCCGGCGGCTTCGTCACGGATTGGCAGGGCCGCTCGCAACCGATCTGCGACAGGCAAGTGCTGGCAGGCAATGACGCCCTGCATTCGCGGCTTCACAAGATCATAACCCAGGCGCTGAAAAAATAGGGGCGCGCTAACCCCTGGCGTAAGCGCGATCTTAACCAAACCATGCCAGTCTCACCCGATCCTACGGGAAAGGCAGGCGCATGCGGCGGCACTATCTGGCAGCGACCGGTTTGGTCATGGCAATGGCGGCAAGTCCCGCAGTGGCCGCTGCGGATGGCGTGGATGCAGCCACGCCAGAGCCGCTGCTCGAACATGCCTTCGCGCTGGCACCGGGACGGCCGGTCATGCCGGCAACCGGCGCTTCGCCCGCCAACCCGCGGGATCAGCGCGTAGCACCTGCCATTGTCCCCTCCGCCGATCTCTGGGCGGACCTTCCCCAGCCAAACATGCGCTACAAGGCTGGTGGCACGGGGCCATTGGTGGAACTGGGCGCCTTCAACGGCCGGATCCCGCCGCTGCGCCCGGAGCGCGGCGACAGCAGCACCGGCGCGCTCGCCCATTTCACTTTCGCCTGGAACTTCTGACTCACGCGCCTTGAACCCGGCACGGCGCCCGGCTAAGGGCGGCCTGCTTTGTGTCCGCCTCGTGGCGAATACGGCACTGACAGGAATGCCCCTGTGGCGGAATGGTAGACGCGAACGACTCAAAATCGTTTGCCGCAAGGCGTGCCCGTTCGAGTCGGGCCAGGGGCACCAAAGACCGGAGCAACGGCGTGAATTTGTTTCCGCTTTGATTTCGCCCCTGCTAGTTGGTCCGCAATGACCCTTCCGTCGCTCCACGCAATATTGGCACTTATGGCAACGGGCGCCATGTTCGCGGCATTCGCGCGCGGCAGGATGCCTATCGAGATCATCTCGCTGCTGACCATCGCGCTGATTTCGCTGATGCTTTACGTTCTACCATTGCCCGGGAAGCGGCCGGAGGATGGCCTGGTCCTGGCCTTTTCGGGCTTCGGACACTACGCATTGGTGACGATCTGCGCGCTGATGGTGATGGGGCGCGGACTGGTGATGACCGGCGCATTGGAGCCGGTGGTCCGGGTTCTGCAGACAGTCTGGAAGGTCAACCGCTGGCTGGGGCTGCTGGTGACGATCCTGCTCGCCTTCGCGCTGTCGATGATGGTCAACGACACCCCGGTGCTGGTGCTGCTGCTGCCTGTGCTGGTTCAGCTCGAAGGGCTGGGCGGCATGCCGGCATCGAAGACTCTGATCCCGATCAATGCCGCCGTGCTGATCGGCGGCATGGCGACGACCATCGGCACATCGACCAACCTGCTGGTCACCGCGATCGCCAGCGACATGGGCATGCCGCACATGAGCGTGTTTCACTTCACGCCCATTGTCTTGTCGGCGGCGGGAATCGCGCTGCTGTACATCTGGCTGGTGATGCCGCACCTGCTGCCCGACAACAGCGTGGCGGCGACACATTCCCCTCGCCGGTTTCAGGCCCTGATGCGCATCAGCCGTGGCAGCGACCTGATCGGCGAGGCGATCTCCACCATCGCACGCAAGCTGCCCGCCGATTTTTCCATCCACGCACCTGCCGATTCCACAATCGGTCACGGCCAACGCCTGGGCGTGAGCGGCACGCACGAGGCGCTGGAGGAAGCAACTCGCAAGCTCGATGCGTCCATGGCGCCCGAATGGATCCTGGAGCGCGTGCAGAACGAGGCCAAGAAGGCCGGCGAAGACCTGCTTGTCATGGAACTGGCCCTGACCGCCGACAGCCGGCTGAGCGGTCTGAGCATCCCGTCGAGCGGCATTGCCGATCTGTTCGGGGTCGCAGTGCTTGGCGTCGATTTCGCCCCGCGCCGCTTTGGCCCGCCGGCCAGGAACGTCGCCCAGGATGTGCTGGCCGAAGGCGACGTGTTGCTGACCATGGGCACTCAGGAACGGTTGCGTGCTTTCGCTTTGGGCGATTCGCTGCTGATCCTCGATGGCGCAAAGGAAGTGCCACGCCGGGCGAAAGCCTTGCTGGCGCTGGCGATCATGGGCGGATCGGTGGGCTCCGCCAGCCTTGGCCTGGTTCCGATCGCCATTGCCGCGCTGGCCGGCGCGATCGGCATGCTTGTAACCGGCTGCGTGCGCATAGACCGGGTAGGGCGGGCGCTGTCGGCCAAGGTCATCGTGCTGGTCGCGGCGAGCATCGCCATCGGCAAACTGGTGCTCGAAAGCGGCGCCGCAGCCTGGCTCGGCGAGGTTCTGGCTTTGGGTCTGCAATTTCTGCCGGCCGCGGGCGTGCTGGCGGCGATCATGCTGTTCGTCACCGTGCTGACCAATTTCGCCTCGAACGCCACGGCTGCGACAGTTGGGACGCCGATCGCCTTCGGCATTGCCCAGCAGCTCAACCTGCCGGCCGAACCGCTCGTGCTGGCCGTGCTGTTCGGCTGCAATCTGTGTTACGCGACCCCGGTTGCCTATCAGACCAACATGCTGATCATGACAGAAGGCAATTACCTGTTCCGCGACTATGTCCGTACCGGTGTCCCATTGGTGCTGATCATGATCGTCTCGCTTTCGGCGTTGCTAACCTTTCGCTACGGCCTTTGATCGTATTTGCGAACCATTCGCAGATATCTGATCGGCTATGTCGATTACTGAATAAAGAAATTTCGCCTTTTCTTTGCGCCATGACCCGCGCACAAGCGATCCACCGATTCAACCCCATGAGAGGAGTCTACCCATGGCACTTAAAGGAACCCAGACCGAAGCCAACCTCAAGGCCGCCTTCGCCGGCGAGAGCCAGGCCAACCGCCGCTATCTCTATTTCGCCCAGAAGGCGGATGTCGAAGGCTATAACGACGTAGCCGCCGTTTTCCGCTCGACCGCCGAAGGCGAAACCGGCCACGCGCACGGTCACCTCGAATATCTTGAGGAAACCGGCGATCCCGCCACCGGCCTGCCGATCGGCACTACTTCGAACAACCTCAAGGCCTCGGTCGCCGGCGAAACCCACGAATACACCGACATGTATCCGGGCATGGCCAAGACCGCGCGCGACGAAGGCTTCGATGAAATCGCCGACTGGTTCGAAACCCTCGCCAAGGCCGAGAAGAGCCACGCCGGCAAGTTCCAGAAGACTTTGGACACGCTCGACGCCTGACACAGCACGGCGTCCTCATCACTGGCTCCCCTCCCCTTCAGGGGAGGGGCCGGGGGTGGGGCATGTCGCCGTCAATCTATCCTATCTACAAACCCCACCCCAACCCCTCCCCTGAAGGGGAGGGGCTAGCCGGAGGCATGGGAAATGGAAGGCAGCCTCGAAGCACCCACGCGCCATACGATCCCGTGGAAAGACGAAGCCTGGTACGACGAACCGGCGCTCGAAGCCGAACTGCGCCGTGTCTACGACATCTGCCACGGCTGCCGCCGCTGCTTCAACCTGTGCGACAGCTTTCCGATCCTGTTCGACGCTGTCGATGAAAGCCCCAACGAAACCGTCGAGGACCTGAGCAAGGACCAGCTCAAGGCCGTCGTCGATGCCTGCACCCTGTGCGACATGTGCTTCATGACCAAGTGCCCCTATGTGCCGCCGCACGAGTGGGATCTGGATTTCCCGCATCTGATGCTGCGCTTCCGCGCCATCGAAAATCGCAAGGGCAAGACCAGCTTCGCCGATCGCGAACTGGCCAAGATGACCCGCAACGGCCGGCTGGGCACCATGGCCGCTGGCGCGGCCAACTGGGCCACCAAGGAAGGCAACGGCCTGACCCGGCCGATCATGGAGGCAGTGGTTGGCATCGACCGGCGCGCCCATGTGCCGCCGTTCATGGATACCGCACTGACCAATCAGGCCCCCGCGCTGGTGCCCCCGCCCAATCCCGATGGCCCCGCTTTCGGCCGCAAGGTCGCGCTCTATGCGGGCTGCCATGACAATTTCAACGACGGCACCCCCGGCCTCGCCGCCGCCAGGGTGCTGGCGCATCAGGGCCTGCAGGTGCGCATCGAATATCCCGATTGTTGCGGCATGCCCAAGTTCGAAAACGGCGACTTGCCTGCGGTTGCCAGCGCGGCGGAGCGGATATCCGCCCATTTCGCGCCATTGATCGCGGACGGCTGGGACATCGTCCCGCTCACCACCAGCTGCGCGCTGATGCTCAAGTTCGAATGGCCGCTGATCGAACCCGAAAACGAAGCCGTGGCGACCCTCGCGCGGCACACTTTCGATGTCTCCGAATATGTCGTGCGGCTTGCCAAGGACACTGGCCTTGCCCCGATCGAGGCCATGCCCAAGTCGATCGCCGTCCATTTCGCCTGCCACGCCCGCGCCCAGAACATGGGGCCAAAGGCGATGGACATGCTCAAGCTGATCCCCGAGGCCAAACCAGCGCTCACCGAGCGCTGCTCCGGCCACGGCGGCAAGTGGGGCATCTTCAAGCAGAATTTCGACCGCGCGATCAAGGTGGGCAAGACCACGGGCAAGAACCTGCTCAAGGGCGATCCCGATCTGGTGGTGTCCGAATGCCCGCTGGCCGGCCCGCATCTGCGCCAGGTGATCGAGGCCAACGGCGCCGAACCTCCCGCCCGCATCGGCCATCCCATCGAAGTGATGGCCCAGGCCTATGGATTGTAACGAGATGCCCCGCGACACCCGCTCCATCACGCGCGACGACTTGCTGCCGCTCGCCGACTACGAGACGATCCGCAAGGACAAGAAATCGGAGGCCGTCGAACGCAAAAAGCTGACGCGCATTGCTGTCGGCCCCAATGCCAGCGCCCTGTTCGAGACGTGGGACAGCATGTGGCTGCAGATCATGGAAATGCTGCGGATCGAGAAAGGCGGCGAGGCGCAGATCGACGACGAACTGGCCGCCTACGATCCGATGGTGCCCAAGGGCAGCGAGCTGACGTGCACCATACTGTTCGAAGTGGCCGATCCCGACCGCCGCGACGCTTTCCTGCGCACCATCGGCGGAGTCGAAAATCACGTGGCGCTGCTGGTCGGCCCGCACCGCATCCAGGCGCGGCAGGAAGGCGATGTCGAACGCACCCGCGAAAGCGACGGCAAGGCCAGCGCGGTTCATTTCTTCCATTTCGATTTCACGCCCGAAGCCATCGCCGAATGGAAAAGTGGTACGGCGCCGGTCATGCTGGCGATCGAACACCCGAATTACGGCCACGCCGCCGTGATCGGACAGGCCGCCCGGGATTACCTTTCGCGCGAGTGTTTCTGAACGGCTGGCTCTGTGCCCTGCCGCTGACTCATTCCAGCGAGTCCTGATTCGTACTGGCCGCGCCTGCACGCTCTTCCGACGCCTGTATGATCGCGTCGACGCCTTCCTTTGTCCGCCGCTCTCGGGCGACCGGGGACTGACGTTGGCCCGGCTTCAGGCCCTTTCGCATGAAGGCAGCCGTGGGCGCTATGGGCATGCCATTGGCATCGCGTTCGAATTCGACCGCCTCGGCGTTCGGATTGCCGACCGGGCGATAGGCAGCTGGCAAGCTGTACCCATCCCCATAGTCCCCGCCGCCGCTAATGCCGGTTGTGGTGAAATGATCCGTATCGACATCGGCCGAACCGACTCTGGTACCCGGCGCAACCCGCAGGCCATCGATAACGACCGTCCGTTGGCTCGCCTTCTCCCGCTCCATACGCAGGGCCTGGTTCTTCATTTCGCGTTGCCTGATCTGTTCGGCGATAACGTTTTCGTTTTCACCATTCGCGAACATCGCCAGACCGGCGGTGATCACCACCGTCAGCACGGCAAAGTGCCGCAGCATGTCCGTCGAGACCGGCAAGGTAGGTGCAGATTTGCGCATAGCGGCAGTTTGATAAACCAGCCGGGTTAATCCAATGGCTTGGCTTATGGTTTGCAAATGGTTGACGCAGGCCTGCGCCTGCAACGCAAACGACTATCCCCGCCGGCGAAACGGGCTGTAAGCCAAACTGACAGAAACCGCGCTCAACCGCGGAAATTGCCTGTGTGGCCAAAATCTTTTTCAGTCCGAACCTGTCAGATTTACCGACAGTTTACGTCTTTGCCCTAGGGCCGTGCCTGGCCCGCAATTGGGCTGGAGACCTTGAAATCAGGCCATGATTCGCCTTTTCAAACATTACATCCCGCATGCGGTGGTCCTGCTGGGGCTGTTCGACATCGCTCTTCTGATCATGGCGGGCGAACTGGCGTGGCGGCTGCGCGCGAGCCAGATCGGCATCGATCCGGGCCCCTTCGCGGACAGGTTGGGCTCACAAGCCGGTGTTGCCGCACTTTTCCTGACAACCATGATTTCGGTCGGTGTCTATGGCGCGGATTCGCTGCGTTCGATGCGCTTTGCCACAGCCCGGCTGCTGGTTGCGATTTCGCTGGGCGTCATTGCGCTGTCCTTCGTCGATTTCATCGTCGCCGAGACATCGTTCTGGCGTTCGACCCTGGCCCTGACCATGGGACTTTCCGTCGTCCTGCTGGTCGCCAACCGGCTGATCGTCGGCGGAATTCTGGGCGCTTCCGCTTTCCGCCGCCGTGTTCTGGTGCTAGGCGCCGGGCCGCGCGCGCAGCGGCTGCGCGAACTGGGCGACAAGCCGGAAAGCGGCTTCGCCATTGTCGGCTATATCGGCATGAACGAAAGCTCGCCGGTGGTCGAGGAAGCCATCGCCCGTACCGCGATTCACAACCTCAAGCGCTTTGTCGAGAATCTGGGCGTCAGCGAAGTGGTGCTGGCGCTGGAGGAGCGGCGCAATTCGCTGCCCCTGCAGGACTTGCTGCGAATCAAGACCGCGGGCGTCCACGTCAACGACTTTTCGAGCTTCATCGAACGCGAGACCGGCCGGGTCGATCTCGACACGGTCAATCCCAGCTGGCTGATCTTTTCCGACGGGTTTTCCTCGGGCCGCGCGGTTTCGAGCGTGGCCAAACGCATATTCGACGTGGCAGTCAGCCTGCTGCTGCTGGTTCTGACGCTGCCGGTTCTCGCCCTGTTCGCCCTGCTGGTGAAACTGGACAGCAAGGGACCGGCTTTCTTCCGCCAGACCCGGGTCGGCCTCTATGGCCAGCCTTTCGATCTCATCAAGCTGCGCTCGATGCGCACCGATGCCGAAGCCGACGGCAAGGCCCAGTTCGCGGCCAAGGACGATCCGCGCGTCACGCGCATCGGCCGTTTCATCCGCAAGGTGCGGATCGACGAACTTCCTCAGGCCTGGAGCGTGCTCAAGGGGCACATGAGCTTCGTCGGCCCGCGTCCGGAGCGGCCCGAATTCGTTTCGAATCTCGAAGACCAGCTGCCGTTCTATGCCGAACGGCACATGGTCAAACCCGGCATCACCGGCTGGGCGCAAATCAACTATCCCTATGGCGCCAATCTCGAGGATTCGCGTCACAAGCTTGAGTACGACTTGTATTACGCCAAGAATTACACGCCTTTCCTCGATCTGCTGATCATCCTGCAGACGCTGCGCGTGATCCTGTGGCACGAGGGCGCGCGGTGATTGCCCAGGCTCTTTCCGGCATGCTGCATCTTGCGGCTCTGGCCTTCGGGCTCGCAGGCTCCGTCGCGGCGTTAAGTGCCGCAGGCTGGATTGCCGCGCGCCGCGCCGCGCGTTTCGGGCCGGCCGGCACGGCCCTTGCCATCAGTCTGGGCCTGACTGGCATCTGGTGTCTCACGCTGGCCGTCAATGGCGCCGGTTCAGCCACCGGCGCGCTGCTGGAAACCCTGGCGGACCTCGGCTGGCTGCTGGTGGTCTACCGGCTGTTCGAAGGCGATGGCCGCCATTCGAGCATACGGCCTATCCGCCCGCTCATGCTGGTCCTCGTGCTGGTCGAGCTGCTCTATCTGGCCTTCGTCGCTGCCTGGAGCGGCAAGATTCTCCACCAGGACGTCCGCACGGCCCTGTTCCAGCTCACGGCCGTTTTCCAGCTTACCGGGGCGATCGGCGGGCTGGTGCTGGTGCACAATCTCTATACCGGCGCTTCGCCCCAGGCGCGGCGCTTCCTGCGCTGGCCGGCGCTGGGCCTGGCGATATTCTGGGGCTTCGATCTCAACCTCTACACCATCGGCTATCTCGGCCACGGCATTCCCGACGAGTTGCATGCCATGCACGGCATCGCTGTCATCGCGCTTGCGGCGCTGGTGGCGATCGGGTCTGCGAAGGGCCGGGACGAATTGCGCTTCAGCCCATCGCGAGCCGTCGCGTTCCGGTCGATTTCGCTGGTGCTGATCGCGGCCTATCTCGCCGCCATGGTCGCCATTTCGCAATGGCTGGCCTGGTTCGGCGGCGATTTCGCACGGCTGATGTCGTTGGCTTTCATCGCCGGATCGAGCGCGCTGGCGCTGCTGATGCTGCCCTCGCGCAGAATGCGCGGCTGGATCCGCGTCATGCTGTCCAAGCACCTGTTCCAGCACCGCTACGACTATCGCGCCGAATGGCTGCGGCTGACCAACACCCTGGGCAAGACCGGCGGGCAGGATTCCCCGATCGAGGAACGTGTGGTTCAGGCCATAGCCGACATTGCTGATAGCCCGGCTGGCCTCCTGCTGGCGCCAGGCGAACATGGCGACCTGGTCCTGGCCGCGCGCTGGCAATGGCAGTCGGCCGATGTCCCGGCTGTCGCCCTCCCGTCAGCCTCCGCGGCTTCGTTCGAGCACAGCGGTTTCATCGCCGATCTCGACGACATTCGCGCCGGAATCGCCGTAAAGATCGACGCCCGCACGGTTCCTGCATGGCTGATCGACGAGCCCCGGGCATGGGCCATGGTGCCACTGATCCACTTCGAACGGCTGGTGGGCATGGTCGTGCTGGCCCGCCCGCCCTATGCACGCAAGTTCGATTGGGAAGATTTCGACCTGCTGCGCATCGCCGGTCAGCAGCTGGCCAGCTATCTGGCCGAGAACGCCAGCCAGGACGCGCTTGCCGAGGCGGGACGGTTCGACGATTTCAACCGCCGCATCGCTTTCGTCATGCATGACATCAAGAACCTGGCGAGCCAGCTCAGTCTGCTCGTCCGCAATGCCGAACTGCACGCCGACAAGCCCGCCTTTCGCGACGACATGCTGGTGACGCTGCGCAATTCGTCGGACAAGCTCAACACCCTGCTCGCAAGGCTCTCGCGCTATGGCGGCGGCGCTGTCGAGAAACTGGAAGACGTCGATGCCACGGCGCTTGTCCGGCATGTCGCGGAACAATATCGCGACCGGCACCCGATTATGCTGGCCGAATGCCACGATTGCCGCGTCTGGGCCAATCGCGATTCACTCGAACAGGTGCTGGTGCACCTGGTCCAGAATGCGGTCGATGCCAGCGAGCCCGATTCTCCGGTGCTGCTCGGCATTACCGGCGACGGCCTCAATGCTGCAATCGAAGTGGTCGATTCGGGTAGCGGCATGTCGCCCGATTTTGTCCGTTCCAAGCTGTTCAAGCCCTTCGTCTCGTCCAAGCAGGGCGGCTTTGGCATCGGCGCATTCGAGGCGCGCGAGCTGGTCAGGGCGATGAAGGGCCGGCTCGAAGTCGAATCGCGCGAGGGTCTCGGCTCGCGCTTCGTCGTCCGCCTGCCGCTCGCCGCAGCCAGCGGCATCTTCAAGACATTCGAACAATCCGGCCACAATTTGGCTAGCCAGAAGGTTGCATGATGATCGACGTGAAACCAAAGCTGCTCGTAGTCGAAGACGATCCTGGCCTGCAGGCGCAGCTAAAATGGGCTTATGAGGATTTCGAAGTGCTGGTGGCCAGCGATCGTTCGGCCGCGCTCGCTGCGCTGCGCGCGGAATCACCCGATGTCGTCACGCTGGATCTCGGCCTCCCCCCCGATCCGGATGGCACCAGTGAAGGCTTTGCCGTGCTCGACGAAATCATGGCGTTGAAGCCCGACACCAAGGTGGTCGTCGCCACCGGCCACGGCGCGCGTGAAAGCGCGCTTCAGGCAATCGCCCGAGGCGCCTACGACTTTTACCAGAAGCCGGTCGATATCGAACAGATCGGTCTGATCGTCCGCCGCGCGCATCAGTTGCACGCCATCGAAACGGAAAACCGGCAACTTGCGGCCAAGGCGCAAGACGATCGCGTGCTCGGCCGGATGATCACGGCCGCGCCGGAAATGGTGAAAGTCGCGCGCACCATCGAACGCGTCGCCAATACCAATGTGTCGGTCATGCTGCTCGGCGCCAGCGGCACCGGCAAGGAGTTGCTGGCGCGCGGCCTGCACGATGCCAGCGCGCGCGCCAAGGGCGCCTTTGTCGCCATCAACTGCGCCGCGATCCCGGAAAACCTCCTGGAAAGCGAGCTTTTCGGCCACGAGAAGGGCGCGTTCACCGGCGCGGTCAAGACCACCGAAGGCAAGATCGAACAGGCTCATGGCGGCACGCTGTTCCTCGACGAAGTGGGCGACATCCCGCTGCCGCTTCAGGTCAAGCTGCTGCGCTTCCTGCAGGAACGCGTGATCGAACGGATCGGCTCGCGCAGCTCGATTCCGGTCGATACCCGCATCGTCTGCGCCACCCATCAGGATCTGGAAGCGATGATCGCCGCCGGCACATTCCGCGAAGACCTGTTCTACCGGCTGGCCGAAATCGTGGTGAAAATTCCGGGCCTTGCAGAGCGGCCGGGCGATGCCGTACTGCTGGCCAAGGCCTTCCTCGCGCGCTTCGCCAAGGAAATGAACCCCAAGGTCAAGGGCTTCGCCGCCGACGCGCTGGCCGCCATCGACGCCTGGCACTGGCCGGGTAACGTGCGCGAGCTGGAAAACCGGGTGAAACGGGCGGTGATCATGGCCGACGGCAAGCTGGTCTCCGCCATGGACCTCGATCTGGCCGAACCGGGCGAGGACGAAGCCACGGCGCTCAATCTGAAGAGCGCGCGCGAACATGCGGACCGCAAGGTCATCCGCCATGCCCTCGCCCGCAGCCAGGGAAACATATCCTCCACCGCCAAGCTGCTCGGCATCAGCCGGCCGACGCTCTATGACTTGCTCAAGCAATACGACTTGCAGCCCTGAACGGCGTGCATGGCGGCGGAGTACGGTTGCCCTTGCCGCAGCCGGACTGACTTTCGTCGCCTTGCCCTTGCAGGCGGGCAGCCCTCCGGCCGCATCGCAGTTCATCGAACAGGCCCGGGCCGATCTTGCTCGCAGCGACGGAATCGCCGCCGAAATCGACCTGAAGAAAGCGCTCGATGCCGGCGCCCCGCGTGAGGCCGTGGCCGCACAGATGGGTGAAGCCCTGCTCGATCAGGGCCTGCGCGACAAGGCGCGCGAATGGCTGGGGCCGGGCAAATTCGCTCCGGCGGAGGCATTTCAGGGCTTTCGCACGCTTGGCCTTCTGGAAATTTACGACGGCAATCTTGCCGCGGCCGGGCGCGCCTATGACCAGGCGCTCGCTATCGACGCGAAGAACCCGGAATTGTGGGTCGATATCGGGCGCCTGCGCTATTCGGGCGGCGAGCACACGCTGGCGATCGAAGCCTCCGGCTATGCGCTGTCGCTCGATCCGGTCAGCGTGCGCGCGCTTGAATTCCGCGCCACCATCGTGCGCGACCAGTTCGGTCTCGCCGCCGCCTTGCCATGGTTCGAAGCGGCCCTGGCCCACGATCCCGACGATGTGGAGACCCTGGGCGAATATGCCGCGACACTGGGCGAACTCGGCCGCGCGCATGACATGCTGAAGGCCACCCGGCACATGCTCGAACTCGATGGGCGCAATGCGCGCGCGCTGTTCCTGCAAGCCGTTCTGGCCGCCCGCGCCGGCGACAATGGACTTGCCCGCTCGATGCTGGAGAAGACCGGTGGCCAGCTCGATGACCAGCCCTCGGCCATGCTGCTCGACGCGGTGCTCAACCTGCGCTCGGAAAACTATCTTCTGGCGATCGAGGCGCTGGAAAGGCTGGTTGAAATACAGCCCGCCAATGCGCGGGCGCAGGACCTGTTGGCCGCCGCCTATTATGGAGCGGGCAATTACAGGGAAGTGGTGCGACGGTTCGATGGCATGGCGGCCGACTCATCGGCCTCGGCCTATCTTCTGACCACACTCGCGCGAGCGCACGAAGTGCTGGGCCAGCGCGACCGGGCCGCGCCGCTGCTCGATCGTGCGGCAAAGGCGGACGACCGCAAGTTCGGCGCCGTGGCCGAGGGTTCCGACGTGGGCGCCATGCTGGCCTCGCGCAATTTCGGGGGAGCGGAAAATCTGGCCGAGCGGCAACGCGCCGCCAGTCCAGGCAATGCCGATGCACAGGCGCTCGCCGGCGACGTCCAGCTCGCCAGGGGCAATGCCGCGGGCGCGATCGAGCGTTATCGCCTCGCCGCCCGCGTGCGCATGCCCGAAAGCCTGATGGAACGCATTGTCGCCGCGCTTGGCGATGCCGGGCAGGGCGCGGCGGCCGAGGCGCTGCTTGAAAACTACCTGGCCCAGAGTCCTTCCAGCCTGGGCGCGAGACGGCTGGCAGCCGCCAATGCCGCGCGGCACGGAGACTGGACCCGGGCCGCGCAATTGCTGGCCAGCCTGCGCGACAGCACCGGGGGAGGCGATGTGCGGCTGCTGGCCGACCTGTCGCTCGCCCAGCTCAAGAGCGGCCAGCCGGGCGAGGCGGAGAAATCGGCGCGCGAAGCTTATCGCCTGCAGCCATCGAGCCGGATCGCAACCCAGGCCTGGGGTCTGGCGCTTGCCGCGACCGGCGAGCGACGCGACGATGCCCGCGCGCTGCTCGACAAGGCAAGGGCCATGGGCGGCGACAACCCCATGCTGGCCGAAGCGCAAAAGCGGCTGGGCGGATAGGCGCTCGACATTCCCGGCCCCGTCCGGCAATCCCCTTGCCACGAGCGGGACCGGGAGATGCGGATGGCTGGGGCACTGGACGGCATTACTGTTATCGAACTGGCCGGTATCGGCCCGGCGCCATTCTGCGGCATGATGCTGGCCGATCATGGCGCGCGCGTGATCCGCGTCGCCCGGCCCGGCGGCATTGGCCGGTTTACCGAATTCGACGGAAAGGACGTGCTCAACCGCAACCGCGAAAACCTGACGCTCGATCTGAAACAACCCGACAGCGTGGCGCAAGTCCTGGACCTCGCCGGCCAGGCCGATGCCTTCATCGAAGGCAACCGCCCGGGCGTCATCGAGCGGCTGGGGCTTGGCCCCGAGGTGCTGCTGGCGCGCAACCCCCGGCTGGTGATCGGGCGCATGACCGGCTGGGGACAGACCGGCCCCAAGGCCCCGCTCGCCGGGCACGACATCAATTATATCGCGCTTTCGGGCGCGCTGCATACCTATGGGCGCAAGGGCCAGAAGCCCAGTTTCCCGGTCAATGCCATCGGCGACTATGCCGGGGGCGGCATGATGCTGGCCTTCGGCCTGCTCGCCGCGATCCTTTCGGCGCGCAGCACTGGCAAGGGGCAGGTGATCGACTGTTCGATGCACGAAGGCGCGGCGCTGATTTCGGCGCAGACCTATGCGCTGCTTGCCGCCGGCATGTGGCAGGACGAACGCGAGGTGAACGTGCTCGACGGTGGCGCGCCCTATTACGACACCTATGAAACCGCCGACGGCAAATATGTCGCTATCGGTTCGATCGAACCGCAGTTTCACGCCATGCTGCTGCACACATTGGGCCTGACCGGTGATCCGGATTTTGCCACGCAGGACGATCGTGCGCGGTGGCCTCGCGCCAAGGCGAAGCTGGAAGCCGCGTTCAAGACTCGGACGCGCGACGAATGGTGCGCGGTGATGGAGAACACCGACATCTGCTTCGCCCCGGTGCTGAGCCTGACCGAAGCCCCCCGCCATCCGCATAACGTGGCCCGGGGAAGCTTTGTCGAAGTGGATGGCGTGGTGCAGCCCGCCCCTTCTCCGCGATTTTCGCATACGCCCGCGCCGCCAGTGCGGATGACTCCGGTCCAGTACTGACTAGGCCCGGATGAACCCGCTCAAGCGCATCGACCCCATGGTCCAGATCGTCGTCGCGGCGATTGCCGTGGCCAGCCTGTTGCCCGCACGCGGCGAGACGCGGGACGGGGTGCAGATCGCATCGAGCGCGATGGTTTTCGTGCTGTTCCTGCTCTACGGCCTCAAGCTCGCGCGCGGGGACGTTCGCGCAGGGATGGCCAATGTGCGGCTGCTGGGTCCGCTCTTGCTTTGGGTGTTCGGGATCATGGCGCTGGGCGGGTGGTTGCTGTGGCATGCCGCCATGCCTTTCCTGCCGCCGCTGCTGGCGCTGGGCTTTCTCTATCTCGGCACACTGCCATCGACCGTACAATCGGCGACGGTCTATACCTCGATCGCCGGGGGGAATGTCGCCAGCTCGGTCGTGGCGGCGGCCCTGCTCAACATTGCCGGCGTATTCATCGCCGCGCCGCTGTTCTCGCTGCTTGCAGGAACTGGCAACGGTGGCGCCGATCTTTCCTCGTTCGGCAAGGTTGCGGGGCTGATGCTGCTGCCCTTCGTCATTGGCCAGGCGACGCAGGGCCTCGCTGGCCAATGGGTGCGCGATCACAAGCGGCCGGTAAGCTTCCTCGAACGCGGCACGATCGGTCTGGCGGTCTACTCCGCCTTTTCCGGCGCCGTGAACGAGGGCATCTGGCAGCGCGTCGATGCGCAGGCATGGGCAGGCCTTGCCGCTGGCTGCGCCGGGTTGCTGCTCATTGGCTATGGCGGCTCGTGGCTGCTCGGCAAGGCACTGCGCCTCAACCACGGTGACCGCGTCGCCATGGTCTTCGCCGGCGCCCAGAAAAGCGTCGCCATGGGCGCGCCGCTGGCGACAGTGCTGTTTCCGCCGGCCAGCGCGGGAATCGTCATGATGCCGCTGCTGGTCTATCATCTGGCGCAGATGGTGGTCGCGGCACCGATAGCGGCGAGGATGCGAGAGACCGGCCAACCCTCTGTCAGGTCTGAATGACACCCCCTTCCCCCTTGATAGGGGAAGGTGAGTCAACACAACGTCAGTGCGTCCCGCCGTTCTTCTTCAGGCTCTCTTCCATCCGCGCCATCTGCTCCGGCGTCGCTTCGGTCTGGTACCTGGCTTTCCATTCGTCGAACGGCATGCCGTGAATCAGCGCGCGCGCGCCCATCTTGTCCAGTTCCGCCCCGGCATCGACGATCCAGTCGGACAGGCAATTGCGGCAGAAGCCGGCCAGGCCCATCAGATCGATGTTCTGCGCATCGTGGCGCTTGCGCAAATGGCGCACCAGCCGGCGGAAGGCGGCGGCGGCATGGACATCGCTGAGCTGGTCGAGCGGATCGGTGCTGTTTGTCTCGGTCATGGCGGCATTGGTCCTTGGTTCTTTGGCACTCCTTTGCCATAGGCCGCGCCGTAACCGGAAGGAAAATTCGCTTGGCCAGGCTCGATCCGCGCGGAAGAAGAGTGAAGATCCTGGCGACGCTGGGTCCGGCCAGCCGCTCGCCCGAGGTAATCGGCAAGCTGCTCCGGGCCGGCGCCGACGCCTTTCGCATCAACATGAGCCATGGCGATCAGGCGACGCACGCCGAAACCATCGCCAATGTGCGCGCGGCCGAGCGCGAGTATGGCCGGCCGGTGGCGATCCTGTGCGACCTGCAAGGCCCCAAGTTGCGCGTTGGCGAGTTCAAGCACGGCAAGGCGGTCCTCAAGCATACCTCCCATTTCACGTTCGATCGCGATCCCAGGCCGGGCGACAGCAAACGCGTCTGTCTGCCGCACCCGGAACTGTTCGGCATTCTCGAAAAGGGCCAGCGGCTGCTGATCGACGACGGAAAGCTGCGCCTGCGCGTGATCGAAGCGAACGAAGACCGCATCGTCTGCTCGACCGAAGTCGGCGGCGTCATCATGGACCGCAAGGGCGTCAATGTCCCCGATACCGTGGTTCCGGTGAAGGCCATGACGGAAAAGGACCACGCCGATCTGGCCTTCGCGGTGCAGCAGGGGGCCGACTGGATCGGCCTGTCCTTCGTCCAGCGGCCCGAGGATGTCGCCGAGGCAAGGCGGTTGATGGGAGGATATGGCGCCCTGCTGGCCAAGATCGAAAAGCCCGCCGCGGTCGACCGGCTGGAGGAAATCATCGAACTGGCCGACGGCATCATGGTCGCCCGCGGCGATCTGGGCGTCGAAGTCGCGCCATGGGACGTGCCGGTGCTGCAAAAGCGCATCGTTTCCGCCACGCGCCGCTCAGGCAAGCCGGTGGTCGTGGCGACGCAGATGCTCGAATCGATGATCGAAAGCCCTGCGCCGACCCGGGCCGAAGTCTCCGATGTCGCCAATGCGGTCTACGACGGGGCCGACGCCGTGATGCTTTCCGCCGAGACCGCCAGTGGCGCCTGGCCGGAGGAAGCCGTCACCATGATGCACCGCATTGCCGGCGAAGTTGAGCGCGACCCCGGCTACCGGCATCAGATCGACTACACCGAGATCCCGCCCGAGCACACCACGGCCGATGCCCTCGCCAAGGCCTGCGCCTCGATCGCCGGGACAGTGACACTCGCCGGGATCATCGTCTTTACCGGATCGGGTTCGACCGCGCGGCGCGTGGCGCGCGAGCGGCCCGGCGCGCCGATGCTGGTCCTGACGCCCTCGCCGCGCACGGCCCGGCGGCTGGCATTGCACTGGGGGGCCCATGCCGTGGTCACTCGCGACATCGGCAGTTTCGAAGAGATGATCGCCAAGGGCAAGCGCATGGCGCTGCGCCACGGCTTCGGTACGGCCGGTTCGAAACTGATTGCGCTGGCCGGCGTGCCCTTCGGCACGCCGGGCTCGACCAACTTGCTGCATGTGGTGACCCTGACCGGCGACGAACTCAAGCGGCACGAGGGTTAGGGCAAGGCGCCGAATATCGGAACCACCCCGCTCACCCGGAGCCTGTCGAAGGGTGCTGCGCGGCGGCCGGGCGTGGCGCGACATCGTTGACCTTCGGCCGCCTTCGGCTCGACAGGCTCAGGATGAGCGGGTGTTGGCTCGATGCAGAAACCCGGCACTTCACACTGGCCCACTTTCCGGCACGCCCGGAGCAGACAAAAAGTTCTTCGCAGAATTTTTTTCACAGATTCACTTTGACTCTTGCGCTTCGCACGAGCCCAGCTTTCCCCGCGCGTCGCTGCAATGCAATATCCACGAAACGACGCCGTCAACGCACCCCGGCCGATTTCTGGTTAAAATTTCCCCTTGCGTCTGATTCAGGAAAAGGCACTATACCTTGTGGTCGAGCATCGGGGGCACCTCTAGTCCTAGATTCACATCTGGGCGCCGCAAGGCGTCTCGCCGGGAATCGCGGATTGGCGGACTTGTCGCTGCAATGCCGGATCTGGGGAACAAACAGTGGATAAATTTTCCGCCGTTTGCGCCCGAACATGCTAGGATGGGCACTTGCCCGCCGAGTCGAACGAATGTGGAACAAGGGCAGGTTCCGCTTCGGCGCGGCGGTTCACAAATTGGGGGCATTGGAGTGGATTTCAGAAGCGATAACGAGCCGGAAACCGCACGGGGTACGGGCGATTTCGGCGGAGGATCCCTATTTATGGACGAGGCGCCCAAGCCGGGCGTCGCGGCAATGGAGGAGGCGGGCGAAAGTCCGGCTGTAGGAATGGCGGAAAAGACCGATCCGGGAACCGATGCACTTGTCGCCGAACTCGGTGCGGAGGCGCTCGCCGGTGCGATCGGCAATGCGGTTCAGGCCGCCGCCGAGGCCGCGCGGGCGGACGATTCCAAGACCATCATGGCCCGCCGCTTCGACATTGTCACCGACCCCGCGCGCGACGCGTTGCTCACCGATTTCGGCAAGGAGACGCTCGACGACCGCTACCTGCTTCCCGGCGAAGCCTATCAGGATCTCTTCGCCCGCGTCGCCGATGCCTATGCCGACGACGCGGCGCACGCCCAGCGGCTCTACGATTACATTTCGCGGCTGTGGTTCATGCCGGCGACGCCCGTCCTGTCGAACGGCGGCACCGGGCGCGGCCTGCCGATCAGCTGTTATCTCAATTCGGTGTCGGACAGTCTCGAAGGCATTGTCGGCACCTGGAACGAGAACGTCTGGCTGGCCTCGCGCGGCGGCGGCATCGGCACCTATTGGGGCCATGTCCGCGGCATTGGCGAACCGGTTGGCCTCAACGGCAAGACCAGCGGCATCATTCCCTTCGTCCGGGTGATGGACAGCCTGACTCTGGCGATCAGTCAGGGCTCGCTGCGGCGCGGTTCGGCGGCCTGCTATCTCGACGTCAGCCACCCGGAAATCGAAGAATTCCTCGAAATCCGCAAGCCCTCGGGCGACTTCAACCGCAAGGCGCTCAACCTGCACCATGGCGTACTCCTGACCGATGACTTCATGCAGGCCGTGGCGGAGGGTGCCGAGTTCCAGCTGAAGAGTCCCAAGGACGGTTCGGTGCGGGCTACAGTCGATGCGCGGTCGCTGTTCCAGAAGCTGGTCGAAACCCGGCTTGCCACCGGCGAACCCTATATCGTTTTCTCCGACACGGTGAACCGGATGATGCCCGAGCATCACCGCGAACTGGGCCTCAAGGTTTCTACCTCCAACCTGTGCTCGGAAATTACCCTGCCGACCGGCGTCGATCACCTCGGCAACGACCGAACGGCTGTCTGCTGCCTCTCCTCGCTCAATCTCGAAACCTGGGACGAGTGGCACGAGGACAAGCAGTTCATCGAGGACGTCATGCGCTTCCTCGACAATGTCCTGCAGGACTATATCGACCGCGCACCCGACGAGATGGCCCGCGCCAAATACAGCGCCAGCCGCGAGCGTTCGGTCGGCATGGGCGTCATGGGTTTCCACTCCTTCCTTCAGCAAAAAGGCATCGGCTTCGAAAGCGCGCTGGCCAAGGCGTGGAATCTCAAGATGTTCAAGCACGTCGCCGCCAAGGCGGACGAGGCTTCGATCATGCTCGCCCAGGAACGCGGCGCTTGCCCCGATGCGGCGGAAATGGGCGTGATGCAGCGCTTTTCCTGCAAGATGGCGATCGCGCCGACCGCATCGATCAGCATCATCTGCGGTGGCACCAGCGCCTGCATCGAGCCGATCCCGGCCAATATCTATACCCACAAGACGCTGTCGGGCAGCTTCGTGGTCAAGAACCCGTACCTCGAAAAGCTGCTGCAATCGAAGAGCAAGGATTCCAACAATGTGTGGAATTCGATCCTCGAGATGGGCGGCTCGGTCCAGCACCTCGATTTCCTCTCGCCGGAAGAAAAGGCGGTCTACAAGACCAGCTTCGAGATCGACCAGCGCTGGCTGCTCGAATTCGCCGCCGACCGCACGCCCTTCATCGACCAGGCGCAGAGCCTGAACCTCTATATCCCCGCCGACGTCGACAAGTGGGACCTGATGATGCTGCACTTCCAGGCCTGGGAGAGGGGCATCAAGTCGCTTTACTATCTGCGCTCGAAATCGGTGCAGCGTGCGGGCTTTGCCGGCGGCGTGGAAGCGGACAATACCGCCAATGCGCCCAAGATCGAATTGAGCGCGGGGCAGACGGACTATGAGGAGTGTCTGGCCTGCCAGTAGCGCGCGCGCTCCCACACCCCGACCCTCTCCCGGAGGGAGAGGGAGAATAGGGGTAAACCCCAAGACCCATGGGCGAGGGAGGGTCCCCCCGCGAAGAGGCGGGCAGGTGAGGGAAAGTAGAGCATGTCCAGCCTGGCAAAACGCCGCGTCGTCACTGGCCTCAATGCCGAGGGCAGGAGTTGCGTGATCATCGACGGCCCCGTCCCGCAGTTCGGCACAGGCCTCGGCGCATCGCTGGTCTGGCAGACGAAGACCCAGCCGGCCGACAATTCGGGCAATGCCGACACCGCCGAACCCTACCAGATCGAATTTCTCCACACCCCCGGTTCGTGTTTCGCGATCTGCCAGTTCGCGCCGCATAGCCCGGCCCACATGCACGCCACCGACACCATCGACTATCTCGTGATTCTCTCCGGGCACGTCACGCTGGTGACCGAAAATGGCGAGGCCGATCTCGGCCCGGGCGATCTGGTGGTCGATCGCGGCGTGGTCCATGGCTGGCGCAACGATCATGATGAGCCTTGCGTCGCGGTGGCGGTCAACATCCCGGCGCATCCGGTCGGCGCGGGGCGCACGATATGAGCGCCAAAGCCCCACGGCGCGTGGTCATCGGCCTCGGCGAAGACGGCAGGAGCTGCGTCCAGTTCGATGGCGAAGTGCCGCAGCTGGGGCCGGTGGCGCAACTGGTCTGGCGCACCCAGACTGTGCCCGCCGACAATTCCAGCCCGCAGGACGCGGCGGCGCCATACCAGATGGACTTCCTCCACGACGGCGGCACCAATTTCATCATCACCGAGTTTCCGCCGGGCCGCGACGAGCTGGCCTTCATGCATGCAACAGACACCATCGACTATCTGGTGGTGATATCGGGCGCGATCACGCTAGTGCTGGAGGAAGGCGAGACAGTCTGCGGCCCCGGCACGCTGATCGTCGATCGCGGGGTCAACCACGGCTGGCGCAATGATGGCGACGTGCCGGCAGTCTATGCCTCGGTGACATTACCGGCCAAGCCGGTCGGAAAGGGAAGAACAGTATGAGCAGGCGTATCGTCGCGGCGACAGGCCCCGATGGCAAGAGCCGGGTCGTCTCGGACGAGGCGATCCCGCTGGTGTTGAACCCCCAGCCGATGGCCGTCACCAATCTGTGGACCGGCGCCTGCGCCCGGGTGGATAACGCCGCCGCGCCGCCCGCCGGCTTTCCCGCGTTTGCCATGAGCCAGCTGACCGATCCGGTCTATTCGGTGATGATGGCCGAATATGGCCCTGGCCTCGGCCAGCAGGATCCCGGCATGCATTACACCGACACCGCCGATCACTTCTACGTGATCGAGGGCGAAGTGGTGCTGGTGCTGGAAGACAGCGAAGCCGTGCTGCGCGCGGGCGACCTGGGGATTTGCCGCGGCGCGGTGCACGGCTGGCGCAACGACAGCGGGAACTACGTGCGGATGCTGACTTTCGTGCTGCCGGCCGAGCCGCTGGAGCGCGGCGGCTAACTCCCCTCCCGCAGGCGGGAGGGGGATTGAGAGTAGACAATGACCGAAAAACTGATCCTCCACGGCATGAGCAGCCCCAATGTCACCAAGGTGGTGCTGATGCTGGAAGAATGCGGGCTGGATTACGATCTGCGCCATGTCGCGGTCTTCGCGCAGCAGCAATTCACGCCTGAATTCCTCGCGCTCAATCCGCTCGGCAAAGTGCCGGTGCTGGAAGACCCGAGGCTGGGCATTCCGCTGGCCGAGAGCGGCGCGATCCTGCACTATCTCGCCGAGCGCGAGGGCAAGTTCCTCCCCGCCAGCCAGCCGGCACGGGCCGAGGTGATCCAATGGCTGATGGTGCAGATGGCCAATGTCGGCCCGATGTTCGGCCAGCTCAACCACTTCCGCCTGGTCCTCGCATCGGGCACCGAGCCCTACGCCGAAGCGCGCTATGCCGCCGCCGCCGAACGCCTCTACCGCCTGCTCGACGACCGGCTGACCACCCGCGAATGGATCGCCGGCGAGGCCTATTCGATCGCCGACATGGCGACCCAGCCCTGGGCGAACTATCTCGAAGGCCACGGCTTCGATCCCGCGCTTCACCCCAACCTCTTGAGGTGGCGCGCGGCTATCGCGGCGCGTCCGGCGGTGCAGCGCGCGCTGGCCCGGGCGCACGAGGGTTTCACCGAGGAGGCCGAGCGCACCCGCAAGGCCGCGACCGGCGAAGACCTCGACAAGTTCTTCGGGCGAACGGAGACCGTTCCGCCTGCGGACTTTTCCAACGTGGTGAAGATGTAGGGTTCGCGCGGAGACGCAAAGGCGCGAAGGTGCAGTTCTTGCGGCAAAGCCGCTTGAACCATTCAACTGTGGGACAAGCGAAAAGGTTGGTCGGTTCAAAGGCCTTCGGCCCAAGCGCAACCTCTTCGCGCCTTTGCGCCTTTGCGCGAACCAGGAATCTCCGCGCCTCCGCGCCTCCGCGCGAACCCTTCCCACCCTTCGCCCATGAGAACAAAACGAGATAGAATCCCCCCGCCCGCCATGCTATCATCGCCCCCGCCCAAAACCGGCAACGCGACTGGGGATAGCTCACCGCAGCCCCTCTCGCCCTGAGGCGATTTGCGGCAAGAATGGAGTTTCGCGCTGGCCGCCTGTCAGGCCCAGAATCCGGAGTAAGCAGATGCCCCTTCTCGAAGCCCGCAAGACCTACAAGCCCTTCGAATATCCCTGGGCCTACGAGTTCTGGAAGCGCCAGCAGCAGATCCACTGGATGCCCGAGGAAGTGCCGCTGGGCGAGGATTGTCGCGACTGGGCGCAGAAGATCTCGGAGCATGAGAGGAACCTGCTGACGCAAATCTTCCGCTTCTTCACCCAGGCCGATGTCGAAGTGCAGGATTGCTATCACGACAAGTACGGCCGCGTGTTCAAGCCGACTGAAATCAAGATGATGCTCGCCGCCTTCTCCAACATGGAGACAGTCCACATCGCCGCCTATTCGCACCTCTTGGACACCATCGGCATGCCCGAAAGCGAATACGGCATGTTCCTGGAATACCAGGAAATGCGCGACAAGCACGACTATCTCCAGCGCTTCGGCGTCGACAGCGACGAGGACATTGCCCGCACGCTGGCCATGTTCGGCGGATTTACCGAGGGGCTGCAGCTGTTCGCCAGCTTCGCCATGCTGATGAACTTCCCGCGCTTCAACAAGATGAAGGGCATGGGCCAGATCGTCTCGTGGTCGGTGCGCGACGAATCGTTGCACTGCGAAGGCATCACCCGCCTGTTCCACACTTTCGTCAAGGAACGCGGCTGCCTGACCAAGGCGGTGAAAGAGGACATCATCGACTGCTGCCAGAAGACCGTGCGGCTCGAAGACGCCTTCATCGACCTCGCCTTCGAGATGGGCCCGGTGCCGGGGATGAGCGCCAAGGAAATCAAGCGCTACATCCGCTACATCGCCGACTGGCGGCTGGGCCAGCTCGGCCTCCCCGCCATCTACATGATCGACGACCACCCGCTGCCCTGGCTGACGCCTTTGCTCAACGGCGTGGAACACGCCAACTTCTTCGAAACCCGCGCGACCGAGTATTCCAAGGGCGCGACCAAGGGCAACTGGCAGGACGTCTGGGCGACCTTCGACGAGCGGCGCAAGAACAAGGCGAATGACGGGGCCGAGGATGCCGGGGATGAGGGGCCGGATATGTTTGCGGCCAAGGGGATTGCGGCGGAGTAGTTATTTGGAGACCGATTGGGAAAAGTTACTCGAAAGGATAAAGTTAGCTGCGACCACCGCTGTCGCAGTGTACCCTTTATTTGCTGGTCTCTATATAACAGGCTTCCTGTGGAGTGCGCCTTATGATATTTTAGGCGCTTTGTCCGCAACCGACTTTATTTTTAAGTCGTCCATCACTTTTTTTAGCATCGCAGCAGGTGCGGCAGCATATATTATAGTATCATTTGTTTATCACCTCGTAATAGTAGAAAAAATTTCGGGGGAGTTGGATATTCCCAGCACAAGACCGGTTCATGTACGATGGAGTGAATTAGGAAATTTGCAGAAATTTTTTACAGCGTTTATAAATTTATTAATTATAGTATTTTTGCTATTTCTTGCGAATAGTGAAATAAATAAATTAAGTGCGAGGGAAGCTCCGGATGCTGCATTAGTGTTTCTAGCATCCGCCTTGCTTCTATCTAATTTTCTGAGATTTTTTTTCGACGTGGCTCGCTGGAAGGTGCTTAAAGTTATATACATAGCCTCACTGGCGATATTTTTCCCATGTTATGTTGGATATCTGGACTTTAAATTAGACAAAGCGAGTCCCTTGGTA
>JBFWSE010000017.1:0-44976 GCA_050248535.1 Novosphingobium sp.
ACCATGGACTTCCTTGACCACGAGGTCCTTGAGGTTGTCGAGGACATATTTCAGCGCATCGGGCTCGGCACAGCGCCAGGTGTCCACGTTCTTGAGGATCGGCCGCTCGCCGGTATAGAATTCGACGATGTCGGGCATGTAGCTGTAAATCGCCTTGTCATCGGCGATTCCCGTACCGGGCGCATTGGCAATGGTGATGCGACCCGCGCGGTAGATATCCATGATACCGGATACGCCGAGTGTGGATTCCGGGTTGAACGTGAGGGGATCGAGATATTCGTCGTCCACGCGGCGGTAGATGACATCGACCGGAACAAAGCCGCGCGTGGTGCGCATCGCTATGCGGCCATCGATCACCCGCAAGTCGCTGCCTTCGACCAGTTCGGCGCCCATCTGGTCGGCAAGAAAGGCGTGTTCGAAATAGGCCGAATTGTAGATGCCGGGCGTCAGCACGGCGATCACAGGTCGGTCACCCGCGCAAGCCGGCGCGCAGGCGGCCAGACTTCTCGCCAGCCGCCGCGGATAGTCCTGCACCGGCCGCACCGGCACGCGCGCGAAAAGTTCGGGGAACATCGCCATCATCGTTTCGCGGTTCTCCAGCATGTAGGAGACTCCGCTTGGCGTGCGGGCATTGTCTTCAAGCACCATGAAGTCATCGGGCCCGGTGCGAACGAGATCGATCCCGACGATGTGGGTATAGACTTCGCCCGGCGGTCTGAAACCGACCATTTGCGGCAGGAAAGCCGCGTTGTCCCGGAGCATCTCGATCGGCAGCCGGCCGGCGCGGACGATCTCCTGCCGGTGGTAGACGTCGTGCAGAAAGGCATTGATCGCCCGGACGCGCTGTTCGATGCCGCGTGTCAATTTGCGCCATTCCGCGGCGGTAATCACGCGCGGGATCATGTCGAACGGGATCAGTCGTTCTTCGCCGCCGCCCGCACCATAGACATTGAAGGTAATTCCCGTGCGACGAAAGAGGCGCTCTGCTTCCGCGTCCTGCCGGCGCAGCCACGCCGGATCCTGTTCATCGTACCAGGAATGAAATCCCGCATAGGCCGGGCGAACCGCACCGTCGGGTTTGAACATTTCGTCAAAGGTCGCGGCATCCGTCGACGGCATCGACACTCCTTTGTCGCAAGGCTATCGCAAATGCGAAAAGATGCAAGGATGTTTATTGCACCTGCGAAAAGCGGCTGCGGTTCACATGAAAAGCCGCGAGGGAATTCAGGCGGCCAGTTGAAGCAGAAAATTGCGTTGCCACACTGTCGAGCCGCGGCAGATGGCGGGCCTGGCGCCCGAAAACACTGCCCTCGTCAATCGCAGCATTCCCCCGGCTTGCCGATCTGGGAACGATCGAGCCATTGCAAATCGCGCCATGCAAGCTTGCGGCCATCGTGGGCGTGCACGGCAATAGGCTGGATCGGCATGCCATCGCGCCGGTCTGCCAGCACCGGATTGGAGGCGACTCCAAGACCATATTGTTCGCCCCATTGCCTGAGCGCGAGCATCGCCGGCAGCAAGGCAATGCCTTTTTCGGTGAGCCTGTATTCGGCCTTGCGGCGGTCGTGCGCGCAGACTTCGCGCTGCATGATCTGTTCCTCGACCAGCCGCGACAGGCGATTGGCGAGAATGTTGCGGGCAATGCCAAGCGCTTCGAGGAAGTGTTCGAAATGACAGACGCCATTGAAGGCCGCGCGAAGAATCATGAACGACCAGCGGTCTCCCATGACTTCCAGCGCGCTGGGCAGGCCGCATTCGTTCAGGTCGTCACGGATTTTTTCCAAGGGCATTTTCTCAGTGTCCGGCAGCTTGCGATTTTTGCAAGGCAAATTGCGCAAAACGAAATTACATTTTTAGTTGCAACCTAAAACTTAGTGCTATAAGTCTCGATTCCCAACTCAATTCGGCTTTCCTCCCCAGGACCCGCGTTCGGGCTGCAAGACCAAGGAGACACGCCATGACCACCGCGATCCTGCGGACGATCCCGCGCGGCCTGATTGCCGCCGTCCTTGCCCTCACCAGCACCATCGGCAGCTTTGCCGCCGCCACATCGCCCGCACTCGCCATGGCGCGTGGTGGCGCCTATGCCGCGACGCTTTCCAGCCCGCTGCCTCAGCCGCGCCGCGAAATCGTCGATGGCGCGGTCTGGCGCTGCGATGCCGATCGCTGCGCCGCCCCCGCCAGTGGCGCGCGGGCAATCACGGTCTGCACCAAGGTTTCGCGCAAGTTCGGCCCCATCGCCCGCTTCTCTACACCCCAGGGCGAATTGACTGCCGAAGAGCTTGCGCGCTGCAACGAGGGTTGAATGTCCTTCGCGGGGCGGGCGGAGCCGCCAGTCCCGCGAAGCGGCTTGTCCTTGACCTCGCATATGCGACTCGCTATGCGCCCGCCTTCCCCGGAAACGGCAGATTTTTTCGAAGCGAGTAAAGCCATGTCCCGCATTTGCGAACTGACCGGCAAGGGCCGCCAGACCGGCCACAATGTCAGCCACGCCAACAACAAGACCAAGCGCGTGTTTCTGCCCAACCTGCAGAACGTCACGCTGATTTCCGATTCGCTGGAGCGCAGCTTCAGGTTCCGGGTCTCGACCCACGGCCTGCGCTCGGTCGAACACGTCGGCGGTCTCGACAACTGGCTGCTCAAGACTTCGGACGCCAAGCTGTCGCCGCGCGCGGTGAAGGTGAAGCGCGAACTGGCCAAGAAGCAGGCGGCTTGATCCTGTCCGATCCGGAACTTTGTTCCGGATCGTAAGGCATTCACTCCAGTTTCGCCGGGTCCAGCACCATTTTCCAAAGCAGCGTGCGCTGGCTGAGCGCCTGATTGTCGTCGGAAATCAACCAGACCGTCAGTCTGCCGTCCTCGCGCGGTTCGACCGCTATGCCCTCGAAATTATCGACCGGCAGTTGCGACGAGAGCTTCGCCACTTCGCGCGCCCGCCACACCCCGCCAGTGCGAATCTCCGCCGGATCGGCAATGGCGATTCGGCCGGCGAACCGGAACGGCATCGGCCAGACTAACCGCCGCATGAGGATCAGCGCCCTCCCGTCGGGTAATTGCGCCATGTCCACCGGGCTGAAACGTTCGGGCCCGTCGAACAGGAAAGCGGCCGGCTTTGCGCCGGACACAGGGTCGCCGGCAAACAGCAATGCGCCGTGCCGACGCTGCTCGGTCCAGCCGGTAAAGGCTTCCTGCAGCACGACGAAACGCCCGTCCGCCAGCCGCGTCATGGCCTCCGGACCAAGGTTGATGCTCCAGCCGTGCATCGCGGGCGGATAGGCCGTGGCCTGAAGGTTCAGCTCCGCGTCGTAGCGCATGACGGCATTGCGCCCTTCGGTCGCAATCCAGATGTCGCCGCTGGCCGCATCCTGGGTCGCCGATTCGGCATCGCGGTTGGTCTTGAATTCTAGCGGATCATTCAGGATGCGGCGCAGATCCTGCGGACCGGGAGCCGAGCCCGGCATGGAAAAGCGCAGGAACCAGCCCAGGTCGCTCACGGCCAGCATCCGGCCCTCGCCCAGCGGCAGCAGCGCCGAAAAGCCGCCGAAGAAGAAATGCGGACTCTTGACCTGCCAGATCGCTTCCAGCTCGAATGGCCCGAGATTGGGCGCAGTCAGCGCGCGCGGCGGCAAGGGCAGCGGGATCAGGCGCAAGGCCAGTTCGTAGGACGGCTTGACTGGCGGCGTGCGCAGCCAGGTTCCCGGTGCCAGGCCGAGCAACAGCAGGAGAATGGCCAGGCGGCGCACTGGCTAACGCATCGGCCCTGCGAACAGCAGCGGGTCGAGCCGCGAATTGCGCCACTTCATCGACCAGTGAAGATGCGGCCCGGTGGCGCGGCCGGTCATACCGATTCGCCCGATCACCTGGCCCTGCCGCACGCGATCGCCTTCGCGCACCAGCAGTTGCGAGCAATGCAGGAAGGCGCTGTTGAGCCCCATGCCATGGGCAATCATCAGCAGGTTGCCTTCAAGCGTGAAAGGGCTTTGCGCCGCCAGAATCACCACTCCGTCGGCCGGCGCGACGAAAGGCGTGCCGCTTTCACCCGTGGCGATGTCGGTGCCCGAATGATAGCCGCCCGGGGTGCCGCGATAGATGCGCTGCGAACCGAACAGGCCCGAAAGCCTGCCTTTCACCGGCCAGACGAATCGTTGCCGCCAGCCCTGACTATCGATTTCAAGCGCCCGCGCTCCATTGATCCGGGCCAATTCGGCGGCACGACGAATGCGAAAGGTCTCGGACGGCGGCGCGCCCTTGCGCGGGCCGATGGACAAACGTTCGATCCGCCAGGCCCGGGGCGAGATGGTCAGGGAGCGCCTGACCCGGGTACCATCCTGCCCCAGTGCCACCAGGTCCGCCGAGGTTCCGGCATCGCGGTCGAAGGCGATGAGAAAACTGCCATCCCCGGCAAGCGGCACATCGGCGCCATTGAATTTCAGCGATGCGGTCCCGCGCGGCGCCAGTCCGCGCAGCCAGCCGCCCTGAGTCATTTCGCCGGACAGCGCAAAGTCGGCGCCGCGCGAACCTTGCGGCGCGGGCGGTTGCGTTTGCGGGGATGCCGGCACAAGCGCCTGTTTGCCCGGCGCCTGGCCGGCTGTCTCATCGCGCGGGCTGCTGCTGCAACTGCCGGCGGCGAGCAGCGCCAGGAACGCAAGATTGCGCAGGCGCGGACGGACCGCCGCGCTCACGCCTTGCCCAGCAGCCGCTGCGTTGCATGGTGTGCGCTGGCATAGGCCTCCTGCCGTTCGACAGACCAGTAGCGCAGACCCTCAAGCGCAATGCGCTCGCCGCTTACCGCGCAGAGGACGAAACTGCCGCCCGTCAGCACGCGAAAGCCGTTCGGGCCATAATGCAGCGTGGCGGCGCGTTCTCCGGATGACATCAGCATGGACGGCGGCCTAGCAAAGCCTGGGCGTCAAAGCAATTTGCCCTGTTGGGGCGTTGCGCCGGATGGTGCCGGGGCGGGGCGCGGGCCGCGCTTCGACGCCACGGGCGCGCCCGCTTCGACGCGCCCGTCGGCGAATTCGAGTTCGAGCGCGGCACTTGCGCGCGCCGCCTGGGCCGTCATCACCGGCTTTCCCACCTGATCGCGGACAATGGCATAGCCGCGTTTGAGCACTTGCGCCGGGCTGAGCTGCCCGGCCATGCGCCACAAGGTCGCCACGCGCTCGCGCCCCTCGGCAATGCAGCGAAGCGCCAGCGAGGGCGACAGCCGCGCCCCGGCCAGCCGCTCGCGCCCGCGCGCCAGCCGCGCCGCCAGCAAGGGAACCGAAAGCCCGGCGGCAGCCGATTGCAAGGCTTGGCGGGCGGCCACGGTGCGGTCCCACAGTCCGCGCCGTAGCCGCTCGGCTTCGCCGTCGAGCCGTTGCACGGCCGCCGCCAGCAATGTTTCAGGCCGGGGCAGCCGCTGCACGCGCGATTCCAGCCGCTCGCGCCCGAGCTGGATCGGGCGGACAATGGCGCGGCGCTTGCGCAGCGCCAGTTCGGCAAGCTGCGCCAGGAGTTCCTCGCGCACCGGCACGGCGAGTTCGGCCGCCGCCGTCGGTGTCGGCGCGCGCAAGTCGGCGGCGAAATCGGCGAGCGTGGTATCGGTTTCGTGGCCCACTGCCGAAATCACCGGAATGGCGCACCCGGCAATCGCGCGCACCACCACTTCCTCGTTGAACGCCCAGAGATCCTCGATCGATCCGCCGCCGCGCGCGACGATCACCAGATCCGGGCGCGGCACTGGCCCGCCCGGTGTGAGCGCCGAAAAGCCCTGCACGGCGGCAGCCACCTGTTCGGCCGCGCCCTGCCCCTGGACCAGCACCGGCCAGACCAGCACATGGCTGGGAAAGCGGTCGGCCAGCCGGTGCAGGATGTCGCGGATCACCGCGCCGGTCGGCGAGGTCACGACGCCAATGACGCGCGGCAGGAACGGCAGGCGCCGCTTCCTCGCCTGATCGAACAGCCCTTCCGCCTCCAGCCGGGCCTTGGTCTTGGCCAGAAGCGCCAGCAGCGCGCCTTCGCCGGCGATCTCCATGCGCTCGATGACGATCTGGTAATTCGACCGGCCGGGATAGGTCGTCAGCTTGCCGCTGGCGACGACTTCAAGGCCATCTTCCGGCTGAAAGCCCAGCCGCGCCAGTTGCCCTTTCCACATCACTCCGTCGATCCGCGCGTTCTCGTCCTTGAGGCTGCAATAGAGATGGCCCGAGGCCGCGCGCTTGACGCCGGAAAGCTCCCCGCGGATGCGCACAAAGCCGAAGCGTTCCTCGACCGTGCGCTTGAGCAGCGCGGATATCTCGCTCACCGAAAGGGCTGCGGAATTGTCCCCCGGCTGCTCCTTCGCTACCAGCCCGGGCTCGGCTTGGTCATCGAAAGGCGTGGAAGCTGTCATGAATATCCTGCTGTTGGGTTCGGGCGGACGCGAACATGCGCTGGCGTGGAAGCTCAGGCAATCCCCGCTGTGCGGCAAGCTCTATGCCGCGCCGGGAAACCCGGGGATTGCCGAAGTGGCTGAACTGCTGACGCTCGACGCAACCGATCATGCCGCCGTGATCGCCACCTGCGAGGCGCATCATATCGGCCTGGTCGTGGTCGGGCCCGAGGCCCCGCTGGTGGACGGCATCGCTGATTCGCTGCGCGGCGCAGGCATCGCCACTTTCGGCCCCGGCCGCGCCGCTGCCCAGCTCGAAGGCTCCAAGGGCTTCACCAAGGACCTGTGCGCGAGAGCAAACATCCCGACCGGCGCCTATATCAGGGTGGACAACGAAGCGGATGCCCTGGCGGCGCTCGACGGTTTCACCATTCCGGTGGTGATCAAGGCCGATGGTCTCGCGGCAGGCAAGGGCGTCACCGTCGCCATGACCCGCGGGGAAGCGCAAGGCGCGATCCGCGACATATTCGCCGGCAGGTTCGGCGAAGCAGGCGCCGAAGCCGTGATCGAGGAATTTCTCGAAGGCGAGGAGGCCAGCTTTTTCGCCCTGACTGACGGTTCCACCATCGTGCCGTTCGGATCGGCGCAGGACCACAAGCGCGTCGGCGAGGGCGACACCGGCCCCAATACCGGCGGCATGGGCGCCTATAGTCCCGCACGGGTGCTGACGCCGCTGCTCGAAGGCGAGGCGATCGAAAAGATCATCGCGCCCACCGTCAAGACCCTCGCCGATGAAGGCATGCCCTATTCCGGCGTGCTGTTCCTCGGGCTGATGCTGACGCGCGAGGGGCCAAAGCTGATCGAATACAATTGCCGATTCGGCGATCCCGAATGCCAGGTGCTGATGATGCGGCTGGAATCGGACCTGGCCGAGCTGCTGCTCGCCTGCGCCGAGAACCGCCTGGCCGCCATGCAGCCGCCGCGCTTCTCGCGCGATACGGCGCTGACTGTGGTCATGGCGGCCGAGGGCTACCCGGGCACGCCGAAGAAGGGCGGCTCGATCAAGGGTATAGACAAGGCCGAAACGCAGGGTGCGAAAGTATTCCACGCCGGGACGGCCAGAGGCCCGGATGGTTCGCTCCTGTCCAATGGCGGACGCGTACTCAATGTGACTGCACTTGGAGCAAACGTGAGCGAGGCGCAGGCACGCGCCTACACGGCGGTCGATGCCATCGATTTTCCGGGCGGATTCTGCCGCCGCGATATCGGCTGGCGCGAAGTGGCTCGGGAAACGGCGGGGTAGAGCACAGTGCCGAAAGACCGGCCCATTGAACCTCCCCCTTGGGGGAGGGGGAGCATCTGGCTCTAAGCCGGCACTGGCACCCGGGCAGCGGAGTGAAGCGATGCAACGGGCGCGACTGGCAGCGCCGTCTCTCCGCGATTGAGTTCCAGATCGTCGAGCAACTGGCGCACTTCCATCGCCGCGACTGTCCTGGTCCGCGCGAATTGGGGGATGCGGTGCAGGTCGAGATGGGTAAGACCCAGCAGGAACAGTTCGCGAAAGGCCACACGTTCGGACAGGCCGGCCCCAAGCCGGAAGTCCAGCCTGGGCGCCATGTGTCGCAGCGCCGCTTCGACCCGGTCCTGATTATGGCTGGTATCGCGCCGCTTGCGATTCTGCAGCACTAGCCAATCGAGCGCCGGAAGCCCCGCGTCGCGGCGAGCGCTGCGCAATTCGTCCACCATGGCTGTGAAACAGCCCGGGCCTTGCAACTTGTTGGTAACGGGATGGAACCGGCCGAGCAGATCGAGATCGACGAAACTCGCATTGACCGGCGAGACCAGCACGTCGGCCAGCGCAATTCCGCGCCGGGCAATGCCCGAATCGTGCCCGGCGGCATCGATCACCAGATAGTCGCAATCCCAGCCCAGCCGGGCGATTTCCTGGCAAAGCTGCGCGCCACTGGGGTGCTGGAGCAACAGGCTGCGCGGCTGGGGCAGCCGCACGCCGAGGCGGCGGGCCGTGCCCGCGCGATTGGTGAGCGTGCGAGTCAGCGTCTGCTGGCGGCGATCGAGATCGATGGCGAGAACCTTGTGCCCGGTGTCGGCGAGCGCCACGGCAAGGTGAAAGGCCAGCGTGGATTTGCCGACACCGCCCTTTTCGTTGGCGACCGTAATGATGCGTGCATGCGGTCTGGGCCGGTTGGCAATATCGCCCACGACAATGCCCGGATGTTCGCCATCCAGCGCCACATCGCGCCGCGCCCCGAAACCGCCTATCGGCGTCACAACGTTCATGCCCCGGATCCCCTGCTCCGACATGCCGACGCAGCGACTATCGCGAATCGCTACTTATCCACAGGCTAGTGGAAAAGCCTGTGGGAATCGAATCGCAATTCGCGGCCCGGAATCAGGCGATATCCGCAAGCCTTGCCTTGACCAGCGCCTGCAAGTCCGCCTCCGGCCGCGCGCCATAGTGCGAGATCACTTCCGCCGCGCAAACCGCACCCAGGTGCAGGCATTCGCGCAAGGGCCGGTCCCGCACATGGCCGAACAGGAAGCCCGCGGCGAACAGGTCGCCCGCGCCAGTGGTATCGATGACATGCGCAATGGGCTCGGCGGCGACGGCCGCCCTTGCGCCGCCGGAAACGGCAACTGCCCCCGCCTCGCTGCGGGTGACGACCAGCGTCGGCACCTTGCCCTCCAACATTGCCATGCCTTCGTGGAAGTCTTCCTTGCCGGTGAGCGTCGCCAGCTCGTGTTCGTTGGCGAACAGGATGTCGATTTCGCCGACATCGATCATGGCGCGAAAATCGTCGCCGTGGCGGGCGATGACAAAGCTTTCGGAAACGGTGAAAGCCACCTTGCGCCCCGCCGCGCGCGCGGCCGCGATCGCGCGGCGCATGGCGGCGCGCGGCTCTTCCGGGTCCCACAGGTAGCCTTCAAGATAGAGCACCGCGGCATCGGCGATGGCGTCGAGGTCGAGCGCGCCTGCGGGCAGGAACTGCGAGGCGCCAAGAAAGGTGTTCATCGTGCGCTGGCCGTCGGGGGTGACGAAGATCAGGCAGCGTCCGGTGGGCGGCTCGTCGCCGCGCGGCGGAGTGGCAAAATCGATGCCGGCGGCGCGAATGTCGTGGGCGAAGACCTCACCCAGCTGGTCGTCGGCGACCTGGCCGATGAAAGCGCATTTGGCCCCGAGCGCAGAAAGGCCCGCCAGGGTATTGGCCGCAGAACCGCCAGAAATCTCGCGCGCCGGACCCATGGCGTCGTAAAGCTCGCGCGCGCGCGGCGTATCGACCAGGGTCATGCCGCCCCGCGCGAGGCCCAGCCGCTCGATCGTTTCCTCGTCGCAGGGTGCAATAACATCGACAATGGCGTTGCCGATGGCGATGACATCGATCGACGGCTGCGGCATGGAATTCCCCCGGTACAATGCTGAATCAGCGGCTGCGCCTAGCCGTATGGCAGCCGCCCGGCAAGGCGCGGCGCGATTGACAGCCTGCGGGCGGCGCGCGAAGCCATACAGCGATGCTGACAGCCCTGATCCTGTCCCTGCGCCAGCTGTTGGATCCGGCAGTGCTGCGCGTGCTGCTCAAGAGCATGGCCATTACCTTGCTGCTTTTTGTGGGGCTGGGCGGCTTGGCATGGTGGGCCGGAGGATGGGTTCTGGCCGCATGGGGCCTGTCCGAAGAGCTTGGCAGCCTCGTCGCGCTGCTGGCCATAGTGCTGGGCGCATGGCTGCTGTGGCGGATCGTGGCGCTTGCCGTACTGCAGTTTTTCGCAGTCGAGGTGGTCAAGGCCGTCGAAGCCAGACACTATCCCCGGGCCCTCGCCACGGCGCGCGATCCCGATTGGCGCGAGGAATTGAAAGGCAGTCTGGCCGGCGCAGTGCGTACCGTGCTCTTCAATCTGCTCGCCCTGCCCCTTGCCTTGCTGTTGCTGATCACCGGAATCGGTCCCGCGCTGGTCTTCTGGCTGGTCAATGCCGTGCTGCTCGGGCGCGAACTGACAGACATGGTCTGGGCCCGCCACCGCCATGCGCGCGGCGCACTTGCGCCTGTCTCGCGCTTCGAGCGAATCGTGCTGGGCGGGGTCTCTACCGCAATGCTGTCTCTCCCCGTCGCAAACCTGCTTGCGCCGATTGTCGGGGCGGCGATGGCGACGCATCTGATCCATCGCAAGGATGCACCGCCTGATGCGGCGTGAAATACTGACAATTCTGGCGCTCGCCCCGCTGCTGTCCGCTTGCGGCGGCGGCAAGGTGGAAAGCGCCAGTGCGACCCAGCCCAAGCGTTCGCCGCCCTCACGGGTACTCAAATACCGCCAGCCAGTGAAAGCACCCCCGCCGGCGCCACAGGTACAGCATCTGACCGGTCTCGAAAGCGTGATTGGCGCAACCACGGCCCAACTCACCCGCCAGTTCGGCCCGGCGCGGCTCGATGTCTGGGAAGGCGACGCGCGCAAGCTGCAGTTCACCGGCGATGCCTGCGTGCTCGATGTCTATCTCTATCCCGCCTCGCAAGGCCGCGAGCCGCAGGCGACCTATATCGACGCGCGGCGCGGTTCGGACGGCAAGGACGTCGACCGGCCGGCCTGCATTCAGGCGCTGAAGAAACCTTAGGGAGAAGGCCATTTTCTGTTTCGGCGTGGCTGGAACAGCGGGGGAGAGGGCCGGTGCCGCTCCCGCCGTCAGGCGGAAAACAAAGTAACCCCGATTTAACGATATTCCGGGATAAACGCCGCCGGATATCCGGGGGACTCTTACCCATGACCATGCATTTTCGTGCGCTGGCCGATCAGGCCATGGCCGACGGCGCGATTTCGGCCGAAGAACTTCTGTCGCTGCGCGGCGAGGGCTGGCAGGACGGCGTCGTCGATCGTGACGAGGCCGACGCCCTGTTCGTCATCAACCGCCATCTGGGCAACAGCTCGGTGGAATGGACCGATTTCTTCGTCGAGGCGGCAATCGAGTTCGTCTTTGCCAACTCCTCCCCCCGCGGCTATGTCGACGAGGACGGGGCCGATTGGCTGATCGAACAGATCGAGGCGGACGGACGGCTCGAAACCATGGCCGAACTCGAACTGCTCGAACGCCTGTTCGAACGCGCCGAGAACGTGCCCGCGAGCCTCCAGGCCTTCGCCACGGCGCAGATCGAAAAGGCGGTGCTGGAAGACAGCGGGCCAACTCGCTCCGGCGGCTCGCTCGAACCGGGCATGATCGGCGATACCGAAAGCCGCCTGCTGCGCCGCTTCATTTTCGCTCCCGCCAGCGAACGCCCGGCCGCCGTTGGCCGCGGCGAAGCCGAACTGCTGTTCCGCATCAAGGACGCAACGCGGGGCGCAGACAATTCCCCGGCGTGGAAACAGCTCTTCGTTCAGGGCGTGGGCAACTATCTCCAGGGCTTTGGGGGGCACGAGCCGCTCAGCGCCGAACGCGCTGCGGAGCTAGAGACCTTCATGAACAGCACCGCCACGGGAATCGGAAGCTTCTTTACCCGTCTGACGCGTTCGAACCTCGCGACGACAGCGCGCGGCATGTTCAAGGAAGAATCCGGCTATCTCGAATTCGGCGAGCAGGCGGCAGCAGACGCCGAATTGACGGGCAGCGAGAAAGACTGGCTGCAGGCGCAGATGGACGCGGATGGCGAACTCGACGAGCTGGAACAGGCGCTGCTGGATTTCCTAGCCGAAGAGTAGAAATTTCTCACGCGAAGGTCGCGAAGGCGCCGTGCATGCGGCTGTCGTCGATCATGATACGATCGGGCAGACCGATTGCCCGGATTGCCATTGATGCCCTTCGGCCTTGGGTTCGCCTCTTCGCGACCTTCGCGTACTTCGCGTGAAACAATCAATCCCGCCGCCACGCCGGACGCTTCAGACCGTAAAACTCTCGCCGCAGCCGCAGGAACCCTTGGCATTGGGATTTTCAAAGACGAACCCCGCAGTGAAATCGTCTTCCACCCAGTCCATCGTGCTGCCGACAAGATAGAGCACCGAGCCGCCATCGATGAAAAACAGCCCGCCGGGCGTCTCGATGCGTTCGTCGAACTTATCGGCCTCGGTCACATAGTCGACCGAATAGGCCAGCCCCGAACAGCCCCGGCGCGGGGTCGACAGCTTGACGCCGATCGCCCCTTCGGGCGCCTTGGCCATAAGCGCCGCAATCCGCGCCTCGGCGGCGGGCGTGAGAATGACCGCCGCGGGCCTCTGTCTGGTCGTCGTCTCAGTCATGTGCGGTCTCCCCCCTCCCGCTTGCGGGAGGGGCAGGGGGTGGGCCTTGTCCTTCATGGTAGTGGACCCGGCCCTAGCCCACCCCTAACCCCTCCCGCAAGCGGGAGGGGAACTACAGCATTCCCAGTTCCAGCTTCGCCTCGTCGCTCATCTTGGTCATGTCCCAAGGCGGGTCCCAGACCAGATTGACTTCGCAGTCACGCACGCCGGGCACCGCGGCTACCCGCAGTTCGACTTCGCCCGGCATCGATTCGGCCACCGGGCAATGCGGCGTAGTCAGCGTCATGGTCACTGTCACGCCGCCTTCTTCGGTGACGTCTACCCCGTATATAAGGCCGAGCTCGTAAATATTCACGGGTATCTCGGGGTCGAAGATTTCCTTCAGCGCGGCAATGACATTCTCGTAGAGATCGCCGCCCGGCTCGCCAGCCGCCTCGCCCTGCGGCTTTTCGGCCAGGAACCCTTCCAGATAGTCGCGCTTGCGATCCAGCTTGCCGGCCGCGGATTCGGCGTCCTCGACGCGCGCCCGGGGCGGCGTGGGCACGCCTTCGACTTCCTCAACCGCGATTTTTGGCGCGATCTTGCCTTCGTCTTCCATCACCCGAAAATCCTTTGGGTCCGCTCGATCCCGCGCAGCAGCGCCTGGATGTCGCTTTCGTCCGAATAGAGCCCGAAACTGGCCCGCGCCGTGGCAGGCACGCCCAGATGATCCATCAGCGGCTGGGCGCAGTGATGCCCGGCGCGGATGGCGACGCCCTCCTCGTCGAGAATAGTGCCGAGATCGTGCGGATGCACGCCATCAAGCGAGAAACTGACAATGCCGGCGCTGTCTTCAGGCCCGAACAGCGTCACTGAATTGAGCCGCCGCAGTTCCTCGCGGCATAGGGCGACCAGCCGTTCCTCGTGCCTGCCGATTGCTTCCACACCGATCGCCGTGACATAGTCCACGGCCGCGCCCAGCCCGATCGCTTCGACGATAGCCGGGGTACCGGCCTCGAAGCGCTGCGGCGGCGGGGCATAGGTGGTGCGCTCGAAAGTCACTCGATCGATCATCGCGCCGCCGCCGTGCCAGGGGGGCATGGCGGCGAGAATCTCGGCCTTGGCCCAAAGCGCGCCGATCCCGGTCGGGCCATAAAGCTTGTGCGCCGAGAACACGTAGAAATCGCAATCGAGCGCGGTCACATCCACCGGCAGCCGCGGCACGGCCTGGCACCCATCGAGCAGCAGCTTCGCACCCACGCCATGCGCCAGTTTCGCCGCACGACCAGCATCCAGCACCGAGCCCAGCACGTTCGAGACATGGGCCAGGGCGATCAGCTTGTGCGCTGGCGTCAGCATCCGCTCGGCGGCGTCGAGATCGATCCGTCCGTCGCCGGTCAGTGGACAGACGTCGATTTCGATGCCGATCCGGTCGCGCAGCAATTGCCAGGGCACGATGTTGGAATGGTGCTCAAGCGTCGAGAGCAAAACGCGGTCGCCCGCCTTGAGTTGCGAGCCGCCCCAGCTATGCGCCACCAGATTGATCGCCTCGGTCGCGCCACGGGTGAAGACGATCTCTTCCTCGCGCCCGCCGATGAACTGGGCCACCCGCCTCCGCGCCGCCTCGAAAGCCAGCGTCATCTCGGCCGAGCGGGCATAGACCCCGCGATGGACGGTGGCATAGTCCTCGCCCATGGCCCTGGTGCAGGCATCGATCACCGCTTGCGGCTTTTGCGCGGTGGCGGCGGTGTCGAGGTAGTGCCAGTTGTTCGCGAGGCCGGGGAAGTCGGCCTTGAGCTGCGAGGGCGAGAGAACGGCCGTATTCACACCAGTTCCCCCAACCGTTCCAGCGCCAATGCCAGCAGCCGCTCCTCATCCTCTGCCCCGGCAAATGCTTCGGCAACAAAAGCCTGCAACATCAGCTTCTTGGCCTCGGCAGGCGGCAGCCCACGCGATTGAAGGTAGAACAGCCCCGCCGCATCGAGTTCGCCTACCGCGCAGCCGTGCGCGCACTTGACGTCGTCGGCATAGATTTCGAGCTCGGGCTTGGCATTGGCCGTCGCGGCGCGATCGAGCAGCATGGCGCGGATCGACTGTTCGGCATCGGTGCCGTCAGCCCCGCGCGCCACGGCGATCTTGCCGAGGCAGGTTCCGGTAGCCTGCTGGCCCAACACCGAGCGCAAGACCTGATGGCTGCGCGCGCCGGGCCCGGCATGATTTACCGTGGCGACAATCTCCAGCGTCTGGCTGCCCGAGCCAAGCTGCGCACCGCCAAGATGAAACCGCGCGCCTTCGTGCAAGGTCGCCTCGATCTCGACCCGGCCATAGTCGCCGCCCATGTTGAGCACATGCACCGACGCGCTCGCACCCTTTCCGAGGCTCAGCGTCAGCCGCGCCACACCACCGGCGTCCTGTACGATGGCGCGTGCATATCTGCCGTCCGCCGGGACAATCACGCTCTCTGCTTCCGGCAGCGGCCAGAGCTTTGCGAGCGCGTCCAGATCCGCGTAGCGGAAGAGCTCGCTTTTGCGTGTCGGGAGGAGCGCGACAGTCATCGCCACAACCCCTCTCCGCGCCCCCGCGTCTCCGCGCGAACCAAATCCATTTCGGGCGGAGACGCGGAGGTGCGGAGGAAAGAGAAGGGGCCTGCGGCGCTCATGCTACTGCCTCGTAACCTTCGCTCTCCAGCTCCAGCGCCAGTTCCGGCCCGCCGGTCTTCACGATCCGCCCATCGGCCAGCACATGCACGAAGTCCGGCCTGACATAGTCCAGCAGCCGCTGGTAATGCGTGATCAGCAGCACGGCCTTGTCGGGCTTGCGCATGATCGCATTGATCCCCTCGCCGACGACCCGCAGCGCGTCGATGTCGAGGCCGGAGTCGGTCTCGTCGAGCACCGCGAATGTGGGATCGAGAATGCCCATCTGCACCATCTCGGCGCGCTTCTTCTCGCCGCCGGAAAAGCCGACGTTCACCGGGCGCTTCAACATCTCCATGTCGAGCTTCAGCAACGCGGCCTTCTCGCGCGCCAGCTTGAGGAACTCTCCGCCCGAAAGCGGCTCTTCACCCCGGCCCTTGCGCTGCGAATTCGCCGCCTCGCGCAGGAACTGGACAAAAGAGACGCCGGGGATCTCGACCGGGTACTGGAAGCCGAGGAACAGGCCGGCAGCGGCGCGGAGGTGGGGTTCGAGCGAAAGCAAATCGATCCCCCTCCCGCTTGCGGGAGGGGTTAGGGGTGGGTGAGCCGGATCGGCCAGGGCGGAAGCGGCGCCAACTGGCCCACCCCCAGCCCCTCCCGCAAGCGGGAGGGGAGTAAATGTCACCGAGCCCCCCGTAACCTCATACCCCGGCCGGCCGCCCAGCACATAGGCCAGTGTCGACTTGCCCGCCCCGTTGGGGCCCATGATCGCGTGCACTTCGCCCGCATTCACGCTGAGCGTAAGGCCCTTGAGAATGGGCTTGCCGCCAACTGTGGCGTGAAGGTTTTCGATTCTGAGCATCATTGTCCTCGGGAATGGCGCTGCGGGGCGCCGCCGGAATGGGCGCGATTGGCGCGGCGTTCGTGCCAGCGCTCGCGCATGACGGATGAAACGTGGGCCGCGGCGGCGGGCGGATCGGCGAGCACGGCCTCTGCCGCAATGCGCTCGACCCGGTAGCCGACTTCCGTGAGGCTACGATCACGCGTGGCAGTGAAGGCAGCGTCCTCGTCGCCTTCCAGTTCGATCACCAGCATCAGCGGCTTGCAGGCGAAATCGACGATGGCCGAACCGATCACCGCCTGGCGCTTGAAGGAATAGCCCCCGGTCTCGACGTCACCGAGGGCAGCCGTCAGCGCATCCTGCGCTGGCGTGGGATTGCGCCGCATCTCGCGCGCGCGTTCGTGCAGCGCATCGAGCCGCTTCTCGGAAATCTCCCAGCCGCGCCCCTTTTTCTGGATCGCGGGGGTGGCATCGGGGCCGGGGGTGCGAACGGTCAGGGTCTTTTTCATGATGATGTTTCGAATGTTATGGCAACTCGATTCACTCGGTCTATGTAGCCTTCATGCCCCGGCAAATGCGGGGTGCGCTGGACTTGGAAGTAATCGAGCATAGGGTTGGAATTTCCGGCCTCGCGAACTGCCTGCGGCATCGGAGAGCTATGCCAATGTACAAAGGCCTCGCTCCATTGCCCATCGTCGGACTGGAGGCCTGCCACCTTAGCCAACTCGCACAGGACTTCGATAACTGCGCTCACCCCACGCTCCCCTCATGGACGATCCCTTCAAGCCCCTCCCCTTCAGGGGAGGGGGTGGGGTGGGGGTTGTGGCCATTCTCCAGCGCTCGCAAAATGACGCTTCGCACCCCCTCGATATTGCGCATCACTTCCACGTTGGTGACGTGCAAAACCGCAAAACCAAACCCCCGCAAATAGGCATCGCGGCGCAAATCGTCGCTGGGATCGGCGTGGGTTTCGCCATCAACCTCGACAATCAGATTTGCCTTCGGGCACACAAAGTCCGCTATCGCCCAGCCTATCACTTCCTGCCGCCGGAACTTGAAACCTTTCAGCTGGCTTCCGCGCAACACATTCCAAAGGCGCTTTTCTGGTTCCGTTGGATTGTTGCGCATGTCGCGGGCGCGCTTGTGGAGTTCGGCGATTTGTTTTTCTGACAGACCCCACCCCTTGCCCCTCCCCTGAAGGGGAGGGGAATCCGGTGTCCAGCCTTTGTCGAGGTGCTGGTTCATCCGACCGAACCTTCCAGACTGATCCCCAGCAGCTTCTGCGCCTCCACCGCAAACTCCATCGGCAGCTGCTGCAGCACCTCTTTCGCAAACCCGTTGACGATCAGCGCCACCGCCTCTTCCTGCCCCAGCCCGCGCTGCATGGCGTAGAACAGCTGGTCGTCGGAAATTTTCGAAGTGGTCGCCTCGTGCTCGATCTGGGCGCTGGGGTTGCGCACTTCGATGTAGGGCACGGTATGCGCGCCGCAGTCCGCGCCCAAGAGCAGCGAATCGCACTGGGTGAAATTGCGGACGCCTTCCGCATTGGCGGCGACACGCACCAGCCCGCGATAGGTGTTGTTGCTCTTGCCGGCGCTGATCCCCTTGCTGATGATGGTCGAGCGGCTGTTGGCGCCATTGTGGATCATCTTGGTGCCGGTATCGGCCTGCTGGTAATTGTTGGTCACCGCGACCGAATAGAACTCGCCGACCGAATCTTCGCCGTTGAGGACGCAGCTGGGATATTTCCAGGTAATCGCGCTGCCGGTTTCGACCTGGGTCCAGCTCACTTTCGAGCGCTTGCCCTGGCACAGCGCCCGCTTGGTGACGAAATTGTAGATGCCGCCCTTGCCTTGCGCATCCCCGGGATACCAGTTCTGCACGGTCGAATATTTGATCTCGGCATCGTCGAGCGCGACCAGCTCGACCACGGCGGCATGCAGCTGGTTCTCGTCGCGCATCGGCGCGGTGCAGCCTTCGAGGTAGGAGACGTAACTCCCTTTATCCGCGACAATCAGCGTGCGTTCGAACTGGCCGGTGTTCTCGGCATTGATGCGGAAATAGGTGCTGAGCTCCATCGGGCAGCGGGTGCCCTCGGGGATGTAGACGAAAGTCCCGTCGGAAAAGACCGCGCAGTTGAGCGCGCTGAAATAGTTGTCGTGCATCGGCACGACGCGCCCCAGCCACTTCTTCACCATGTCGGGATATTCGCGGATCGCCTCGCTGATCGAGCGGAAGATCACGCCGGCCGCTTCCAGCTCGGCCCGGAAGGTAGTGGCGACCGATACCGAATCGAACACCGCGTCCACCGCGACTTTCCGCGCGCCTTCCACTCCGGCGAGCACTTTCTGTTCCTCGAGCGGAATGCCGAGCTTTTCGTAAACCCGCAGGATCTCCGGATCGACTTCGTCGAGCGAGGCCAGCGTGGGCCTGGCCTTGGGCGCGGCGTAGTAATAGGCGTCCTGGTAGTCGATCGGCGGGACATTGAGCTTGGCCCAGTCGGGCGGGGTCATGGTCAGCCAGTGACGATAGGCCTTGAGCCGCCAATCGAGCATCCATTCGGGCTCGTTCTTCTTGGCGCTGATGAAGCGGACGGTGTCTTCGCTCAGCCCCTTGGGGGCGAAGTCGGTTTCGATGTCCGAAGACCAGCCGTGCTCGTAATCCGCCACTTTCGCGGCGGCATCGCGGGCAGCCTGGTCTTTCAGGGTGACTTCTTCGGTCATAGCGAAGCGCCTGCAAATGGTTCGCGCAAAGGCGCAAAGGCGCAAAGATGTTGTCCCGGGCCGAAGGCCTCATTTGCTCCGTGCATTGCCCCGATGCCCGACGCCGGATTCGAAGAGCGGCTGTGCCGCATAATCAACCGCTTTGCGCCTTTGCGCCTTTGCGCGAAAACCATCACGACGCAGCCTCCGCCAACCGGGTCAGGCTCACTTCGGCGAGCGCGCCGCGCAGCGCCTCGTTGACCAGCGGCCAGTGCGGCCGCACCATGCAGGCGTCTTCGAGCGTGCAATCGTGCCGGCCATGTTCGGTGCAAGAAGTCAGCGCGATCGGGCCTTCGACGGCCTCGACAATGTCGGCCAAGGTGATCGCCGCCGCCGGCCGCGCCAGCTTGAGCCCGCCGCCCTGCCCGCGCGAACTGCGCAGCAGGCCAGCCGATGTCAGCTTGCTCACCAGCTTCTGAACAGTCGGTGCGGGCAGGCCGGTTTCTTCGGCGAGCTGCGTGGCGCTGACCCGCGCGTGTCCGCAATGCCGCGCGGCGGCGGACATTGTGACGACGGCATAGTCGGCCATGCTGGACAGGCGCATTTGCGGCTTTCAGTAAATCGGAGTGATTCGTTCCGATTTCACCTAGGCATGCGAACGCGCCATTGCAAGTGCCCGGGTGCGACAAAAAAAGGGCGGTCTCCCCAAGGGGAAACCGCCGTAAAGTCGAGAACTCGTTGCAAATGCCACGAGCCCTTCGGGTCGCGGGGTTCCTCTACGACTCGAATCCCAACTTAAATTGTAGGGATGCGACAATTTCCCGCCTGCGGTATTTGGGTGACGATTTTTCGGGGCATGTTGCCGCTTTGCAACAGTCGCTGCGTCGACTCGGAGGCATGGAATGGCCTAGGGGGACAGGAATGCTCTATAGCCTGATCCGCCCCGCTCTGTTCCGCCTGGACCCCGAAAGCGCGCATGGACTTGCGTTGACCGCGCTGAAACTGTCGCCGTTCGGCCGTCGTGCCGGGCCAGGCGGGCCGCTGGCAGTGGACGTGGCGGGCCTGCGGTTCCCCAATCCGCTGGGCATGGCCGCAGGCTTCGACAAAGACGCCGAAGTGCCCGACGCCCTGCTTCGGCTGGGCTTCGGTTTTGCCGAGGTAGGCTCGATCACGCCGCTGGCGCAGGCGGGCAATCCGAAGCCGCGCCTGTTCCGCCTTGAGGAAGACCGCGCAGTGATCAATCGCATGGGCTTCAACAACCGCGGCGGGGCCGTGGCGGCGCAAAGGCTGGCCGCACGCATTCACCGCCAGGGAATTGTCGGCGCGAATATCGGCGCAAACAAGCAATCGTCCGACCGGATCGCCGACTATGCCGCCATGACTGCCTTGATGGCGCCGCTGGCAAGCTATCTGGTGGTCAACGTCTCAAGCCCCAACACGCCGGGGCTGCGCGCCTTGCAAGACGAAGCCGCGCTGGGCGCCTTGCTCGATGCGGTGCTGGCCGCGCGCGGGCGCAAGGGGCCGCCGGTGTTCCTTAAAGTGGCCCCCGACCTTGAGCCTGCCGACATCGAGGCGATTGCCCGCATTGCCCTGGACAAGCAGCTGGGCGCGCTGATCGTCTCGAACACCACGATTTCCCGACCGCCGCTAAAGTCGGTCCATGCCGGCGAGGCGGGCGGACTTTCGGGCGAGCCCTTGCGCGAACTGGCGCTGCTGAGACTGCGCCAGTTCCGCAAGGCGACCGGTGGCGAGATGCCGCTGGTCGGGGTTGGCGGCATTGCCTCGGCCGAAGACGCCTGGGCCCGCATCCGCGCCGGGGCGAGTCTGGTGCAGCTCTATTCGGCCATGGTCTATGAAGGGCCCGGCATCGCCCGGCGTATCGTGCGGGGGCTGGAAGCGCTGATGCGGCGCGACGGATTTGCCGCCATTGCCGAGGCGGTGGGAAGCGAATAGCCTTGCCCGCGATGATCAGGCACCTGTTTCTCGCCCTTGCCGCGCTGCTTGCCGTTCCGGCCTCTGCGCGCGCGCCCGCCCCCGCGGTCTTCGACAAGGGCCCTTCGACCTCGCTTGGAAAAGGCATGGTCAGCGCCGCCGATCCGCGTGCAGCGGAAGCCGGGGCGGAGATTCTGCGGGCCGGCGGCAATGCCACCGACGCGGCGATCGCCACCATGCTGGCGTTGACTGTGGTCGAACCGCAGAGTTCGGGCATCGGCGGCGGCGGCTTCTATGTGGCGAGCGACGCCGCGGGCCGGGTCGACACTATCGATGGGCGCGAGACCGCGCCGCGCGCCGCGCATCCGCACTGGTTCTGGCGCGACGGCAAAGTGTTGCGCTTTCCCGATGTCGTCCCCGGCGGCACCAGCACCGGGGTTCCCGGCAATGTCGCGCTCGCCGCCCTGGCGCATCGCCGCCACGGAGGCCTGGCCTGGCGACGCCTGTTCGCGCCTGCCATCCGGCTGGCCGGCGAAGGCTTCGAGATTACCCCGCGCCTGCGCGCCATGCTCGACCGCAGCCGCGCGTCGGCCGCCTTCACTGCCGAAGGCCGCGCGCTGTTCTACGACGCCGGCGGCGAGCCGCTGCCAGTGGGTGCCCGGGTGCGCAATCCAGCTCTCGCCGCCTTTCTCGGCCAGGTTGCGCGCAAGGGGCCGCGAGCTTTCTATCGGGGCGGCAATGCCCGTTCGCTGGCGGCAAAAGTCGCCTCTGCCTCGCGCAATCCCGCGCCGATGACCGCGGCCGACATGGCACGCTATACGGCAAAGCGGCGCGACCCGGTCTGCGGAGTGTACCGGGCCTGGCGCATCTGCGGCATGGGCCCGCCCAGTTCGGGCGCGACCACTGTCTTCGCCATCCTGAAGCAGCTCGAGCGCTTCGACCTTTCGGCCCTGGGCAAGGATTCGCCGCAAGCCTGGCATCTGATCGCGGAGAGCGAGCGGCTCGCCTATGCCGACCGGGCGCGCTATCTTGCCGATGGCGATTTTGTGAAAGTTCCGGTCGCCGGGCTGACCGATCCCGGCTATCTCGCAAGCCGGTCGGCGCTGATCGATCCGGCAAGATCCATGGCATCGGTTGCCGCAGGAACGCCGCCGGGCGCACAGACGCTGTCACGCGCCGATCCGCCGCCGTCCGAGGAACATGGCACGTCGCATTTTTCGGTGATCGACCGCCGGGGCAATGCCGTCAGCTATACCTCGACGATCGAGAGCAGCTTCGGCTCGGGGTTGATGGTCAATGGCTACTATCTCAACAACGAGTTGACCGATTTCGACTTCGAGCCCGAAAAGGACGGCAGGGCGGTGGCCAACCGGGTCGAAAGCGGAAAGCGGCCACGCAGCTCGATGAGTCCAACGCTGGTGTTCGCCCCGGAAGGGAAGTTGCGCCTTGCGGTCGGCGCGGCGGGCGGCACGACTATCCCCGCCCAGGTCGCCCGCGTCATCATCGGCGTCCTCGACTGGAAGTTGAATGTGCAGGATGCCGTGGCCTTGCCCGTGCTGTTCGCCCCCGGCGGTTCGAGCCTCTACGTCGAAAAGGGCACTGCCCTCGAAGCCATGGCGCCACAGCTGCAGGCCCTGGGCCATGCCGAAGTGCGCGCCGTTTCCCTGCCGCTCAAGGCCAATGCCATCGAAGTCGCCAATGGCACGCTGCATGGCGCCGCCGACCCGCGTAGCGAAGGCCGCGCGATTTCCGAATAGCGCGCGCTTGCCGCCTTGGCCTTGCCGGCCTAAATGAGCGTCAGGGTCAGGGAACGCCGCAGGTGTGGCGGAGCGGAGGGGAAGTGCAGCTTTCCGATTTCGATGCCAGTAGCAATCTCGTCAGCCTGTTCCTCGCACGCGCGGACGAACAGGGTTCCAAGCCATTTCTCTGGGCCAAGCGCGACGGCAATTGGCGCTCGCTGACATGGGACGAAGCCGCACGGCAGGTCTGCCTGATGGCCGAATCACTACGCGGGCTGGGGCTCAAGGACGGCGACCGGGTCATGCTGGTTTCGGAAAACCGGCCCGAATGGTGTCTGGCGGATCTCGCCGTCATGGCGGCAGGCTGCGTCACCGTGCCGGCCTATACCACCAACACCGAGCGCGATCATCTGCATGTGCTGGAGAATTCGGGCGCGCGGGCGGTGGTCCTGTCCGACGCCAAGCTGGGCAAGACCTTGCTGCCGGCAGTGCTGCGCAGCGACGATACCGGCCACGTCATTGCTTTCGAACCGCTCAAGCAGATGCAGGCAGGCACGGTCACTTTTCACGACTGGGCCGGACTGCTTGTCGGCGATCCGGACGCGGCGCGCGCGGCGGTCGAGGCGCGCATCGCCAAGATCGGCCGCGAGGACCTGGCCTGCATCATCTACACCAGCGGCACCGGCGGCGCGCCGCGCGGCGTGATGCAGCACCACGGCATGATCCTGCGCAATGTCGATGGCGCGGCGCGCATGGTGACCGAGGATTTTGGCTGGGACGACGAAGTGTTCCTCTCCTTCCTGCCGCTCAGCCATGCTTACGAGCACACCGGCGGCCAGTACCTGCCGATCGGCCTGGGCGCGCAGATCTATTACGCCGAAGGCCTCGAAAAGCTCGCCAGCAACATCGAGGAAGTACGCCCGACGATCATGGTGGTGGTGCCGCGCCTATTCGAAGTGCTGCGCGCGAGGATCATCAAGCAGCTCGAAAAACAGGGCCGGCTGGCGAGTTATCTGCTTGACCGCGCCCTGGCGATCGGCAGCCGCAAGGCGCAGGGGCGCAAACGGCTGCGCGACAAGCCGATGGACATGATCCTTGGCCGGGCATTGCGGCCCAAGATCCGCCAGCGCTTCGGCGGCAGGATCAAGGCCATGGTCTCGGGCGGCGCGCCGCTCAATCCCGATGTCGGCATCTTCTTCGACGCGCTGGGCCTGACCATGCTGCAGGGCTATGGCCAGACTGAGGCCGGGCCGGTGATCAGCTGCAACCGGCCCAAGGCAGGGTTGCGGATGGACACGGTCGGCCCGCCGCTGCTCGGCGTCGATCTGCGCATTGCCGAGGATGGCGAAATCCTCGTCTCCGGCGAATTCGTCATGCGGGGCTACTGGCGCAACGAGACCGAGACGGCGCGCGTCCTGGAAAAGGATGGGGAAGGCAAGGTCTGGCTGCACACCGGCGACGTGGGCCATCTGGACGACAAAGGCCGGATCGTCATCACCGACCGCAAGAAGGACATGATCGTCAACGACAAGGGCGACAATGTCTCGCCGCAGAAAGTCGAAGGCATGTTGACGCTGCAGCCCGAAATCGCCCAGGCCATGGTCTCGGGCGACAAGCGGCCCTACATCGTCGGGCTGATCGTGCCCGATGCCGAATGGGCGCTGGAGTGGGCGCGCAAGGAAGACGAGAAGTTCGATATCAAGGCATTGCAGGACTTGCCCGCCTTCCGCACCGCCATCCGCGCGGCAATCGACCGGGTCAACAAGGATCTGTCGGTAATCGAAAAAGTCCGCCAGTTCACTTTCGCCGACGAAGCCTTTTCCATCGACAACGAGGAAATGACGCCGAGCCTGAAGATCAGGCGGCACAAGCTGAAGGAGCGGTATGGAGAGCGGCTGGACGCGCTGTACAAGAGCTAGGCCGCCTCCTTCTCCACCCATTCCGGAAAGAAGCTCGGCGCCCGCGTCGACCAGCCCGGCGCCGTCGCTGCGGCTTCGCTGATCGATTGCAGCAGGCCCTTGCGCCGGTCCGGCCGGATCTGCGGCAAGGCGGCGGCGGCGCAGAAGGCGCTGGGGAGGAATGGGCGTGCTTCCGGGCCGAGCAGGCGCTCGTAGAGGAAGCGGAAGGCCGAGAACGAGGTGATGCGTTCCTGCGCCAGATCGAAGGCAGCGACGCGCACCAGCTTGCCGATGTAGCTTTCGAGCCCTTCGAACGACGTCTCCCCGGGCATGGCCGCGCGCAGGCTCTTGAGTTCCTGATAGACGACATACTGGCTGCGGATCGAGGCGACTTCGTCCGGATTGCGCGCCCAGAGCTTGAACGCGTCCTGCCGGCCCAAGCCGACATCGAGACTGCGCTTGATGTAACGCTGCTCGCATGGCGTGAAGCCGGCGAACTCGCGCAGCTCGGCGATGGTCAGCGATGCGGTGCCGGTATTGGCCATCTTGCGGATTCCCTGTTTGCCCGAGCCATCGGGCCCGTTGACAGGAGATCACCAGAAAATGGTTAGCATCGCGTTAAGCATAAAAGTCAAATCAGCCCTGCCAGCGGGCTAGAGGGATCCGCGTATTTGCGCGTCCCCATGCGGCCGGAGAGATAGGCGTGGCGGCCGGCCTCCACGGCCAGCTTCATCGCGCGCGCCATGCGGATGGGATCCTTGGCCTCGGCAATCGCGGTGTTCATCAGCACGCCGTCGCAGCCCAGTTCCATGGCTACGGCGGCATCGCTCGCCGTGCCGACGCCGGCATCGACCAGTACCGGCACCGAAGCCCCTTCGACGATCAGGCGGATGGTCACCCGGTTCTGGATGCCCAGGCCCGAACCGATCGGCGCGCCCAGCGGCATCACCGCGACCGCGCCGGCTTCTTCCAGCTGTTTGGCTGCGATCGGATCGTCGACGCAATAAACCATGGGCAGGAAGCCCTCCCTGGCCAATTGCTCGGTCGCCTTCAGCGTTTCGCGCATATCGGGATAGAGCGTGCGCGCTTCGCCCAGCACTTCGAGCTTGACCAGTTCCCAGCCACCCGCCTCGCGCGCCAGCCGCAAGGTGCGGATGGCGTCCTCAGCAGTGAAACAGCCGGCGGTGTTGGGCAGATAGGTGAATTTCTTCGGATCGATAAAATCGGTGAGCATCGGCGCCTTGGGGTCGGACACATTGACCCGGCGCACCGCGACCGTGACGATCTCCGCCCCCGAAGCCTCCAGCGCGGCGGCGTTCTGGGCGAAATCCTTGTACTTGCCGGTGCCGACAATCAGGCGCGAGCGGAAAGTGCGGCCAGCGACAGTCCAGGTGTCATCGGAAGATTCGTCCTGCCCCCCGCCGACGAAATGAACCACTTCGAGCACATCGCCATCGCCCAGAATGGCATCGGCCAGACTGGAACGCGGCGCGATCTCGCCATTGCGTTCAACCGCGACCTTGAGCGGATTGAGTTCGAGACTGCGGACCAAGTCGGCAATGCTGCTGCCTGCGGCAATCCGGCGCGGCTCGCCATTTACGGTGAGGGAAAGTTCGGCACTCATGGTGCCGCCTTACCCATCAGGCTGAATGACGCAAGTTCCGGATATGGGCGAGGGCGACGAGAGCGACCCCGGCGACTGTCAATATGGCTTCACCAGCACCATGCTGAACGGCGAGGCCCGCCGCCATCAGTGCGATTCCGGCGGCACCGATCGCCAGCACCGACATCCGGCCGTGGCGCAGGACACCGATACCCAATGTCACCACCCCCACCAGAATAGCCAGCGCCAGGCCGGTACGGTGAATCGAGGGATCGAACAGCACTTCGCCGCCAAGGCCAAGTGTGGAAACCAGCACGATGCTCAAGATGCAATGCACGGCGCACAGTCCGGAGAGCGCAACGCCCAGTCCGTCCAGCCGGTCACGAATCGAGAGCATGGCATCGCGCATGGGCGACAAGATATGTAATGTTGTAACATCGCGCAAGTGGCCGCGCAGCGGCTTGTAAAATTCCGGGCGTGGGAGCAGGGGGCTCGGGCCATGAATAGTGCAACGCTTCCTCCCGTCGAACTGGCCGCCAATCCGGCGGCGATCGCGCGCTGGCTATGGTGGGTGGCGGCTCTGATCGTGACCATCGTGGTCGTGGGCGGGATCACCCGGCTTACCGAATCGGGGCTGTCGATCACCGAGTGGAAACCGCTGACCGGTATCGTGCCGCCGCTCAACCACGCGCAGTGGCAGGCCGAATTCGACCATTATCGCCAGATCGATCAATATTCCGCGATCCATGCCGGTATGACGCTGGAGCAGTTCAAGGGCATCTTCTTCTGGGAATATGTCCACCGCGTGCTGGGGCGCCTGATCGGACTTGCGGTGTTGCTGCCGCTGGGCTGGTACGCATGGAAGCGCGCCATTCCGCAAGGCTATGCCCCGCGACTGGCGGGAATCGTCGTGCTGGTCGGGTTTCAGGGCCTGCTTGGCTGGCTGATGGTGCGGTCCGGGCTGCAGCCCGGCATGACTCGCGTCGCGCACGGCTGGCTGGCCGCGCACTTGCTCACGGCGCTGCTGACGCTCGCTCTGGTTGTGTGGACCGCGCTCGACATGCGGGCGCTGGCGCGGAGCGAAACCGGAGCCCGGCTGGTCCGTCCCGCCGCCCTTGTACTCGCCCTGCTCGCCGTTCAGCTGCTTTACGGCGCACTGATTGCCGGACTGCAGGCGGGCTATGTGGCGAGCGACTGGCCCATGATGCAGGGCCAGGTTTTTCCGGCCGGTATCGACTGGTCGCAGGGCCCGCTGCATGCTTTTGTTTCGGACCCCTTCCTGGTGCATTTCATCCATCGCTGGTGGGCCTGGGTGGTGGTCGCGGCCCTGATCCTGTTCGCGCGGTTCGTGCGCAGGGCCGGTTCGCGCGCCGCGTCGATCGCCATTCACAGCGCTTTCGGCACACAATTGCTGCTGGGGATCGCCACGGTCATGACCGGAATGGCCCTGTGGCTAGCAGCCTTGCATCAACTGGTGGGCGCTTTGCTGGTCGTTTCGGTTGTGTGGGGCGCGCATGTGCTGGGCCGCGCGAGGTGAGCGAGAGCCGGCCCGCGCTGATCTGGTGCCCGTTTCCGGACCGCGAGAGCGCAGCCGCTGCCGCCCGTGCCTTGCTCGACGAGCGGCTGATTGCCTGCGCCAATGTGCTGCCCGGCATGCTCTCGATATACGAATGGCGGGGCGAACGCGGCGAGGACGAGGAAGCCGGGACGCTATTCAAGACCGATGCTTCGCTGCTTGAAAAGGCAATCGCACGGCTTGGCGAATTGCACCCTTACGAGCAGCCGGCGATCCTCGGCTGGCGTTGCGATGCCGCCTCGCCGGAGACCGCCGCTTGGCTTGCCGCACTGCCGGCCTGATGTAACGGTATTATTTTACCTCTCTGCAAAGGCGCGGTTTGGCTTGACTTTTGCGCCCTGCACAGCGAATGGCGCGCCTCCCGTCCAGCCAGATTCGATCCGGCGACGGTGCAGAACAAGGAAAGTGGTTCAGCCATGAAGGCGCTCAGCAAGCAGACCCGGTCGATCAAGCCGGCCGAGGTCGAAAAGAAGTGGCATCTGATCGATGCCGATGGACTGGTGGTCGGCCGACTCGCGGTGATCATCGCCAATATCCTGCGCGGCAAGCACAAGCCGACTTTCACCCCGCACGTCGATTGCGGCGATCATGTCGTGGTGGTCAATGCCGACAAGGTGCGGTTGACTGGCAACAAGCGCGCGCAGAAGACATATTATCGCCACACCGGCTATGCCGGCGGCATCAAGGAAATTACCGCCGCCAAAGTGCTTGACGGCCGTTTTCCTGAGCGTGTGCTCGAAAAGGCCGTCGAACGCATGATCCCGCGCGGGCCGCTCGGCCGGGCGCAGATGCGCGCGCTGCATCTCTATGCCGGTTCCGAACATCCGCATGGCGGAACCCAGCCCGAGGCGCTCGATGTCGCCTCGCTCAACCGCAAGAACAAGGTGGGCGCATGATGTCCGACGAAACCGTATCCGATCTCGCCGATCTCGGCGCCCTCACCACCGCGGCACCGGCGGCCGCCGCCGACGCAGCCGATGCGCCAGCAGCGCCGCTTGCACCCTCCGCACCGCCCGCGCCCTTGCGCGAGAAGGAAGTGGACGCCCAGGGCCGCGCCTATGCCACCGGCCGCCGCAAGGATGCGGTCGCCCGCGTCTGGATCAAGCCCGGCTCGGGCAAGGTCACGGTCAATGGCCGCGATCAGGAAGTCTATTTCGCCCGGCCGACGCTGCGCCTGGTGATCAACCAGCCGTTCCAGATCTCGGAGCGCGAAGGCCAGTACGACGTGGTCTGCACGGTCAAGGGTGGCGGGCTTTCGGGCCAGGCCGGCGCGGTCAAGCACGGCATCAGCCAGGCGCTCTCCAAGTTCGAGCCGGCGCTGCGCAGCACAGTCAAGGCCGCGGGTTTCCTCACCCGCGACAGCCGCGTGGTCGAACGCAAGAAATACGGCCGCGCCAAGGCCCGCAAGAGCTTCCAGTTCAGCAAGCGCTGAGCTGCGAAGTTACAACCGAATTCGAAAGGGCGGTCCCGCGGGGCCGCCCTTTTTGGTTTGGCTATCAGCCGGCTTTCGCCAGGTATTCGGCCCACCCAGCCCCATCGCCTGGCCCCGTATCGTAGGGATCGCAACGCACCAGCCGGGTCTCGTTGCTGTCGAGGAAGTGCTCTTCGTCGTCGAGAAAGATCTTGCCGATGACCGGATCGGCCATGATCCGGTAAATCTCATCCACTGCTTCGGCATTGGGCATTTCCCAGATCGTCACGCAATCGTAGTCCGACGCGCGCGCTCCGCCGCCGTCCTTCTCGCGCGCCATGTTGTAATTGCGCTGGTAGGACTGGATCAGGTGGCCGAAATATGTCTGGCCGAGCACCGAATGGCTGGTTTCGTAGTGATTGCGGAAATGCTCGTGCGTGGTCCCCGGCTTGCGCTTCAGCAGCCACATGATCTTGTACATTGCCTTCTCCTTCAGCCCCGATGCCGGACTGTGACATCCAGCCCGGAATTCCGTGACCATTCCAACAGGTTGTAGCCAGGCGGCGACTTGCGCAGCCGGGCCGACAGCGTCCCTGCCCCGATCAGCCGGATCGTATGACCGCCAGCCTCGACCCGCCTGTCGAAGGCATCGTGAACATGGCCGGACAGCACGGCATCGGCGCCCGCATGGGCCAGCGCGGCCAGGGCCTGGCGGCCGCCGCGAGTCGATCCCGTCGAATGGGTGCCGGCATCGACCAGCGGGTGATGACAGGCGACCAGCCGCAGCGGCCTGTCCCCCGCCTCTTCCAGCATCGCCAGGGCCGCATCGAGCACACCGCGGCCAACCCGGCCTTTCGACCAGTTGAGCCGCAATTGCGCCCGCGCGACTGTCTTGAGCGGGATAACCCGCACGCCGTCCACCGCCAGATCCCGGTGCACGGCCTCGCGCAGCTTACGGAAGCGCGCATAGGGATTGGCCAGCCGGCGCAAAGGGTCCCAGTAATAGGGCATATCGTGATTGCCCGGCTCGACAGACACCGGCACGCCGAGAGAACCGAGCCATTCCTGCGCCTGGGCGAATTCACGGCTGGTGCCCCGCCAGGTGAGATCTCCGGTGCAGATCACTGCATCGGGCTGTTCGCTGGTAGTTTCATCAGCAAACCAATCGAGCGTGGCCCGGTCTTCCCGCCCGAAGTGCAGGTCGCTGACATGGAAGATGCGCACTGTCTTCGCCATCGCTGCCTGCAAGCAGATCGCACCCCCTGCTGGCAAGCGGAAAGCACCGCGCCGTTACGGCACTGGGCGTTTGCCGGACTCCATCGGCCTTTCATCGGTCCATCAAGGCTTTGGTCGGCGCCCCTCGCCGATTGGCCGAAATCCGCGCGCAATGCGCTTGGGCGACTGGTAGGCCAAGGCCATTCGAAACATCGAAACCGATTTCCCGCACCCGACCAAGGAGCCCGCCATGAAGAAGATGCATTTCGCCGCTGCCCTTGCCGCAATTGCGCTTCCGCTTGCCGCAATGCCCGCGCACGCCGAGACGGCCCAGTTGCGCTACGACGATCTCGATCTCGCCACCGAGGCCGGCAAGGCCGAACTCTCCCGCCGGATCGACACGGTCGCCCAAAAGGCCTGCCCGCTGGAATCGATTACCGGCTCGCGCATTCAGCTGCGTGACGAACAGGCGCGCTGCATGGCTGACGTGAGGCGGCAGATCGCCAGCAAGCTGGGCGATCAACTGGGCAATGCGATAGCTTCGGCCAAACGCTGAACGGCGCCGGCGAACGCGAGGTCAAAGCCGGTCGCTGAGGATCATCCAGGCGGCCAGGCCGTTGATCGCGCTGTAGCCCGCATATCCCCAGACCCAGAACTGCGACCCCTGCGCGACCAGGGTCATGGCGCCGAGCAGCATCAGGAATTCAACCAGAAGGCTGCCTCGCCCGCCGAACAAGTGCAGGAACCTCGGCATCTGGCCGAGCAGCGGATGATCGCTCTCCAGCACTGCCTTGTGCAAGGCGAAATTGGCGATGCCGAACAGAAAGAGCAGGGAAATCGCCATCGTGAGGCGAGCAGATACCTCAAGCCTGGCGCCGAAGCCATGCAGGACCGGCATGTCGTTCGTCAACGCCGGAGCGCTTTTGGTCGAATACTCTGGCAACTTGTCGGAAATCAATGGCGCAAAACTGTGCATGCCGTAACGGAAACTTGCACAACTGGTGCCGGGCTGCAGCTTTCGCTTTTGACTGATGCATTGCCGAGGCCCGGTCCGGATCAGTCCCCCGGACCGGGCTCTTTTTTGTCCGGTCAGCGCCCAGCCAATGCCTTGGCCCGGGCAAGATAGGTCCGTCCGATTCGCACCGAACTGCCATCCTGCAATTCGGCAAACCACACACCCATGCCATCGTGGCGCAAGCCGGTAATGCGATCGCGGCGCAGGATCGTCGAGCGGTGAAGACGCACGAACATCCCGGGATCGAGTTTGGCCTCGAGCCCTGAGACGGTCTGCAGCAGAAGGTAGCTGCGCTCACCGCAATGCAGCCGCACATAGTCGCGCTCGGCGTCAATGCGGTCGACATCACTGGCGCGGATGCGCAACAGTTCGGAACGGTGCGGTACCCAGAATTCGGCCAGCCACTGGTCCGGCTCACGCTCGCGCGGCGCCTTGCGCGCCATGACCCGGCCGATCGCCCGCTCAAGCCTTTCCGGGGCTACCGGTTTCAGCACATAATCGACTGCATCAAGGTCGAAGGCCTCGACCGCGAAACTGTCATGCGCGGTAACGAAAATCAGCGCCGGGGGATTGTCCTGCCGGCCCAGTTCGCGCGCGACCGAAAGCCCGTCCATCTCCGGCATGGTCATATCGAGCAGCACCAGATCGGGCGACAGCGCTTCGACCAGCCGCAATGTGGCGGCGCCGTCACTGGCGGTTCCCACGACCGTCAGGTCCGGCAGGCCGGCGCAGACAATCTGCAACCGTTCGACCGCCAGCGGTTCGTCATCGACTATCAGGGCGCGCAAGGCGTCAGTCATGACCGCGAACCAGTGGCAGGCCAATCACTGTACGATACCCCCTTTCGAGCGCGCCGGTTTCAACAGAAGCAGAAGCGCCAAATTTGGCTTCAAGCCGCTCGCAAACATTGGCGAGGCCTATGCCCGCGCCTTGCGGTCTGTCCGAACCGGCGTCCGCTTCCATGCCGGGGCCATCGTCGCTCACTTCGATCAGCAGGCGGCCCGCCTCTTCACGCGCCGAAATCGTAACGGTGACCGGAAGCCTGCTCTGCGCAACGGCATATTTGACCGAATTTTCGACCAGTGGCTGCAGGATCAGACCGGGCACGCGCGCACTTTCGAGGCCTGCCGGAATGTCGAAACGCGTGCGTAGCCTGTCGGGAAAGCGCACACCTTCGATTTCCAGATAGAGCTTCTGCATTTCTATCTCGGCCGCAAGCGGGTGATCGCTGGTGGGATCTTCAGAAAGACTGCGGCGGTAGAAGGTGGAAAGCGTCTGAATCATGCGTTCCGCCGCCTCGCCCTTGCCAGTCATCACCAGGGCCGAGAGCGAGTTCAGCGTGTTGAACAGAAAATGCGGATTGACCTGATAGCGAAGCGAACGCAGTTCGGATGCCTTGGCGGCGCGCCTGTATTCGCCTTCGCGGCGCTCGGCGGCGCGGGCATGTTCGGCATTGGCCAGCGCAAGGTAGATGGCGGCCCAGGCAAGCAGCAGAAAATAACGACTCGACGCCAGATCGGTCAGTTGACGCCACCGGTTGTCCATCTCGGCCTGGGCGTCGAGCAACACGTGAGTGCGCGAATCGCCCGCTTCCTTGCCGTCAACCGGCGCCAGACCCGCCGAGACCGGAACTTTCGGCGGGTCTGGCGCCACGGAAGCACCGGCTGTCTTCGACGGTTCGGGTGGCCTGGGAGGGTCGGGCGGCTTGGGGGGATCGGGCAGTTCCACCAGCACATTGCCGGCTTCATCGCGCCGGATGGTGATGCCATGCTGTTCGCCGATCCGGCTGACCTGCATGGTCTGGATATCGGCGAAAATCCACTGGTTGACCTGGGCCAGCAACAGCGATGCGGGCAGCGCTGCCACCAGCACGGCGCATATCCTGACCCACAGGGCATGGCGGTCCAGCAGCCGCAAAAGCGGCCAGAGCAGCGCCGTCACCGCCATAGAAGCCAACACCACTTCGAGCCTGCGGGAAACCATCGGCCAGTCGAATGAAAAGCCGATCGCCCATCCGCGCAGCGAAGTCAGGATGAAGTAGCAAAACCACAGGCCCGCAATCGAAACGAGAACGACGCGAGCGGGCACTCTTGGTGCAAGCTGGGCGGGCTGGGCCATGGTCAGCGGATTAGCGCGTTTCAGCCCTCATGGCACGGCGTTGGTCGACAAAATCACGCGGTTTGTCGATGCGGGCTACTTGGCGAGCAGCCCCTCCCTGGCGATCTTGTCCTTCCAGACAAGCGGCGCCAACTGGTGGACATTGTTACCCTCGGCATCGACGGCGACCGTCACCGGCATGTCTTCGACAGTGAATTCGTAGATCGCCTCCATGCCGAGATCCTCGAAGGCAACGACTTTCGCTTCGCGGATCGCGCGCGCCACCAGGTAGGCGGCGCCGCCGACTGCCATCAGATAGGCGACCTTGTGCCTGGCAATCACTTCGGTAGCGCCCTGTCCACGCTCGGCCTTGCCGATCATGGCGAGCAGACCAAGATCGAGCATCATGTCGGTGAACGTGTCCATGCGGGTTGCCGTTGTCGGGCCAGCCGGCCCGACCACTTCGCCCATTACCGGATCGACCGGGCCGACATAGTAGATCGCCCGGCCCCGGAAATCGACCGGCAGTTTCTCGCCCTTGGCCAGCATGTCCTGGATGCGCTTGTGCGCGGCGTCGCGCCCGGTGAGCATCCTGCCATTGAGCAGCAGCCGGTCGCCCTGTTTCCAGCTGCACACTTCGGCCTGGGTCAGCGTATCGAGGTTCACGCGCCTTGCCGCCTTGTCGGGCGTCCAGTTCACTTGCGGCCATTCGTCGAGCTTGGGGGTCTCAAGGAACATGGGTCCCGAGCCGTCGAGCGTGAAATGGGCATGGCGGGTCGCGGCGCAATTGGGGATCATGGCGACCGGCTTGCCGGCGGCATGGCACGGCCAGTCCTTGATCTTGACATCGAGAATGGTCGAAAGCCCGCCCAGCCCCTGCGCGCCGATGCCCAGCGCATTGACCTTGTCGAAAATCTCGATCCGCAGCGCCTCGATATCGTTCTGCGCCCCGCGCGCCTTGAGCTGGCCCATGTCGATCGGGTCCATCAGCGCCTCCTTGGCCAGCAGCATGCAATGCTCCGCCGTGCCGCCGATGCCGATGCCCAGCATGCCCGGGGGGCACCAGCCAGCGCCCATCTGCGGCAGCATTTCCAGCACCCAGTCGACGATCGAATCGCTGGGGTTCATCATCTTGAACTTGCTCTTGTTTTCCGAGCCGCCCCCCTTGGCCGCGACATCGACCGAAACCTTGTTTCCCGGCACCATCGAGACGTGGAGTACACAGGGCGTGTTGTCGCGGGTGTTGCGGCGGGTGAAGGCGGGATCGGCGAGCACCGAGGCGCGCAGCTTGTTTTCCGGGTGGAGGTAGGCCTTGCGCACGCCCTCATCGACCACGTCCTGCAGGCTGCGATCCGATTCGAGCCGGCAGTCCTGCCCCCATTCGACGAAGACATTGACGATGCCAGTATCCTGGCAGATTGGCCGGTGGCCTTCGGCGCACATCCGGCTGTTGGTCAGGATCTGGGCGATGGCGTCCTTGGCCGCCGGACCCTGTTCCGCCTCATAGGCCTCGCCCAGCGCGCGGATATAGTCCATCGGGTGGTAGTAGCTGATATATTGCAGTGCATCGGCGACGCTGTCGATCAGATCCGCCTCACGGATGGTTACCATGTCGCCCATGTCTACTGCTCCTGTCTCTTGGCCTGACGCCAGCCTGTCGCGGCCCCCTTAGACTCGGTTCGCGGCCCGTGGAAACGGCATTCTTGGGAAATTGCGACAAGTTCCGACAAGATTGCCGATTGTGCAGCGGCTTGTGCGATGTAATAGGCACGCGCTCAAAGGATCGAGCAATGACCATGACTGCGGAACGCACGCCAGACCTGCATGCCACGGCAAGACGGGCGATGATCGACAGCCAGCTGCGCACCAGCGGCGTCAACGAGCCTTGGGTTCTGGCCGCCATCGGTTCGGTCGCGCGCGAGCAATTCGTACCCGAAGAGGCGCGCGCCGCCGCCTATATTGACCGGGCGATCGCGCTGGGCGAAGGGCGCTTCCTGGCATCGCCGCTAGTCCACGCCCGCATGCTGGCGGAAGCCGGGCCCGGCCCGGAAGACAAGGTTCTGCTGGTGGGCGAGGACAAGGGCTATCTCGCCGCCTTGCTGAAGCCGCTGTGCGGCACGCTGGACGCCGTCGATCCGGCCTCGGCCCTGTCGAAGGGCAAGGGCGGCTATTCGCTGATTGTCATCGATGGCGCGATCGAACATATGCCCGATGCTCTGGCAAAGCGCCTGGCGGACGACGGGCGGCTGGTGACCGGCCTGGTCGAACGCGGCATCACGCGCCTGGCGACCGGACGCAAGGCGGCCGGGCATCTGGTGCTTCTGCCGCTTGCCGAAATCGGCATTCCCGTGCTTCCCGAATTCGCGGCACCCAAATCCTGGAGCTTCTAGGCGTGCCGAAAGCAAGGCGCGGATTTCTGATCGCCGGGATCGGCCTGGCCCTGACTGCGCCCGCGCGGGCGGAAGATCTGCGCGGTGCGCTGCGCCAGGTCTACGAAAGCAATCCCGACTTGCAAGCCGCCCGCGCCAATCAGCGCGCGACCGACGAAGGCGTGCCCATCGCCAAGGCCCCGGGCCGGCCTTCGGTGTCAGGCACGGCGACTTATACCGAATTCGTCAAGCGCAGCCCCAATTCCTTCACTTCGCCCGCCCGCGCTTTCGACGCCCAGGCCAATCTTGCCGTGCCGATCTATTCCGGAGGGGCGGTCAAGAATGCGGTGCGCGCCGCGGAAACCCGGGTGGAAGCGGGACAGGCAAGCCTGCGCGGCACCGAATCGGCAATTTTCAGCCAGACCGTCGCAACATATATGGACGTCATCCTGAACGAAGCCGTGGTCGGACTCAATCGTGGCAACGTCGACGTGCTGCGGGTCAATCTTGAGGCAACCAAAGACCGGTTCCAGATCGGCGATCTCACTCGCACCGATGTCGCCCAGTCGGAGGCACGGCTGGCGACAGCGCGGAGCGATTTGCGCACCGCCGAATCGAACCTGATCGGCTCGCGTGAGCGCTATATTCAGGTGGTTGGGACGGCGCCCGGCGCGCTGGAACCGCCGCCGCCGCTTCCCGGCCTCCCGGCAAATGCCGACGAAGCCGTGCAAGTGGCGCTCGATACCAATCCCGACCTTATCGCGGCGCGCGAAAGCGCGAGGGCGGCGGGTTACGACGTCAGTGCGGCTGGCGCCGGACGATTGCCCAAGGTGAGCGTGTTCGCCGGTCCCGACTATACCACCTATCTCGGTACGCTTGGCGGCAGTTCGGCATCCACCGGCGCTTTTACGCAATCGCAGGTTACCGCCCAGGCCGGCATCCGCGCGACTATCCCTATTTTTCAAGGTGGCCTTCCCGCTGCCCAGCGCCGCCAGGCGCAGGCGCGCCAGAGCGCGGCGCTGGAAAATGAAATCGGCACGGAACGCGATATCATAGCGCAGACGCGGGCGGCCTATGCGTCATGGCAGGCGGCGAACGCCATCATTGCTTCGTCGCAGACCGCGGTCGATGCGGCCACGCTGAGCCTGGAGGGCGTTCGCGCGGAAAATAGTGTCGGCAACCGCACCATCCTCGACATTCTCAATGCCGAGCAGGAATTGCTCCAGGCCAGGGTCCGACTGGTTACAGCGCGGCGCAATGCCTATGTCGCGGGCTTCTCGCTGCTCGCCGCCATGGGCCGGGCCGAAGCTCGCGATCTGGGCATCGACGGCGGGCCGCTTTATGACCCGGACAGCAATTACCAGCGAGTACGCGGCAAGTGGTCTGACTGGGCTAGCGACCCCGCCCCCAAACCGCAGGCCACGCGAACCGTTGACACGAGGGCCCAAAACGGCGAGATTCCGGGCAAGTAAAGTCATGGGGGTGACGTCAATGCGTCAGGCTGGAGAACCGTCGGTGGAGGAAATTCTCGATTCGATCAAAAAAGTGATCGCGCGCGACAATCGCGCCTCGGCGGCCGAACAGCGCCGCGAGCGCGAAGTGGCCGGTGTTCAGGAACAACCGGAAGCAGAGGACTTCGTCAATGAGGAAGTGCTTGAGCTGGCCGAAGCGGACGAATGGGCGCAGGGTCCCGTCGAAGATTCGGCGGAAGAAGCGGACACGGCCCCGCTGGTGACCGAAGAGGCGCGCGTTTCGATGCAGCACTCGCTCGAAGCCCTGTCGATGCTGGCCGAACCCGGCGCCCGGCCACAGATCGTGCGTTCGGGCGAAACTTCGCTCGAAGGGCTGGTGCGCGATATGCTGCGCCCGGCGCTGGCCGAATGGCTTGACCGCAACCTGCCGCCGATGGTCGAACGCATGGTCGCCGCCGAGATTTCGCGAATCATCGGCAAACGCGGCTAGATTTCGCCAATCGCGCGTTCTAACGCGCCACCATGGCAAAGCCCGACCCCGCGCTGCTCGATCCGTCGCGCTATCCCTACCGCTGCCTTATCGAGACGCGATACCGCGACCTCGACAGCAACCTGCACATCAACAATGGCGTGATGGCAAGCCTGCTCGAGGAGGGGCGGGTGCGCTTTCACCGCGAAAGCGATTTTGGCGGCGTTTCCGCCGAGCATGCGATCACCGGGATGGTGGTCAGTGTCGCAATCGAATTTCTCGGCCAGAGCCATTTTCCCGAACCGCTGGAAATGTACGTTGCCGCCTCGAAGCTCGGCAGGACCAGTTATGAATTGAGCCAACTGGTCATGCAAGGCGACGAACGGGTGGTTTTCGCGCAAGTCACTCTGGTCTGTGTCAAAGACAACAAGCCCTATGCCATCCCCGACGATCACCGCGAGAGGGCGCAACGCTGGATGTTGAAGCCATGACCGCCGAAAGCCCCAGAATCGCCGCTGCCCGCGAAGCACTCAAGGAAGAAGGTGGCGGCCGGATTAAGCGGCATATCTTCATCTGCGCCGAATCGGAAAAGGGCAAATGCTGCCCGCGGGCGGCGGGATCGGCCTCATGGAAGTTTCTCAAGAGCCGCCTCAAGGAACTGGGGCTCGACAGGGAAGGCGGAATCTATCGCACCAAGGCCGATTGCCTGAAGATCTGCGCCGCCGGCCCGGTGGCCGTGGTCTGGCCCGAGGGAGTCTGGTATCACAGCTGCAAGCCCGAAGTGCTCGAACGCATCATCCAGGAGCATCTGGTGGGCGGCGTTCCGGTGGAAGAACACCGGCTTTACCCGGCGGACTAATCGTCTTCCTCGTCTTCGTCGAACGGCTGGGCCGCGGCTTCGTGGTGCCCGGTTCCACTCGACAGGAACACCAGCCCCATCAGCGCCGACATCAGCAGCATGGCGAAACCGACGCCAAGCGCCGTGGCAATGTAGAAATGCGCCGAAACCAGCCCGTTCTCGCGGTACAACGCCAAAAACGACGCGCCGACCATGATCAGTGTGATCACCATCATGAACCGCATCAGCCGCCGGTAACGCGCCCAGGCGTGCACTGCGGTATGTGGATCGTCGAGAGGCGAAGGCTCGGTCATCGCAGATTTCATGCGCCCGGACGCCTTGCATCGCAATGACAAAGCGGCGGACTCGCCAAATTGGGCAATTCGTGCAATAGTCGTTGTTTGGAAATGAGGAGAGCCGCCATGACTATTGCGCGCCTGCTCGAGGGACGGTCTGACCCTACCATCTCTTGCGATGCCGGGCTTACCGTCGAACAGGCCATCGCCAAACTCGCCGAACACCGCATCGGGGCCTTGCCGGTGCTCGAACAGAGCCGAGTCGTCGGCATTTTTTCTGAGCGCGATGTACTCTATCAATTGCACGAGCGCGGACCCGCCATGCTGGTGCGCACAGTGCGCGAGGCCATGACCAGCCCGGCCGAAGTGGTTACCCCCGATACCGAAGTGCTGGCCGCGCTCGGCCTGATGACCCGGCGGCGCATCCGCCATTTGCCGGTGATGCAGGGCGAAAGCATGGTCGGTTTCGTTTCGATCGGCGACCTCGTCAAATACCGTATCGATCTGGTGGAAAGCGAAGCCGAGGCGATGCGGGCCTACATCCAGACGGCGTGATCGCCGCAACCCGCTTGCCCGCGAGACCCGGGCCACCTACATCGGGTCTATGAACACCACCGCTATAAGCCTCAGCCCCTCCGCCGCCGCGCGCATCGCGGCGATTGCGGCGAAACAGGCCAAGCCCGCGATCCTGCGGCTTTCGGTCGAAGGGGGAGGTTGTTCGGGATTTCAGTATCAGTTCGGTCTGGCCGAAGCGCCCGAGGCGGACGATGTGGTGGCGGAGACCGAAGGAGTCCGGCTCGTCGTTGATCCGGTCAGTCTCGAATTGGTGGCGGGCTGCATGGTCGATTATGTCGAATCCTTGGGCGGCGCGGCCTTCCGGGTCGAGAATCCCAATGCCACGGCCGGCTGCGGCTGCGGTTCCAGCTTCGCCGTATGATCAAGGTTGCTTCCTTCAACATCAACGGGATCAAGGCGCGGCTGCCGCGATTGCTGGAATGGCTGGAGGAAACCCGGCCCTCCATAGCCTGCCTTCAGGAAATCAAGACCCAGAATGAAGGCTTTCCCGCCGCCGAATTCGAGAAGCTGGGCTACAAGGCGATCTGGCACGGGCAGAAAAGTTTCAACGGCGTCGCCATTCTCGCCGACGGGGAGCAGCCGGTCGAAGTGATGCGCGGACTCGATGGCGAGCCTGAGGACGACCATTCGCGTTATCTCGAGGCCCAGGTCTTCGGCCTGAGAGTCGCGTGCATCTATCTGCCCAACGGCAACCCGCAGCCAGGTCCCAAATTCGACTACAAGCTTCGCTGGATGGAGCGGCTGCGGCGGCGGATGGACGAGATCTGGGCTGAGGAAGTGCCGGCCCTGGTGACCGGCGATTTCAACGTCATTCCCCAAGACCGGGACATCTGGTCGCCCAAGGCCATGGCCGACGATGCGCTGATGCAACCGGAATCGCGCGACGCCTATGCCCGGCTTCTGGGCCTGGGCTGGACGGACGCGTTGGCCACACACAATCCGCGTGGCGGTGTCTGGACCTATTGGGACTATCAGGCCGGCGCCTGGCAACGCGATCACGGCTTTCGCATCGACCATGCGCTGCTTTCGCCGGAACTGGCGGACCGGCTGGTGGCTTGCGGTGTCGACAAGGCGCATCGCGGCCGCGAAAAGGCCAGCGATCATGCGCCGGTGTGGGTCGAATTGCGGAACTGATTCAACGATAGAATATGTGGTTGCCCACCTGGGCCATCACATTGCGGCGCCAACCTGGCGATACGTAAGTTGCATGATAGAATAGCGCTCCTTCGACCGGACTCCGCCAGGTTCCGGCATGGGCGATCTGCGCGACCGCGACGGCATTGCGCCATTGCCACGAATAGAAGTCGATTGGCGGCATGCTGCCGTCGCGAACGAATGAGAATTGCCGCGGTTGAAACACGACCGCGCAGTAGGAAGCCGGAAACTTCCCCGATCGCGCCCTTGCAACTACCACTCTGCCGACGGCCAGTTGTCCCTCCAGTGGTTCGCCGCGCGACTCGAAATAGATCGCGCCGGCCAGACAGCCGATTTCGCCGGAGACTTCGCGCGGCAGTCGCTGATGCGCAACAAAGCTCTGGAAGGATTTCCCGTCCGGCTCCTGTGGCAATGGCCGGTAAACCGGAGCGAAGCGGGAATGCGGTTGCGGGTCGAGGGCGGGGCTGTCCGGCTCGACCGGCGTGCCTTCAAGCAATTCCTGCGCCGAAAAGTCCTGGAAAGCTTCTTCGACCGTTGTCGGTGCAGGCGCCGCGGCGGCCTGCGCCATCGGTATGGCGCCAACAGCCACTGACAAAGCCAATGCCACAATACGCATGTTGCAATTCGCCCCGATTGCCGAACGTCTCTGGGCGGGGTCTAGGGGAAAATGGTTAAATATCGGCTGATTTGGGCTCAAGACCGAGCAAGCGCTCTCCCCCCGCCAGATCCAGCTCGACGAGCCAGAGGTCGCTATCCTGCCGCTTGCGGCGTTCCAGATAACTCTCGAATTCGGATGGATCTTCGGCATTTTGCGTCTTTGCGCATAGCCACCCGCGGCTGCCATCGGGCATGGGCATGCGTTCGAAAGCGCGGCCATGTCTTCCGCCATCGGTAAGGACGATCAGCAGCGTGCCGGCGTCCGGGTCGCCCTTGCGCAACACGGTTGCGAATCCGCCTTCGGCCTGAGTTCGGCGAATGAGGCCCGAAACTTCAATATGCGCCGGCAACCGCGCCTCGATGGTCATTCCGGGGGGCGCTTCAGCGTTCGGGCATAACCATCGAGCGACGACAGCGCGATGCGCGAACGCATGAAGGTTCCGGTTCCGCGGCCGATTTCCTCGCCTTCGCTGTCGACAAGCCGAGATTCGGCGACCAGCACCCGGCGCCTCCCGCTGATCCAGCGGCCTTCCGCGGTTACCTGGCCCGTTTTGACCGGGCGGGTGAAATGGAGGTTGAACGATGTGGTCAGCAGGAACCGGTCGGTCACCATGGTATTGGCGGCATAGAAAGCGGCATCGTCCAGCATCTTGAAATAGATCGTGCCATGCGCCGCGCCAGCGGCATGGTAGTACCGCTCATCGACTGAAAAACGGATCTGCGCCCGCCCTTCGCCTTGCACCGACAGTTCGGAATCGAACAGGCGATTGACTGGCGCCGAGGCATAGAGCCCCTCCAGCGCCCGCCAGTGCAGCGCCGCGCCCGACAATGCGGATTCAGGCGGCATCCCGGTCGATGACATTCGAGAGCAAGCCATAAAGCGCTTCGGCGTCTGGCGCCTGGGTCAATGCCACATGCATACTTTCATCGCGCATCATGCGGGAAATGGCGGCAAGCGCATGAAGATGGGCCGCTCCTGCCTTTTCCGGAGAAAGCAGACCGAATACCAGATCGACCGGCATGCCGTCAGCCGCGTCGAAACCGACGGGAGCATCGAGTCGCAGAAAGGCCGCGACCGGCCGGTTCAAACCGCCGATTCGAGCGTGAGGAATGGCAACACCGCGGCCGAATCCCGTACTGCCGAGTTCTTCGCGCTGTTCGATCCCGGCAAAGACCTGCGCGGCGTCGAGTCCGTAAACCGCAGCAAAGCGCTCGGCCAGTTCCGCAAGGATGGCGCGCTTGCTATCGGCTCTGAACGAACCGACGGCTTCCGGCACAAGAGTGAACAAAGGGCTCATTGAACTCGAATCGATACCATCTGGCGCTTTTCGACAGGTGAATCGGACGTCTCCGGAATATCCGGACCGGTGATGCCCCTTCTCCGTCTGGAGTCACGCGCGGTTGCGTGTCAGGACGGTTCGACCCAGCCGATCGAACCATCGCCGCGGCGATAAACCATATTATGCCGTCCAGTGCCAGCATTTTTGAACAGCAAGGCGTTGGTGTTCCTCAGATCGAGCATCATCACCGCGTCCGAAACCGTGGCTTCGGGCACATCGACCCTGGTTTCGGCAATGATCACCGGCGCATCGGAACTTTCCTCGTCATCCTCGCTGACCGGCTCCTGAAAGAGTGTATAGGCGGCATCTTCCAGCTTGATCGCATAGGCGCTTTGCTCGTGCCGGTCATTGATGCGGCGTTTGTAGCGGCGCAATTGCTTGTCGATCTTCTCCGCCGCCTGATCGAGCGCGATATGGGCATCGGCGGCCACCGCCGCGCCCTTGAGCACCAGCCCATTGCCCGCGTGTGTGACGATGTCGCAGCTGAACGCACCCGCTGGAGCCTTGCCGAAAGTGATATTCGAAGAAACGGCGCGGCTGAAATATTTTCCGACAACGGCATTCAGCTTTTCGCTGGCATGGGCCTGCAAGGCAGAGCCAGTGTCAATCTGATGGCCGGATATGCGAATTTCCATTGGGTAAGGCTCCTGAATGCCGTTGAATTTACCTACCCCTCCCAGAGCGGTTCTCTTATCGTTGTCAAGAACTCTGCGTGCGCGGCGAGTTCCGCCTCGCTCGCGGCATGGGGCCTTGGGGGGCGCACAGGCCGGTCCTGCCTGACCAGCGAAACAGCCTCGACCGTGACTTCGGCCCGGACCTCGCCCGCGAGCCCAAGCCCGATCTGCCTGCCGCCGGTAAGCTCGACATAGACCTGCGCGAGCAACTCGGCGTCAAGCAAGGCGCCATGCTTGGTGCGGTGGCTGCGGTCGATGCCATAGCGTGTGCACAGCGCATCGAGCGAATTCTTGGCGCCGGGATGGCGTACCCGGGCAAGAGCGACCGTATCGACCATGCGATCACGCGAAACCGGTTCCGCGCCGCAAAGCGCAAATTCCATATCGAGGAAGCCGAAATCGAAACCGGCGTTGTGGGCGACGAGCGGTGAATCGCCAAGAAATTCGATAAGTTCGCCAATGCGTTCGGCAAACAGGGGCTTGTCGGCAAGGAAAGCATCGGAAAGCCCGTGCACGGCCTCGGCGGCGGCCGGCATCGTCCGTTGTGGATTGAAATAGCCGTGAAAGGTGCGCCCGGTCTCGACCCGGTTGACCATTTCGATGCAGCCGATCTCCACCAGCCTGTCACCGCCCTGGGGATCCAGACCGGTGGTCTCGGTGTCGAAGACGATCTCACGCATCAATTTGTATATCTGCCTCGATGCGCCCCGGCGCAAGAGGGTGCGGGCACTTATTGTGTGCCGGTCAGCCGATGGACCAGGGCCTGCACCGCATGGCGGGTTTCGGCGAGCGAAGTGCCTGTGTCGATAACGTAGTCCGCTTTTTTGCGCTTCTCGGCATCGGGCACCTGGAGCTTCAGGATCTGTTCGAACTTTTCCACTGTCATCCCCGGCCGCGCCAGCACGCGTTCGCGCTGCATATCCGCCGGGGCCGAGACCACTGCGACGGCGTCTATCATGTGGAAGCCGCCTTTTTCGAACAGCAGCGGTATATCGAAGACGATCAGCGGCCTGTCTGCATTCTCCTCAAGAAACCCGGCCCGCATGGCGCCCACGGCAGGGTGGACGATGGCTTCGAGCTTCCTGAGCTTTTCCGGATCGCCAAACACCGCCGCGCCGAGTTTGGGCCGGTCCACCCCTTCGGGACCAGTCGTGCCGGGAAATTCCGCTTCGATCATCGGCAACAGCGCGCCGCCCGGCCCCTGCAGTTCGTGCACGGCCGCATCGGCATCGAACACCGGCACGCCCAGCCCGCGAAACATGGCCGCGACCGCGCTCTTGCCCATGCCGATGGAGCCGGTGAGGCCGAGGATGAAGGGCCTTTTGTCAGTCATGCCGTCAGCAAAGCGCGCAGTTCGGCATCATGCTCGCGCGGGGCAGGCTGACCGAAGAATTTCCCAAAGGCGACCGCCGCCTGGCCGACCAGCATGACGAGGCCATCGCTGGTGCGCAGCCCCTTGCGCCTCGCGGCGGCCAGCAGGTCGGTTTCGAGCGGCGCATAGACCATGTCGAACACCAGCGCTCCTTCGGCCAGTTCGTTGAGTTCGTTCAGTACAAAAGTGGGCATTCTCTCCTGCCCGGTCATGCCGAGCTGGGTGGCATTGATCAGCAGCATGGATTCGTAAAGCGCGGCGGAATCCGCAGCCAGCGCCACGCCTACTCCGAATACACCGCAGGAATCGGCGACTTTCACGGCCTTTTCGGGGTTTCTCGCCAGAACATGGACGGCCGCGCATTTGCGCTCGGCGAGAACCGCGAAAGCCGCCCGCGCTGCTCCGCCAGCGCCAATCACCGCCACTTCCTGGCCTTCGAGATCGAGGCCTGTCAGGGCTTCGGCGACCCCATCGACATCGGAGTTGGTGCCAACCAGTTCGCCATCTACACCCCGGTAGACCGTGATGACG
>JBFWSE010000018.1:0-43370 GCA_050248535.1 Novosphingobium sp.
AACGCACCGTCGAGGCCACATGGCAACGCATCGGCCAGCTACTCGATGCCTTCCCGCCACACGAATGCGCAAACTATCTCAGAAACAGCGGCTATGCTTCAATCTAAGTGAAACAGAGTCTAGCCTCAGGCATAGGCAATACGAGCACTGCGCCCTTAATGATCCCAGGCCAGAGGCGCGTTGGCCGGAAGGCAAGGCAAGCCGCAGGCACAAATCCAGAATTCAGGACCGCTTTGTGCCGGCAAATTCCAACAACAAATGGCGGACCAGTGCCAAACCCTGGCCAGTCAATTCAGAACGCGATGCAAACCTTCTGCGCTTCGCCGGGTTGTGATGCCAGCCTCAGCGCGTCTTCGATCCGCTCCAGCGGAAACTCGTGTGTCACCAGTTGCGGCAAATCGAAGCGGCCCGAGCGCATCATGGCGACGATTTCGGGCCAGAGTTCTTCGGTGGCGCCATCGCCGCAGCCGTGGATATGCCAGTTGTTGAAGGCGGCCGCTGTCAGGTCGAGCGCGACCGGCGCTTTGTGTACGCCGACCAGCGCCAGGCTGCCGTTGCGCGGTGCGAGCGAGGCGAACTGGTCGATGACCGCGCCGACACCCACGGCATCGACATAGAGCCGCGCGCCGCACCGTTCATCGGGATAGCCGCGGCTGCTGCCGAAGGCGGCAATGGCTTTCGCCTTGAGGTCCTCCTTGCCCGGGTTGCAGGTGGCAAAACCCAGGCGGCGGGCATTTTCGAGGCGGAAGTCGGAATAGTCGGTCACCATGACTGTGTCGCAGCCATACCATTTGAGCATGATTGCGCTGGTCATGCCGATGATTCCGGCGCCAAAGACAATGGCATTATCTCCCGGCTTCGGATCGAGGCCTTTGACGCCGCGCGTGCCGATGACGAAAGGCTCGAACAGAACCGCGGCGCGCAGATCGATGTCCTTGCCGATCGGCAGCAGGCTGTAGCCTACCTCGCACTGGGGAATCAGGTTGTAGGTCGAAAACCCACCGGCGGCCGAAACGCGGCGGAAATCGCGGAAGGCCTTGTCGGTATTGACGAAGACCCGGTCGCCGACGGCGAGGCCTTGCACATCCTTGCCGAGTTCGACCACTTCGCTGATCGATTCGTGGCCGAATTCCTCGTCGATCCAGATGCGGCTTTCCAGGCCGTGCTTCTGGAAGGCGAAGATGTCGGAGCCGCAGATGCCGGTCATGACATTGCGCACGATGGCTTCATCGTCGCCACACGGCGGGTAGTCCAGCTCGACCACATCGACCTTGCCGGGGCCGCGAAAAATGGCGGCCTTGTAGGTATCGGGTTTCATAGTCGTTGGCTCCGCTGCATTCGAAGTCATGTGGCGTCGACCAATCTGGCACGGGCAAACAAGGTGGGCAAAAGCCCGGAAAATAACAGACCCGGCCAGCAGAAGGAATGCTGGCCGGGTCCAATCCGATCACTACTCGAAGGCGATCAGAACTTCTTTTTCACCCCCAGCTGGAACGTGCGACCGAGAAGATCGCCCGGATCGTAGCCGGTCGATGCGATGAGATTTACAGGCGGCCTCACATCGAACAGATTATTCACTTGCAACGACAGCACCGTATCCGACAGGATTCCGTGATCATCGAACGTGTAGCTGACGAACGTGTTGACTGTGTTGTAGGCATTCACGTAAGTCTGGCCAGAGCTGTTGGCGTCAGAGCTGAGGCCCCTGCCGCTGGTGTGCAGCAAGCTGGCGGTCATGCGAAAGTTGCCGACCTCCGCTCCGGCCGTAAAGCTGCCCCGGAAGCTTGGTTCGGTAAGCAGCGAATCGATGAATATCGCGCCATCCGAAGCGACTTCTCTGGTCAGGATGTAATTGCCCGCAATCCGAAAATCAATCGATCCGAACGAGGTTGGGCGTTTGTAGCTTACATCGAAATCGAGGCCTTGGTCATTTTGGCGCGCAATATTACCAACCTGGCCCGACCCAATATACGTGGGGCTGGCAGCAATTCGCTCGCGATTGGAGCCATAGAGCCCTTCAACCGTACCGCCGGTATTGGAGATCGGGATCGGTGAGACGCTGGAAGCGATGAAAGCCACGATTTGATCGTAGCTCGGATCCTTGAGCCAAAAATTCGCGTACTTGGCCGTGTAGAAATCGCCGCCCTGGAACTGGATCGGGCCGCCGCCAGCCTGGCCCAGCCTGTCCTTGTAACGGACATTGTAATAGGTGAGGCTGGCCCTCAAACCTTCGACGAAAGGCACCTTCAGGTCCATGCCCAGCGACCAGGTGGTCGCTTTCTGCGGCCTCAGGTTAGGGTTGCCGCCCAGCAGGAACAGGACGCTCGTGGCGCCGGGCGGCAGCACGAAAGCGTTGTTGCTGAATGAAATCGTCTGCGCAGCGAATAGTTGCGGCAGAGACGGCGCGAGGAAAGAGCGGCCATAGGATCCGCGCAGGGTTAGCCACTCCACCGGCTGAAGCGTGGCGGCGAAGCGCGGATTGAAAGTGCCGCCGAAGTCAGTGTAGTGATCGTAACGACCGGCTGCACTGAGGTTGAGCGCATGGATGGGCCCGCCGCTATCGGGCGAGATCAGCGGAATATTCAACTCGCCGAATACCGATTTCACTGTTCGACGCCCCGTCAAGGCCTGAGCCGCGCCATCCAGATTGCCCAGGTAATTCCGGGTTTCCTGAGTTGACACGTAGTCTTCATGGATCAATTCGCCGCCGACAGCGATCTTCACGGCCCCGCCCGGAATCTGAAACAGCGTGCCGTCCGTTACCAGCCGTACCTGGGTTTGCTTGGTAAGGCCGAATTGAGTGGTAGGATGGTTGACGATTTGCTGGGCGACCAGCACCGACCCCGGCGAAAAGCCCGGATCGTAGGGATTGAGCGCCGTGGCATCGGTTCTCTGCAGCGCCGATCTATACAGAGCACCATCCATGTTGGCGAAGGCGAAAGAATCGAAACGGCTTTCGTTGTAGTTACCGAGCAGGCGAACCTGAAAATCGGCGAACACATCGGCGGATAATTCACCCGTAATGCCCCAGGTTTCGAGCTTGACCGACTGGGGCAGATTGTCGCCCACGGCCCGGGCCAGACTAATGTTCGCGCCCTGAGACAGTGTTGGGTTGGCCAGTTCGTCCGGAGTGGGCTTGTAGAAGGGATTGGCCTTTCCGACCGTGTTGCCCCTACCGGCCTCGTCGCTGAGCGCCACGGCGTTGTACGAGGTCGACTTGCGCTGCGACCAGAATCCGCGCAGGTCGAGGTGAATGTTGGAACCGAGATCCTGCGACATGCCGGCGAAGACCGAGTGCATGTGTTCGTCGGGGATTATCGTTTCCTGCGTGTACCGGTTACAGGATGCCGCGCCTGAAGTGTAGGCCGTGGGTTTTCCTTGCGCGTCGACGGCATTGTAGGAGTAGGTATTTATCAGCGTTCTTCCGCTGGCGTCACGAGCGAAAACCGTTCCAGGATAGCAGCCATTGTTTGGTGGAACGCGATTGATGAATGGGCGGTCGAATCCGAAAACCGCACTTGTCTGGTTATAGGCATAGGACAGATAGATCGAGCCGGTATCCCATGCCTTGCCAACGGTGCCGTTCGCCATGAACGCGGTATAGGCCTTGCCAAGCGTGACGTTGGCATCGACCTGGATGCCGTCAAACCGCTTCAAGGTCGTCAGGTTGACGACGCCGCCCACAGCGTCCGATCCATAGAGCGCCGAACCGCCGTCGGCCACGACTTCGATGCCGGTCAGCACGCCCGTCGGGATGATCGAGGGGTCGATACTCGTTGCCGTTCCGCTGGCGCCCGGCCCGGCGGAGCCGATGCGATGGCCGTCAATCAGGATCAGAGTGTCGAGGCCATGAATTTGCGGCTGCAGGATTTGGCGAGTCCGCCCCGGCTCCGCGACGACTGTCCGGTTGAACAAATTCGTAAACTGGGGAACCGTGGCAAGCACGTCGTTGACAGTGCGGCCTCCGGACTCTTTGATGGCCTGCTCCGACACCGTTACAGTTTCACTTCCCACCGGGGCAACACCGCGGATCAAGGTGCCGGTGACGACGATATCGTCCTTGTCCCTTGCGGCATCCCCGGCTGGCGCCTGCGCCAAGGCCGCGGTCGCCATCGATGTGGAAGCAATGCAAGTGCCTGCCATTAAGGCATAAAAGCGTCGTGTCATAATTCCCCCCTTGAAGTTTACACACTATGGCATGCTCGACGGGAGAAAGTGACTGCCCCCCTTGCATTCGCCTACAATTGAGCATTCTCTAATCGGGTCCGAAAGGCTGGTCAATAGCTCAACACTCCACTGGGGGCGCTTTTGCACCGGATTTGCGTCGGATGTTGCGAGTTTACAACAATAATGGGTCGCTCAATACAACCCGGAACCCGACACCGGATTCATCAGTATACAGCTATAGCGGACAGATCTTCCGATACCGGCAAGCTCAGCCAGTGATGGCGGCATCCACCTCAACCAATTTCCTGCCGCCGGCGGCTTCCCCATCGCGTGCCAGCAGGCTGAATGGACTAAATCGCCAGCGCCCTGCACCGCCGGACGGCTTCTGGGCCTTGCGCATTCCGTTTCGCTTCTGCTCGAGCATTCGCGCACGGGGGCTGGCAAAGTCGGCTTCGTATTTCGGGCGCATAGTGCCGCAGATGCGGTCCCACACTGTCGAGAAACCACCATAATTGAAGCGGAAATACTGATGGTGCTGGTCGTGAAAAGTAGACGCTATAAACCCCTTGGTCGCCCAGGTTTTGTTCCACCAACGCGGCAGGAACTCAAAACCGCAGTGAATCCACACGCCGATCAGGAATGTCGAGCCACCGATAAAGGGCATGCTCGCTTCGTGGACCGGGTTGCCGGTCAGATAGGCTATGGAAACGTAGGCCGGAACGAAGCCTCCGTTGATCAGCGATTCCAGAGGGTTCACATTGACCGTGCTAACGACAGTAGGAGTCAGCGACTGGTGGTGCCAGCGATGTACGAGAGTATAAATCGGTTCGATATGCATCAAACGGTGGTTCCAGTAGAACCACATGTCAAACAGCACGAAGAATATCGCGAACTCGATCAGTACCGCCCACCAGCTGGCGGCTGAAGGATCGGCATGGACCCACCCTTGGCTCTTGAGCCAGACAGTGAAAGCACCGAGAAAAAATACGCCCAAAGCGCCGGCGATTGTGATCAGCACCACCTCGACCGCGACTTGTTTCCATCGGAAAATACCGGGCTGAATCTTCCTTGCGCGGAAGTAGGGCACGTACGAACCGATAAAGTTGAGTATGGCGAAAATCGCCACCCACCGCAAAACCGGGCTTCCCAGGAGCGCAGTCCAGACAGTGTGCAACTCGTCAATCATCGGAGATGCATTAACGGCAAACTTTTTTCCGTAAAGAACACACTCTTTATCCATGGATTGCTCAGGCGATCACCACTGCCCTCGGAACCAACCGGCGTTCAAGGCCAAAATTCTGGCCTTGCGTAACGTCCACCAGCCGGCCCTACATTTTGCCAAGTGACAAATAAGAGATTACTGTAATCTTGCATTCTTCGGGCCGCGGCTATATCCTTAGAATATGGGCCACATGAGGCGGGCAAGGGCCTGCCGCCCCGGGAGACTTTGAAAATGCGTTATCCGATCATTTCCGCCGCGTTGGCGCTAGCTACTCTATCCAGCGGCACTATCGTGACGACATCGATGGCTGCGGAAACAGCCGCGGCACCCAAATACAGCACAAGCAAATCCACAATTGGTGTTTTGATGGCCGACCCCGAGGCCAAGGCCATTTTAATGAAGATCATCCCCGAATTTGCTCAGGCTGGCGATTCCCCTGGCGGCGACTTTGAACGAGCATCGGGCATGACACTGCCCGAACTCAAGGCCGCAGTGGGCCAGTATGCGCCCAACATGATTACGGACGCGCGGCTTACCCAGCTCGATGAGGAACTGGAGAAGCTCGGAGCAACGCAACCCGCGCCCGCGAATTAGCTCAAGCACCCCCTTGCCGTAGATGGAGGAGTCGCATGGTCTAAACGCCTCTCTGGCCAATAGAGCAATCTCTTATTGTTGACGGGCGGGGTGCAACCGGCTATTCCAAGGCCACGATCAATGCCGCGCCTGTTCGCGCGAGCATCTGAGGTCGGTAATGTGCGGGCAGAAGCTATGCGGACAATCGCTCGGTCAAATAATGTTGTGCGAAGACACGCGGCACTTGCCGCCGCCTTGGCTGCTTGCGCTTTCGCGTCTCCAGTTTCCGCCTACATAGGCGACAGCTTTCTCAGCATTCCAGGCGAATCAGGGCATTGGCGCGGCAAGGAGCACAAGGGCTGGGTGCATGTCGAGGCGAGCGACTGGGACGGCCGCATCATGGTCCTCAACAGCGGAGCGACCGATCCACTGGCCGGCGACAAGCTATATTTCGGCGGACCCAATGCGGCTCAACCCGGCAGAGGCGGCGGCAAGCTTACTATTGCTCTGAACGTCGACAATCCAGACGCGCGCCTGCTGGCGCGATTGTGCGCCGACAAGACCGTCGCGCCGGAAATGACCTATTCGGAATCGTCAGACCGGGCGAGGCCTGTGCTCGAGCTCGGAGCGCGGCCCAAGCAGTTTCCCGCCTGGTGGCGTTATACCCTGAAATCGGTGGAGGTAGTTGATTGTCCGGTTCTCGAAGGCGCTGTGCAGCGGGCCTTCGTGCTCAAGTTCGGCGACATTGCCTGGCTCAATTACGATCCCGATGCGCCGAGAGCCAATCGCATCGTGGTCAAGCCAGAAGACCTTCCGCCGGTTACGCCGCGCGTTCCCGAGGGACGAAAGCAAGTCAGGGCCTGGCTGATCACCTGGATCGCGCCAGCCACCACCACAACGGACGAGCAATGTCCGCGGATGAACGGCAAGCCGACCGAGGAGGACGTCTACAGGTACCTCAGCCCGGCAGAACAGGAGGAAGTTCGCAAGCGCTTCCGGGGCAAGGGCATCAGCTACGGTTTCGATAGCGAACGGCGCGGCCCGCACCGCCTCAATGCGACGGTTTTCCCGGGCATCGTTCCCGATCCCGGATTGTTCGAACCGGTTACGACTGTCGCAGACGGCCTTGACCTCGACGGCGACGAGGGCAGCGGCAAGCCGCCGCGCGGCATTCGCAAGCATGCAAACTTCACCTCGCCGGACGGACGGACCGGCATCGATAACCAGTTGATCCGGGTAATGGGCTGCGTTCCGGGCTTCCGAGGGCGGCGCGGCTATTCGAACCAGACCCCAAACGCTCGCCGCGCGGATGGCAACATCACCACGCTGATCGAGGTTAGCGACATCGACGACGATCGGAATGACGGCCATGTCGAAGTCGCACTGATCCACTCGATGGACAAGCCGATGCGCGACACCTTCGGCAAGACCTTCATTGCGGGCTATACTTTTCGTCCGACCACAGATCCCAATTTCGCGCTCTACAACGTCCGCGTGCGCGGCCGCATCGTCGATGGCGTCATCCTGACCGATCCGGTCGACTTGCTGCAGTTCAATCCGGGTCAGGGCGCCTTGACCGAGTTCTACAAGGCCCGGTTCCGGATCGAGCAGCGCGAGGACGGAACCGCGAAGACAATTCTGGGCGGCTACCAGAAATGGAAGCTCATGAATTACAGCAGCGGTTATTCCGAGGGCCTGTTCGGATTTCGCGCGGAATCGATCTTCTACGGACTGCGACGCCATGCCGATGGTCTTCGGAACCCGCTGACCGGCGAATACGAAGGTATCTCGGTAGCCTACGAAATCGATACGGTGCCCGCGTTTCTGACGCCGTTGCCCGCCACGCAACTCGCGGCGGGCAAGGCAGATGGCGCGACAGGCGATGCAAGGGCAAATCGCTAGGCCGCAAACTGGCGGGCATGCGATCAGGGAATCCTCAAGATGAGACTGGTAAGGGCAAAAATGGGAGCGACCTGCAACCTCCGAATGGTAATGGCAACCGCCATGTTCGCAACTTTGTCCCTGGGGGCGAGTAGCGGCAATGTGGTATGGGCAGGTGACAGCGCCTCTGCATCGGCGCCTGGCGAAGCTGGGCCGACATCGTTTCGCCGTCTCAATGGTCCACAATACAAGCGGGCAATCGCGCAAGTCTTTGGCGAGGACATCAATGTTCCCGGGCGGTTCGAGCCCCCTGTTCGCGAGGATGGCTTGCTGGCGATCGGTGAATCGCATGTCATCGTCACAGCTTCGGGCTTCGAGCAGAGCGCAATCCGCGCGCGCGAGATCGCGGCGCAGGTGCTAGACGACAAGCGGCGGGCGACATTTCTGGCCTGTGCGCCGCAGCCGACCGCCGCATTCGACGAAACCTGTGCCAAGACGTTCTTCGTAAGATACGGCCGCCAGCTGTTCCGGCGGCCATTGAGCGAAAATCAGCTCGCAGACGCGATGAACCTGTCACGTCGCGCCACCGCGATGACCGGCAGTTTTTCCAAAGGCGTCGAAGCCGGACTTGCCTCGCTGCTTGCCTCGCCTGCATTCACGTTCCGCATCGAAAGGTCGGAGCCGGATCCGGCGAAGCCCGGCGCCATGCGGCTCGATGCTTGGTCGCTCGCCGAGCGAATTTCCTTTCTGCTGTGGGATGCTCCGCCTGATGCGGAGCTGCTCGACGCCGCGGCATCGGGGACGCTCGACACACGTGACGGGCTAGAGGCGCAGGTCTCGAGATTGATGAAATCACCCAGGCTAGAACATGGCGCGCGCGCCTTCTTCTCCGACATGCTGGCCTACGATCAGTTCGATGGCCTGTCTAAAGACCCGTCGCTTTTCCCCATCTTCAACCCGCAACTGCGCGACGACGCAAAGGAACAAAGCCTGCGCACGATCGTCGATCACTTGCTGGTCAGGCAAGGCGACTATCGCGACCTGTTTTCTACGCGGCGCACGTTCCTCACCCGGTCGCTGGGTGCGCTCTACGGAGTAAGGGTCGATTATCGCGGCTTCGGCGACTGGATGCCCTACACATTCCCAGACAATTCGCCGCATGCCGGCCTGTTGACGTTGCCCGCCTACCTGATGCTCGACCCTTCGCACGAGGGGCGCAGTTCGCCGACCATCCGCGGCAAGGTCGTGCGCGAGAATTTCCTGTGCCAGACGGTTCCCATGCCGCCAGCCAATGTGAACTTCCGTATCGTCCAGGACGTCAACAACCCGCTTTACAAGACAGCGCGCGAGCGGCTTTCGGCGCATAACGAGAGCCCCGCCTGCGCCGGCTGTCACAAGATCACCGACCCGATCGGGCTCGCCATGGAAAATTATACGCCAGTCGGACAATACCGGACACTGGAGAACGGCGCCCCGATCGACGCGAGCGGAGAATTCGAAGGCGCGGCCTACAAGAACGCGCTCGAGCTGTCGCAGCTGCTCCGGAACAGCCAGAGCATTCCGGCCTGTGCAGTGCAAAGGACGCTGGAATATGGCGTTGGGCGCAAGCTTTCTTCGAGCGAGGAAATGTGGCTCGAAGCATTGCAGCAGGATTTTGCGCGGAGCAATTACAAGTTCCCCGCATTGCTTGAGCAAGTGGCAAAGAGTCCGGCATTCCGCGCGGTTTCCCCCGGGACAGTGCCCGGGACAGTTGTTGCCGCGCGCTAGGGAATCATTTGGAGAAGAACGATGGCAAGCTGGAACAGGCGCAACATCCTCAAGGGCATGGCGGGCGGCGCGGCCGTGACTGTCGCCTTGCCGATCCTCGATTGCTTCCTCGACGGCAATGGCCAGGCGATGGCAGCCACCGGCCAGCGCATCCCGACGCGGTTCGGCACCTGGTTCTGGGCATGCGGCATCAACGAGAAGCGCTTCTACCCAGACCAAACTGGGCGCGACTTCACATTCAAGCAAGAAACCGAGGCGCTGACCCCGCACAAGAACAAGCTGACGCTGTTTTCCGGCTTTAACGCCATTCTCGATGGTCAGCCGAACCTGACCCACTGGTCGGGCGTCATGTGTGCCCTTGGGGGCACTGCTCCCGCCAAAGGCGGCAATGGCATTGGTCGGGCCGAGGCGCCGACCATCGACATGCTGGTGGCCGACCACATCGGCGGGCGAAGCCGGTTCAAATCATTGCAGATCGCGTGCACCGGCCAACGCAGTGTCAGCTATTCCATGCGCGCAGGCAATACAGTCAACCCAAGCGAAATCGATCCGGTGAGCCTCTACCAGCGCCTGTTCGGCCCGGAGTTCCAGGATCCCAATTCAGGCAAGTTTACTCCCGATCCCTCGATCATGCTGCAGCAGAGCGTGCTGTCCAGCGTAAGCGATCAGCGCGGCGAACTTTTGCGCTATGTCGGGGCTTCCGACCGGCAGCGGCTGGACCAGTATTTCACTTCGGTGCGCGAAGTGGAGCAACAACTAGCAGCCCAGCTCGAACCGCCTGCCCGCGCCGAGGCTTGCCTCGTCCCCAAGCAGCCCGATGCGCTGGCGCCCGGGACGACCTGGGAAGATGCGACGAAGATGCACGACCGGTTGACCGACCTTCTGGTCATGGCTCTTGCCTGCAATCAGACCTATGTGTTCCACGTCGCCTTGTCCGCGGCTGTCTCAAATCTGCGCAAGGCCGGACAGTCGGTGGCGCTGCACGAGCTGACGCACGAAGAGCCGATCGATCCCAAGCTAGGCTACCAGATCGAGGCGACGTTCTTCCTCGAGCGCTGCATGGGCGTCTTTGCGACACTGCTGGCGAAGCTCGACGCCGTCAAGGAAGGCGATGGCACCCTGCTCGACCATTCGCTCATCATGGCGCTCTCCGAAAGCAACCTCGCCAAATTGCACACACTCGAATCGTTACCGGTAATCGTCGCCGGGACCGGCGGGGGAAGATGGAAGAGCGGTCAGCACATCGCCGGCAAGGGCGATACCGTGGCGCGGGTCGGTCTCACGCTCCAGCAGGCCATGGGTCTCCCGACAGGCAGCTGGGGCACCGGTCCCAACGCGACCTCAAGGGCGGTAACCGAAGTTTTTGCCTGATCTCAGGCGAGCCTTCTCGGCAAACCAAACCCGCACTAGACCGGACACCTTAATCCGGTCTAGCTATCGCGCAATGAGCAAGGGAAAATCGGCATCGCCAATCGATATTGCGGCTGCGGCCCTGCGCGAGATGGCAACCAAGGCACCGCCCGGCGAACTGATCGGGAGCGAGGACGATATCGTCGAACGCCTGGACGTTTCGCGCATCACTGTGCGGCAAGCCGCACGCCTGCTCGAGCGCGAAGGGGTGTTGCTGGTAAAGCGGGGAAAGAAGGGCGGCTATTTCGCGGCACGGCCGAGCTTCGAAATGGTCGAGGACGTCGTGTGCGCCTATCTCGACACACTTGGAATAGGCGCATCGCACACAGGGGGCGTGGCGACGGCACTTTGGGTGGAAGCCGTACGCGAGGGCACGGCTGCCGAGCGTTCCGCCGCACAGAGGACCGCGGCAAAGTTGCGCGAGCTGGTCGTGAACATACCCGACGATGCGGAAATGGCGATAATCGGCAAGGCCGAGGCCGAGTTTCGGTCGATAGTATTCGACCTGATCGAAGGTGATTACATGCGAATGATATTCCAGATAAACGCTGCCTTCGCTCGCAAGAAACTCGTTCGGAGCGAGTCAACGATCGATGAACGCCAACATTGCGAGTTCGTCAGGAAATGGCGCTCGGGAAAACTTTTGCAGGCGGAAGCAATAGGCAGTGGGGACATGATGCAAGGCGTGCTCGCAGCCTTGCACGAAAGGCGCGCATGGATCGAGCGCGGTTCCTTTGTCAGTGGGCTACTGGGTAAGGATTAGTCCAGGCCGCACTCTTGATTGGGACGCCTCAAAAGAAGGCAATAACGGATGACCGGGCAGGTGCAAAGGCAGGGGCCGGACAAGCTGATCCTGTTTGCCTATGGGCTAGGCAGCGTTGCCAGCGCCACCAAGACCGCACCCGTATCGGCATTCCTGGTGATTTTTTACAATCAGGTCGTTGGAATGCCAGCGCTGACCGTGTCTGCCGTGCTGATGGCGACGCTCATTCTGGACGCGGTGCTCGATCCGGTTGTGGGACAGGTCTCGGACGGATGGCGCTCGCGCATGGGACGGCGACTTCCATTCATGTATGGATCGGCTGTTCCGCTGACGCTATTCTTCATCGCCCTGTGGAATCCGCCAGCGGGTCTTTCGCCGCCTGCGCTTGCAGCATACCTTTTTGTCTGCCTTGCCGGCGTTCGCGTTTTCGATACATTCTTCGAACTGCCGCATCTGGCGATCGTGCCCGAGCTTACCGCCAACCGCCAGGCAAGGACCAGCCTCTATACCTGGCGCTACCTGTTCGAGGCCAGTGGCGGCATCCTGGTTTCCGCGCTCGCCTATAATGTGTTCTTAAAAGAGAATGCCGATGGGACCGGCGGCTTGCTGGATAGGTCGGGCTATCCCGCCTTTTCCCTTTTCTGCGGTCTGGTGATTTTCTGCCTCATCCTCTCGTCCACGCAGGGACTGCGCCGAACGGCGATCGCCAGACCCAGCCATACGCTCGACGCTCCCACTTCTCTCGGCGCGAGGCTCAAGTTGTTTGTGGCCACCATAAACAGCCCCCCGGTGATCCTGCTTTCGGTCATAGCAATCATTCTTTCGATCGGCTCGGGCATGGGCCAGTCGCTGAGTATGTACTGGCTGCTTTACTATTACCGCTTCAGCCAGTCTGAAATAACCCTTCTGTTCGTTGCAGTCACCCTCGGCATCGTCCTGATCGGTCTTGCCCCAGTACTCTCCCGACGGCTTGGAAAGAGTGGCGCGGTTGTCCTGTGCTGCTGGGCCTACTTTGCCGTTTCTGCAGCGCCGCTGCTGTCTCGTTATTTCGGACTCTTGCCCGAGGGCAGTCCCATGCTGCTCGGTCTGGTCATGCTACAATCGGCGAGTGGCGCGGCAAGCATGACGATGATCGTCATTATTCTGACCTCGATGGTCGCCGACCTGACCGAGGAAGCCGAAAAACGGACCGGGCACCGGTCTGAAGCAATGCTTCTCGCCAGCATCAGCTTCGTGCGAAAAGCCACGCAGGGCCTGGGCGCGCTTGGCGCCGGCATCATCCTGTCGCTTGTTACATTCCCGATTGGCGCAGAGCGCGGCGAAGTGGCGTCGGGGATTCTCGATCAAATGGCCTGGCTCTATCTGGCCGGAAAGTTCATCGCTTTCTCCGGAGCGACAATCCTCGTCCTTGCATATCGCCGCCGCTACGAAGCGGCTTGAAAGCGCTGGATTCGCTTGCTCGATCGCGAGCGGCTCGGTAGCTTATTAAGTATACTTTATTTTGAGACGGGTGCGATTGGCCGTTTTTCGTCGCGTGGGGAGAGGGTATGTCTCGATATCTGGCGAAACTGGTTGCCGGTGCGCTGCTTGCGTTCGCCGCTGCTACCAGCGTCAAGGCCGGTGGCAAGCCTGGCGTAGATCGCAACCTCGACGAACAAGACATTAACCAGCGCGCGCGAGCCATCGTCGGGCAAATGACTGTACAGGAAAAGGCGGCCCAGCTGGCCCTGTTTTTCGCCCTGCCAGGCGACAACAACAAGGCAGCGGCTGACAAGAACGCAGCGAACGGGGCCGGCGCACTTCTATTCGTCACCGATCCGACCGAAGTGAACCGGCTGCAGCGCATCGCTGTCGAACAGACCCGCATGAAGATACCCCTCCTCTTCGCCATGGATGTCTTGCACGGCCTTTCGACGATCTTTCCGGCGCCGCTGGGCATGGCTGCTTCCTGGGACCCTGCCATGGTCGAGCGCAGCAATGCCATAGCCGCTGCCGAAGCGCGTGCGGTCGGCATCGGCTGGACCTTCGGCCCGATGATCGACATATCACGCGATCCACGGTGGGGCCGAATGGTCGAGGGATCGGGTGAGGACCCCTACCTGGTCAGCGCCATGGCCGAGGCGCAGGTGCGGGGCTTCCAGGGGCGCGCGGTCGGCACGCCGGGAAGAGTGCTGGCAACGCCAAAGCATTTTGCCGGCTATGGCGCTCCCGACGGCGGGCGCGACTTCGATGAAGTCAGCTTATCAGATGAGCAATTGCACAATGTCCACCTGCCTCCGTTCAAGGCGGCAATTGACGCCGGCGCGGGCAGCATCATGTCGGCCTACATGCCGCTTAATGGCATCCCCGCGGCCGCAAACACCTGGCTTCTGACCGACGTGCTGCGGAAGGACTGGCACTTCAAGGGCTTTGTCGTCACAGACAATTCAGCGGTGTCCGCGCTCCAGACGCATGGTCTCGCGGTGGATAAGCCTGACGCCGTAGCGCGTGCGCTCAAGGCCGGCACGGACATGGAAATGACTTTCGCGCGCAGCAGCTTTGCGGAAATTCCGGAACTGGTCGCGGCCGGCAAGGTAGATCCGAGGCGGCTCGACGAGGCGGTTTGCCGGGTCATCGAAGCAAAAATCAGGCTGGGCCTGTTCGAAAAACCATTCGTCGATGAAGCACAGGCCGCCCGAGTACTGAGGCGGCCGCAGCACATCGACGCCGCAAGGATTTCGGCGGAACGTTCCGCCGTGCTATTGCGTAACGATGGCGGTCTATTGCCGCTCGACCGCAATAAAGTGCGCTCGATCGCCGTGCTAGGCCCCTTGGCAGATTCGCCGCGCGATGCGCTAGGACCATGGGTGTTCAACCAGGCCCAGCCCGTTTCGCAAAGCCTGCTTGCGGGCATCCGTGCCAAGTTCGAGCCCGCGATCAAGATAACTTATGAACCCGGCGTCGCTGCGGGCAAGCGCATGTCGCCCAATCCGATGACGATGATGGATGGCCAGGTGGTCCGCCCAGCGCCCGCCGATGACGTGACCGGCATTGCGGCGGCAGTGGCGGCTACGCGCGATGCCGATGTTGCATTGGTTGTTGTCGGCGAGACCTACGACATGGTCGGTGAACTCGGTTCGACCTCTTCGCTGTCCCTTCCCGGCCGCCAGCAGGACTTGCTTGACTCGGTCGTGGCCACGGGCAAGCCGGTAGTCGTGCTGATCATGAACGGCCGGCCGCTCGATCTCAAGGACACCAAAGCTCAGGCCATTCTCGACATATGGTATCCCGGTTCGCGAGGCGGCGATGCTGTTGCGAACCTGCTGGCCGGAGACAGTGTCCCGGGTGGCAAATTGCCCTTCACCTGGGTGCGCAATGCCGGACAGGCCCCGCTCACCTACAACCGTCTGACCACGCACAGTCCCCGTGGCGCCGATTCCCGCTATTGGAACGAGCCAGGCGCGCCGACTTGGCGCTTTGGTCATGGGCTCAGTTATACAACCTTCGCCTATTCCGACATCGCCGTCGACAGGTCGGAGATCGCTCGAGGGGAAAGTGCCAATGTCACGTTCAGATTGACCAACACAGGCCCGCGCGCAGGGGACGAAGTAGCTCAGCTCTATCTCCACCAAAGTGGCGGCACCGCTGCTCGCCCGGTGCGTGAATTGAAGGGCTTCCAGCGTGTCACCTTGAAGCCGGGGGAAAGCCGTACGCTTTCCTTTCGGATAGGACCCGACGAACTGCGCTATTGGAATGCGGCAAGCCGAAGCTGGGTGATCGACACGGCGAAAGTGGAAATTGCGGTCGGTGGTGATTCTACTGCAGCATTCGGGCCTTCGTTCAACATACGTTAGAATCTGGGGGCAGGCACTAGGCGAGGCCGGCCAAAGCTGACCTGGAAGTCACGCTGCGGCCCATGGGGATCACGTCTTCTTTGCGGCTAACTTGGTCGGTGTCATGGGATTACCAGTGCGCGAGACGTGAGGAACGAACTTGAAGCGACTGAAGGCCTAGCCATGCTCAAACGCCGGTAGCGAAGTGCAGGACGCGGTCATCGCCGCGCATTGCCCGCACGGCATAGGGCGCACAGGCATGGGCGGCAATCAGCGGCGCATTGTGGGTAACTGAAAGCTCGACAATTCGCCTACGAGTCTCGACCAGCTTTTGCTGGTCGTCGCAATCCCCGAACATCATCGAAGGCTGCACAAGCTGGATCGGGTGGTGATAGCAATCGCCGGTAAAGAACGCCTTTTCTCCCGCGCTTTCGAGGCGGAGCAACTGATGGCCGAACGTGTGGCCGGGCGCGATCTCGACACTGAGCTCAGGGGTCAGCCGGCGCGAACCCGAAGCAAAGTCGACCAGGCCGGCGCGCACGACCGGATCGACGCTGCGCTCGAACACGCCGATGTTGAGGTGATCGGGAGGCAATTCCCGATCCGCTGCACGCCAGCTGTCGTATTCGACCTGCTGCATGATGTAGCGTGCTCGGGCAAAAGTCGGCACCCATTTGCCGTCGCGCAGCATGGTATTCCAGCCGCAATGGTCGTGGTGCAGATGCGTGCAGACAACGAAATCGATGTCTTCGGGACGATAGCCACAGTCGTGGATCCGTTCGATCCAGGGGACTTCGAGCATGTCGAAGAACGGCACCGGGTGCAGCTTGCCGTTGCCAGTGCAAGGATCGAGCAGCACCACGCGCCCACCGACTTCGATGATGAAGCTCTGGAACACCAGGTCGAAATGCCCCTCGTCGTCGAGGAAATGCGGCTGGAGCCAATGGCGATTGGCGGCAATCAGTTCCTCGTCGTGGGTGAAGTAGGAGATCTTGTTGGGAATCCGCAGTTCTTCAACCCGGTCGATCCGGGCTTCGCCGATCATCATTACTGGCATTGCCTCTGTCCCCTTCACTGATTCACCCGCGCGAACGGTGGAACGCCGTCAGCGTTACATGCGTGATGATCGCGCCACTAAGAGAGCTCTCTATATATAGATACCAACATAAATTGGTGCGCGTTCATAGCGATTTTCCATTCATATTTCATTAAAAAGAACTCTGTTTATTGCCATTGGGCCAAGCCAGCGCTAGAGGAACCAACATGAACGACAGGATTATCGCGCAAGGCGCTGCAATTGTTGCCATTGTTGGTATCATGACATTGACCGGCGAGGCTGTGAAGGCCGCGGGCGGTGGCGGCGAGGCCTCTGCTGCAATGACCAGCGCCACCAGTGCCGCGCCCGTCGATCCGGCTGAGGCCGAGGGCATCATTTTCGAGCGGCAGCAGGCAATGCTCCAGCTAGAGCGGGATGCCGATAAGCTCGGCGACATTATTGCCGGCCTGGCGCCGCGCGCCAAGCTCGGTGAAACGGCACGCGCCATTGCAAATGGCGCAAAGGATGCAGAGGAGTCTTTCGCCCTTCACGTTCCAGGTGGCCGGTCCAAGCCCGAAGTTTGGTCCAACCGCGAAGACTACGACAGACGCATGCAGGAATTTGTCCAGAAATCCGACGCGATGGCGACCATGGCCGAAGCGGACAACCTCAACGGCGTGATCGAGACGCTGAACGATGCGATGCCTTGCAAGGCCTGCCACGATGTCTATCGCGCGCCCAAGAGACCAAGCCAGAGCCAAAACCGACAGGACCCCAAATGAAGCGAGAGAAATTCGCTAAAATTGCCGCAACGGCTGTACTGATCATTTCGCTGACGGCCGCTGCCGGACCGCGTTCCAACCCTATCGCGGTACGCGTGGCGGGCTACAAGGATCTCGGAGCAACCTACAAGGCCGTCAACGACAGCGTACGGCGGGGGTCGCTCGCGGCGATGCCCGGGCTCGCCGTCCGCATCGTCGCAGCTTCGCGCGCACAATATGATTGGTTTCCTCCACAAAGCGGCCCGCGCCAGGGTGTCAAGACGGCGGCAAAGCCTGAGATATGGACTCGTGTCGCGGAATTTCGCGCGGCGCAGGATCGTTTCGCCGCGCAGGCCCTGGCATTCCAGCGCGCAGCGGCATCGGGTAACGCCACTACCATCCGCAGCGCATCGCGCCAGCTCGGCGCCAGTTGCAAGGGATGCCACGACAATTTCCGTGTCGAGCAAAACTGAGTTCGCCCTTGGCTCGAAAGGAGCGCAATATGGATAGTTCGCGACGCAAATTCCTCGTCATGGCGGCTCTGGCACCAGTAGCCGCGATGCCGGCAAGCCGTCTCCCGGCGCAGGACGCGGTTTGCTACGATCCATCCACGCTGCCACTCACGCAACGCAATCAGCGGCGCGCACTCAGCTTTGCCGAGCAGTCGACCGAAGCCGGGAAAGATTGCGGCCACTGCGCCTTCTACAAACCCGGCGACGGCACGTGCGGCACATGCGCCTTGCTGAACGGAGGGCAGGTAACATCGGCAGGTGTGTGCATCGCCTTCGCCATGAAGCAGGACTAGCAAACCGCATGATCATGTCCCGGCTTGGCGCCTGGCTCTTCCTGGCAAGCGCGGCGGTCCTTGCGGCATCCTCCGGCAGCTCCGCTACTGCGGATCCGCGCCCTGCGAAGCGCGTCCTGCTCCTCACTCACAACCTGTTTTACAATCACGATAATCTTGCTGACATCGAATCGGTTCTGCCGCAATGGGGCGAGACGGCGGGTTTCGACGTCGTGTCGCTCGAAGGCTACAAGCAGACAGCGGTATGCGAGCGCACTAGGCCATGCTCGCCGGAAGTCGCCAACCTTTCTATGATCGACGATGCCTATCTCGCGCGCTTCGATGCGATCGTGGCCAGCACCAATGGCGAGCTTCCGCTGACGCCGGCCGGGCGCGAGGCGCTAGTTCGCTTCGTGCGGCGCGGAAAAGGAATTCTGTTCCTGCACCAGTCGATGGTCACGCTCTATGGCTACCGGCCCTGGGGCGAGTTGCTGGGCGCATATGCCGACGTGGACAAACAGAGCTTCGACGTGATGAACATGGCCAGAAGGCCAGCAGTCCTCAAGCGCGAACGGCCCGATCACCCCGCCGTGCGAATGCTCCCGGCACACTGGACGCTCGACGATGAATTCGCCAGCTTTGCGGCAGAGGCATGGGACCCGACGCATCCGGATCGCCATCTTGGCCCGACGAAGCTGCCCGTCCCGCTCGCCTTCTCACGCCGTCGGGTAAACGTCGTGCTCAGCTTCGATAGCGAGCGAACCGATTTCAACGGAGCGCCGGACGGCTGGAACAAGGGCGGCGACTATCCCGTCGCCTGGTATCAGCAGATCGGCAGGGGCCGCACCTTCTACACCTCGCTTGGTCATCGCCGTGACCTGTGGACCTCGGACGCCAACTTCCGCGCCCACGTTACGGGCGCGATCCGCTGGCTGCTGCGTCTGGAATGATGAACGCGTTCAGCGAACTGCAGATCATCCGTCAACGCTTACGCCGGCCGCTCGCTCGGGGATCCGAGTGACTTTGCAAGCCGGCAGCCCTCGGCGCAGTAAGCCGGTAGCAAGCCACGACCGCCGGCTCAGCGGCCCCGGCCCTTCGCTGTATCGGCATGGCCCGCCATCTCAGCCGGATCGAGCGGCGTCAGGAAAGCCGGCACCGTATCGATTTCGTAGGCCATGGATAGGCCGTGATACTCGCCGCTTGCCGGATCATAGAGCCCGTCCGCGTTGCGTTTCATCGAATAGTAGACGGCCGGCGTCTGGAAATTGAACAGCCCTTCGCCATAGCCGCCATAGCCCCGGTTCCGGTAATCGGCATAGCCGCCGATCGTGCCCTTGACCGATCCATCGGGCTGCGGAGCAAAGCGCATCCGCGCCTGGTACAGGAAAGTATCGGGACCCTGGCCGGGATTGTAGTTCCAGCTCGGCATCACGTCGGTGGTGATCACGCCATCCCTGATCCGTCCGCGCACGCGCACATTGAAATAGGCAAAGTTGGGATCGTAGGTCGGCCGGAACGTATAGCCCGGGATGAAGCTGTGCCCCCTGCTGTCGCGGACCGGCTTGTCCTGCGAGTGGATCAGCGCGACGTAAACCTGATCGTCATTCTGCTCGTTGTCGATATCACTGACTTCGATCAGCGTGACGGTATTGCCGTCGGCGCGGCGCGCATTGGGCGTCTGGTTGCTGTAGCCACGCTTGCCGCGATAGCCGGTCACGCAGCCCCATACACGAAGTAACTGATTGTCGATGCCTCGCCGTCCATCTGGCGAAACAAAGTTTCCGTGCTTACGAATGCCTCTGGGAAGCGAGCCCGAACCATCATTGCCATCAAGGTCAAGACCCTCGGCGACGGTTGTCTGAGGCTCGGCATGACCAGGGTCTGGAACAATGCCTGGGAAGGCGGAAACGCTCAGCCGGCGCGGACCACGCCGTTCGCTGTCGCCACCATAGGTTATGGCCTTTCCCCTGGTCCTGGCACGAAGCGCGGCTCCAACAACGGGCGACAGGTAGCGGAAGATCTCTTCCTCGCTCGGTTTGCTGTTGAGCCTTGGACAAGCCGCGTCGCCGGGGTCGGTTGCCGGAGCAATCCAGGTGATAAGGTAGGACTTCACCACCTTCCCAGGCTGCGGACTGGCCGGCTGAACACGATAGATCGCTTCTTCCGGAATGGTAATCCTGTTCCCCATTGGCGCGTTGGGATCATAGTTCAACCATGCCGTGTCTTCGAATTTCAGCACCACCGCCTGCTGCTCCGTTCCCTCCAGAACCGGGCAATCGACCACCTGTACCTGCTTCAGCTTGTATTCCCAGTATTCGGGAAGACTGGCCGGGCGCGGGCCGTTTTCGAGCACGGGACGGGAGCGGACAGACGACTCCGCATAGCCGATTTCAGGCAGAACCGCCTTGCTGGCACAAAGGCTCATCAGCTTGGGCAAATCGGGGTTGGTCTTGGCAAGGGAAACAACGAGCGTCCCGCCCACCCCGGGCTTGGGCGCGGCAGGGCCGCCGAACCACAATTTGTCGCCTGCTAGAAAATCCCCTGGCCCGCTCATCGGCGGCTGCAATCGCCCTTGCCAGTCGCTGGCTTCCGCCCGAATCCAGTCCCTGTGGTCCGACCCTTTCCAATTGCCGGGCTGGCCCGGAATCGAGAGGAAGCTGTCGCCGATATAGGCATGCGCGGTTTCGCTGCCGCCGATCCCCGCCGCCAGGGCGAACAGGGCCGCCCCAGCGCTGCGGAACTTGGCGCGGTGATTGGGTTGGTTCATTGCTGGCATCCGCTCCCGCCGGTTAAGAGATTACTCTATACACCGGAACACGCATTTCACTATGCCAAATAATGCATATTCTCAAGCCCGTTCGCCAGGCCCCCTGTTCGTGTTTCCGCTTGATGCCTCTTACAAAAGACACGCGGGATAGGTGCAAGGCAACGCCGAGCTCTCCGCATAGAAAACTCTCTTTTCCTTTGGCTCGGTGCCCTGCAGTTCGGCTGGCGGCGGCCAGTCAGGCTTTGCGCTTGGCCTCTTCCTCCAGTTCCTTGAAGCCCTCCAGTATAGCGGCCTTCGCACCGTTCGACCTTGGCAGGCCGCAATAGGGAATGGCGGTATAGTAGATCTCCTGGATCTCCTCCCGGGTCAGTCCGTTGGCGGTGCCCATCTTGGTGTGCATCCTGATCTCGTCATGGGTGCCCATGCCGATGACCATGCCGAGCACGGCGCAACTGCGCATCTTGCGCGACAGCTGGTCCTCGCGCGCCCAGATCGTGCCGAAGGCCCATTCCATCGACCATTGCGCCTGAAGCTTGCCGAACCCCTGGCTGTCGCTGGCCAGATAGGAACGCAGGGCATTTGCCTGATCATCACCATAGACTTCGCCGAAGATCTTGATGCCCTTTTCGAATGCTTCGCTCATGAAACTCTCCCGATAGCCCTTGTACCTAACTCTTTTCCCAATCCCGATCAGGGCCGCAACGCCTCGAAGCTTAGCCCCCGGTCACTCTGGCGTATCCGCCCCGCATGCGGAAAGGGCAAGTGCGCGGGGACCAGCAGCATATCCCGCTCCAGGCTGACGCGGACAAGGCGGCGGCGCGTGTCCATCACCGCGTCCCAATCGTCGTGGTCCCCGAACTTGATCGAATGGTCGATCAACTGCAGCGGATGATGGATGGCGTCGCCGCAGAACATCGCCTCCTCGCCGGCGGACGTCAGATGCATCATGCAGTGCCCGTCGCTGTGCCCCCTGCCCGGCACCAGGCGAAGGCTCGGCGTCAGGCAGTGCGTCTCCAGCACCAGGTCGGCCTGCCCGGCCTCGACAATCGGGGCGATCGAGCGCTCGTAAATGCCGTCGTTGTAGGGCAGGTGCTGGAAGCGGCCGGCATTGTCCGGGTGCCAGCGATGGAATTCGCGCTGCACGAAGATGTAGCGGGCGTTGGGAAAGGTCGGCACCCAGCGGCCATCGCGCAGCATCGTGTTCCAGCCGCAATGATCGTGGTGCATGTGCGTGCAGAAGACATAGTCGACATCCTCGGTGCGCACGCCTGTCGCTTCGAACCGTTCGAGGAAAGGCACGTCCAGCATGTCGCACATCGGCATGACATTGGGCCGGCCATTGCCATTGCAAGGATCGATCACCACCACCTTGCCGTCGACACGCAGGATCCAACTGCGAAAGTTGAGGCTCCAGGTATCGCCAGCCTCCAGGAAATGCGGCGCAAGCCACCAGCGGTTGGCCTCGATCAGCTCGGGCGTCGTCCCCAGCCAGGCGATTGGCCTGCCGGTCAGTTCCTGTTCGAGTGCAGAGTCAATCTGAGCGTCGCCCACTGTGAACATTGTTAGAACTGCCCCCTCCCTTGCAGTGATAGAACTATTGGCCCCGTGCTTCGAACCGGAGCTTTTGCCCAGAAGCCGTCAGGCAGCCCGTGCAAGCCACCGGGCTGGTAGCGCGCCGGTTGCCTTGCCGCTGGCCTGAACGATCTCGCCGTTGACTATGGTATAGCGGAAGCCGCCGGGATCGCGCGTCAGGCGCGGCAGGCCGCCAGGCAGGTCGTTGACCAGCCGATCCTCGCCATAGACCAGTTCATCGAGTGCGAAGACGATCACGTCGGCAGCCTTACCGGGCGCGATCACGCCCCGGTTTCGAAGCCCGAGCATCTCCGCCTGCCGCTGGGTCAGCGCGTGAACAGCCGCCTCCAGGCTCAGGGCGCCGCGGTCGCGCACATACCGGGTCAGCAGAAGGGTCGTATCGCCATAGGCGCAGAACATCTGGAGATGTGCCCCGGCATCGCTGCCGCTGATGCAGCTGACTGGATTGGCGAGCAGTTCGCCCACTCCGGCAATGTCAGTGTTGGCGATGGGCAGGGAAAACTTCGGCTCGAAATCGGTCTCGAGCAGCCAGTCGGCAAGCGCATCGGACACATGCCCGCCGCGCTCATTTGCGAGGTCAGCCAGAGTGCGCCCGGCCCATTCGCGCTGATCCGCCCCGGGCACGCTGTGGATGGTCAGCCGCTCCGGCTGCCGGAACGGAAACATCACGCTGAACCTGCTGTCGGCATCGCCGCGGGCCTGCGCGCGCCAGTCCGGGTCGGCGGCAAGGCGGCGCTGTTCCTCGCGATCGGCCTGAACGAGGCGGTTCCAGGCCGGCAGGTCGATGAAGCACAGGCTCTGTTCGAAGCCGACGAGGAAGATCATCGGACGCGGCGATACCAGGCCATGAATTTGGATGCCTTCGCCCTGCATCTGCTTGAACATAGCCAGGGTCTGGTTGGCCCGGTCCGGATTGTTTGCATCGTGCGCGACGGCATTGAACAGGCCGGCGACCTTGTGCCTCCTGAGGAACCCGCACAGCCGTTCGAGATAGAGGCCCGCTGTCTGTTCGTCCCCGCCCACGACAAATTGCAGCAGGGCGCCGTGCGCGCCAAGCCGGGCGCACAGCGCATCCATTTCCGCATCGTCGGCAAGGCACGAAGGGACCGGCCGGCCGGAGCGGTCCTTGTCGAACAGCGAGAACGACATGCCCGCCGCGCCCGCCGCCAGTGCCTCGTCCAGCTCCGCGGCCATGGCGGCGATCTCGTCCGGGCTGGCTGCCCGCTCCCAGGCCGCCTCGCCCATGACGTGGCAGCGCAATTGCGAATGGCCGACGAAAGTCACCAGGTTGACCCCCAGCTTCGTCTTGCCGAGCGAGCGGACATATTCGGGATAGGTCTCCCAGTCCCACGGGATCACTGCGTTGAGCAGGTCGGCGGGCATGTCCTCGATGTAGCTGAAGACATCGACGTGGCCGCGCCGGTCTCCGGGCCGCATCGGGGCGAGGCCGAGCGAGCAGTTGCCAGCGACCACAGTCGTTACTCCGTGCTGCGGCATCGGATCGAGCAAGGGATCCCAATAGACCGTCGCATCGAAGTGCGTGTGCGAATCGATGAAGCCCGGCGCGACCACGGCACCAGCGGCATTGATCACCTCTTCGCCGGCCGGGGCCAGGTTCTCACCAACCTCAACGATCAGGCCGTCGCGGATGCGAAGGTCGGCCAGTTTGCCCGCCCCGCCTGTGCCATCGACGACCAGCCCGTTCGCAATCAATAGTCCGGCCATATCGATTCTCCCGCCACAATCCGCTCTGGCCTTCGCCGGTGCCCCTGGTTCCAGGCGCTTCAGAACGGCAGGTTATAGAGCTTGGCTGCGTTGTCCTGCAGCACCTTTTTCCGCACCTCGTAATCGAACCCGCCGAGCACCTTCACGAGATGCTGCTGAACTCCGGGATAGAGCGACGTCGGATGCGGGAAATCGGTTTCAAACATGACATTGTCCGGCCCGATCGTCTCGATCACGTTCTTGGGCCCGTGCTCCTCGAACCAGAAGGTGCACCAGAAATGGTCGCGGAAATATTCGCGCGGCGTCTTCTGGGGCATCCTGACCTTGTTCGGCAGGCTCTCCTTGAACTGGTGCTCCATGGTCTCGAGCGCGAAGGGTATCCAGCCGGTACCGCTTTCGATCAGGCCAATCTTGAGATTGGGGTGACGGTCCAGTCGCCCCGAAATCATCCAGTTGCCCATGGTCGAGGCGTTGCCCATGAAGGACATCAGCGACACCCCCGAAATCTGTTCCTCGAAAGAGAAACCGTCCCAGGTCAGTTGGTCGATGTTGACCCCGGTGTTGAGATGGAAATTGAGCGGCGTCCCGCTCGAATCGCACATCTCCAGGAAATTGGTCCAGTAATCGTCCATGAACGAAGGCACGCCCATCATGTCGGGACAATTGGGCAGGACGAAACCGCGCAGCCCCATGTCGATGCAGCGCCTTGCCGCGCCACGAGCCGGCAAGGATCGCGGCGATATTGCCGACGAAGGCCATCGTGCGGCTTGCCAGCACCTGCTGCGCGGGGCGGCCCTCGATCGCATCTGCCAGCAGTTCGGCAAAGGCGACGCAGGCATCGACGGCTTCTTGTGCACCGTGCGTCGTCCGGCTCTGCCGGGCTGCGACATCGCGCAGCTTTGGCCGGTCCTGCCAGTACCTGATGGCGACCGGGGCAAGCCGCATCAGGCTGCCGTTGCCGGCGGAATGGGGATCGGTGGACCCGGCAACCGGATTACCGCTGCGCTTGTAGCGCTGAAGTGCTGAGCGCACAGTCATGCCGATGTCGAAGCAGCGCCCGTTGCAGCTATATTCGCCGCGCTCAGCCCAGGCCGCAAAGCGCTGCATCAGCTCTTGTTCGTCGAGATCGTCGGCATCGGCGAGCGTGTCGGAAAGCGCCAGCGCCATGGCCGTGTCGTCTGTCCATTCGCCGGGCTTGAGCCCGAACGGGCCGCCGCCGACCATGTCGGTGAGCAAGGGACAGGTATCGCGCTGGCGGAACTCGAGCGTCGTGCCGACTGCATCCCCGACCGCGAGGCCGAGCAAGGCGCCTGTGGCCCGGTCGCGAATGGCGGACTCACTGGTGTCAGGCACCGCCGGGGCCACCGGCTCAATCCCCAGCACATGGCTGGCCTGCGCCGTGGTCTCGATCGCCCCGGGACGCACCCGGCGGACCTCGGCAATTGCCTTGCCCGGCTCCATGCCCAGTTCGACCAGCAGCCGTGCGGCTATCGTACCGGCCCGGCCCAGGCCGCCCTTGCAGTGGACCAGCACGCGAAATCCCTGGGCAAGGATACAGCGCAGCTCCTGGCCGGCCTGCTGCCAGGCGGCCTCGAACTTGGGGCCGGGAACCGAGACATCCCGGATCGGCAGGTGATACCAGGCCATGTGGCGCTCGCGCACGGCAGGCCCGAGGTCCGCAACGCCCAATGCGTCCAGTTCATGGTCCTCGACCAGGCTGACGACGGCGGCGGCACCCCAGTCGCGAATCGCGTCGAGATCGATGGCAAGGTCACGCGCCCATGTCCCGCTCAGCGCTGCTTGCTGCTGCTTGCCCGGGCAGAAGGTAACACCGATGGCTCCCTGATCATGGGGAGGAAAGACTTCGGCGACCTGTAACGGGTGACTGATACTGGTCCGCGGGCGCAACGGCTGACTACTCCTTGAGTTCATAAAGTTCGGCAGGGCGCTGCCGCCCTCCCCGGAAGAATGCACCGGTGGCGCGAAGCCGACGGCCATCGGGGAACTGGCGTTCGAGCATGCGCTTGCGAAAGTGGGGCTTGTTGAGCGCACGGCCGAGAATGCACTCGTGCACCCGCTGCAGGTCATAGAGCGTGAAGCGCGCCGGCAGCAGCCCGAAGGCGACCATCGACCAGTCAAGCTTGCCTCGCAACCGTTCGATGGCTGTGGTGACGATGGTCATGTGATCGAAGCCGGGAACAATCGCCTGGCCCTGTGCGCTCAATTCCAGCAGCGCAACCGCAGTGGATCGCTGCCGCGAGGCACCTGGCTTGCCGGTTTTCCGCGATGGAGGTGAAGAACACGGCGCAACGGCAACAAGTTCAAGGTTCGCGTGCCTGCTCATGGCCGCCTGCAGCCGGTCGTAAGGGACCAAAGCGAAATAGGCGACGCTGACCACCCAGCCTCTCGGATCCCGCTGCGGGTCGCTGAAGGTGTAGAGTTGCTCGACCGCGATACCGGATAGCCCTGCCTTCTCGCGCAGCACCCGCTTCGCGGTATCGTCGAGCAGTTCGCCGGGATGAACGAAGCCGCCGGGCAATACCAGTTGTCCGGCAAAAGGCTCGCTGGTCCGCGCGTGCATCAGGACGGCAAGGTCGCCATCATGGATGGTGACCAGCACGATATCGACCGCGAGATGCGGCGCGGGATATTCGCCGATTTCGCTGGTGACTGGGGGTATCTGCCTGGACATGAGTCCATTTAGGTGCGCTTCACATATATGTCGAGTACATATTAAAGGGCAGCACAAGATCCAAGCGGGCGGGCGCAGCAGCAGCTGCGCATATGCCTCAGCGGCCAAGGTGCCATTCCCGTCATCCCGCTTTCCTGCACTTGCGCCTGCTGCCCCGGTACTCGGGCAACCACCAGTCGGGCCAGCGGACCTGGTGCGGGCAGCGGGTGGCGGCAAAGACCTCCTTCTGCCCCTCCGGCGTCAGTTCGGGGCCCTCGTAGCGGTCGAACGCGGCCTGTACGACCCAGGGCTCGAGCACGATCCGCGCGGTCGAGCTGTAGGCATAGGCCTTGCGCGCCATGCCCAGGCTCAGAATGGCATGCGAAATCGTGTAGATGCAGAATGTTGGTGCATCGACTTCCGTCTTTTCGACCAGAACCGTGTTGCGGACCTTGTACCGTTTTTTCGCGCGCTCAATGCGTTCATCCGCCTCGACCAGCATCCGTGCGACAGCCGGGCTGCCTTCCATGGCCAGGCGCTCCAGCCTCCAGAAGAACCAGACGCTGCACCGCATGGTGACGCGCTTGCCGTTGACCATCACGTCCACGGGAGTGTCGAGGAAATGCTTCCGTGACTTTTTCGCGCGCTTGGGCCTGCCGCGCGGATTGCCCGATTGTCCCGGCTTGAACTGGCTTGCCCGGGGTGGGCGGCGATAGCCCACGGTATCGGTGGGCGGCTCGCATGGCTCACTCATCCCAGGACACTTTCCGCGGCATCGGGCCGTCCCAGTCGCCTTCGATGACACGGCCGAGCCCCATGTGCTGGCGCCTCCGACCAGGGTGCCGCGCCAGGGCCAGATCGACTACCCAGCGCCGCAGCCGGTCTTGCCCGTATCGATCAGGTGCGGTGAGCCCCAGCAGGCGCAGGGCAGCGTCGGCAGTTGCGGGAGAGTGTTTCTCGATGTCCTGCAACATGAACCCGCGCCGCCCGAACCGGATCCGGTCGACCTCATGGTCGGCAACCAGCTTCAGCACCCAACGCAGCTGGGCTTCACTCTGCGCTTCCAGCGCCCGTTGCATTGCTTTCGCCAGCAGAAGGTCGCGTACCGACCAATCGCTCGTTCCCTGCCCAGCCCGGGGGAGGGGTTCGCCAAGCCCGTCATTGGCCCACTTCGGGGCCTGCGTGCGCGAACCGCGGATCGTGCCGGGCCATTCCTTTTCACGCGATTTCCTGGATCGTGCCATGGCTCTGTCCTGCAGCCTCAAAGTTTGCGAATGCCCGGACATCGGGCCGGGCCATTTTCGTGTCACGACCGGCCCGCCGTCGAGCCCTGATTCGCGCTGGCTCGAAAATTCTTGTGCCTTCGGCGCACGAGAAATTTGCGTGAACCTCCTGGCGGCGGCACCTGGTCAGGCCAAAGAGGCTGGAGCCTGACGTGAAATGAACCGACCAATTTGGAGACGCAAAAGCGCAAATCCCTGCATCCAGACTATGGAGCCTGTTGTCAGGAAAAGGATCGCTGATCTGGCAAAAGTTTTCCCTGATCTGCGGAAAAAATTCCCTGTTCGGCAAATCGGCGGTACTCGCCATTTTCCCTGCAACCCGCTGATACCTCTTCAAAACTCCCGCTACGCGTCGGCCAAGAATCCTGAATGTCAAAATATGCGCGAAAAATTGAAGGCGCAAATTTTGAGGAAACCGACCGAGAGACTCGTTCGCTCACGCCTGAGTGGCGCACCATACAGTCAGTCAGAATGAGCCAGTGCGATGCGCCGCATCGCTCTCTTTCTGGACCGGGCGAGAAATGAGACCATATGGCATTGTTATCCCCGGCGGCGATGGACCTGCCAGGGCAAAGGGAAATCCGGTTTTTCTGCAGGTCAGACAATGGTAACGGCATCCGGAACGAAACCGGATGCGTGCCTCGGATGACGAAGACGGCTGTGACAACCAGGACCGATCTGCCGTTGCCCAAGGTTCGCCCGCGGGGCAGGCCGCGGCTTGAGGATGTCGCGGAAATCGAAGCCCGTCTGTTGTCGGCCGCCCTGGCCGAATTTATCCATCATGGCTATGGCGGCGCTTCGATGCGCAGGATTGCCTCAACGGCGCGTCTTTCACGTACAACCTTGTCCGCAAGGTTCGCGACGAAAGAAGACCTGTTCCGGGCAATCTTGCGCCAGCATGTCGAGCGTATGTCGGCGGCCGCATATCTGCGCACTTCAGGCAAAACCGATCTCGCGGCCGGTCTCAAGGCCTATGCCAACCGGGCGTTGGCCTACAGCCTCGAAGGCGACTATCTCGCGATCAACCGATTGGTCTACAGTGCGTCTCACCAGTTCCCCGAAATCGGCATGGCTTCCAGCGAGGGCACACTATTCGGCATCGAACAAATTGCCGAATTCATCGAGCAGTGCGCGAAAGAGGACGGCATGCCTTGCCGCGATTCTCGCGTTCCAGCGGAGATGTTCACCATGCTGATGCGCGGCTGGCATGGCTGCGTCATGCTCAGCAACCGGACGGTTTCGGAGAAGGAGCGCAAGCGCTGGGTCGAAGCCATGGTCGATGGCCTTATCGCGGGCCGCCAGGGCTGGTAGGCCTGTTTCTCCTGACTTGACCAAGGCCAGGGCGAAGAGCGATGCAGTGCTCGCCGAACTGATGGACTGGACTTCCAGGCCTCGCATCGCCTGATCCGAATTCGGCTCTGGCTAGACCCTGATCGACGATGTAAAAGAAACATACCGGCTGGACTGATTCGAGCCATGATCAAGTCCGGCGGCCGGTTGGCGATTTGGCTATCTGTCCAGCAAGGCTGGACAGGGACTGCCCATGGCAAGGAGGATCGTGCGATGTCAGCTGCAAGACCAGGCGAGTGTATCGACCATGGACCATTGATCGCCGAGATCGACTTCACGCCCTTCAAGATGCGGGTTTCGACCGATCGTTACTCGTCTCCCGAATATCATCAGCGCGAACGCGAGCGCTTGTGGATGCGGGTCTGGCAGGTTGCCTGCCGCGCGGACGATATCCCCGAAGCCGGCGATTGGCAGGTCTATTCCATCTTCGACCAATCCTACGTTGTCGTGCGCGGCAAGGATGGCCAGGTGCGGAGTTTCGTCAACGCCTGCCGCCACCGGGGCAATGCCTTCTGCGAGGGCAAGGGCCATTCGGCGCGTTTCACCTGCCCCTATCATAACTGGTCCTACGCCCTCGATGGCGCGTGCCTGGCAGTCGCCAAGCCGGATTTCGAGGGGCCGCTTGAGGATTTCGTCGGGTGCGGCAAGGAAGAACTCGGGTTGGTTCAGGTGCCGGCCGATTGCTTCGGCGGTTTCGTCTTCATCAACCCCGATCGCAACGCCGGCCCGTTGCGCGAGTTCCTTGGCGAAGTGATCGAATTGCTCGAGCCCTACAAGCTCGATGAGATGATCCCGGTCGGCCTCAACGTGCGCGAAGCAGTCGATTGCAACTGGAAAGTGGTCATGGACGCCTTCCAGGAAGGCTACCACGTTCAGGGCGTCCATCCCGAACTGGTCAAGGCGATGGACGAATCGAAGGAGCGCTATGGCTTTTTCGGCGATCACAGCGTCGCCACGGGCCCGTTTGGCGATGCCAACATGGACGATTTCGGACCCGAAAAGCAGGTCGAGTCAGTCCACTATCTGCCGGCCACGTTCCCGGGTGTCGCCGCCGTGCTTCCGCGCTTCGACGAACTGGTCGAGGAATACCGCAAGAGCGACGGAACACTGCACTTTCCCGAGGACATCCACGGCCGCCTGCTGCTCCAGCGTGCGACCCGCGACACGCTTACCGCGCGCGGTCTGGATGTCAGCCAGCTGACCGACATCCAGATGAGCGACAACCATTTTCATCTAGTGTTCCCCAACCTGTTCATGACGATCCGGGCCAGCGAATGCACGGTGATCATTTCCGTGCCGCACCCGGGCGGCGACCCCAACCGTTGCATCTGGCAAGTCATGAACCTGATGTGGGTGCCGCCCGAAGAGCGCGCCGCGATGCGCGAGCCGCTGAACGAAATAGCGGAAGCCGATCACTTCACCTATTTCCTCGCGCTGGAACAGGACTATGTCCAGATGGCGCGGCAGCAGGCGGGCCTGCGCAATTCCGCGCTAAAGGAAATGGCGCTGACCCGGCAGGAAGTGCGCCTGGCGCATTACCATTCCGCGCTCGACGGATGGGTCGATTCCACCAGCTGAACCCGGCACGGGACCGTTCACACATCAACCGAAGCCGGCAATGCCGTGTTCCAGGAGATCGAGGAACGCCACTATCACGGCGACACCTTCATCAGGAAGAATGTGATCGCGGTCTATCGCTTCAATGCCGACAACAGGATCGTTCACCTCGACATTTACGAGCAGGCGAAAGACTCCGGACAGTGGATCAAGGAGGCAGCCGGCGCGGCGATGGAATAGCCGCCAGCCTTCTGGTTTCGGCCATGTGCGCTGCTGACAGTCCATTTGAACTGCATCAGGAGCAATGGCGATCCTGTACATGGAACGGATATTTTCCAAGCGATGGAAACACGATGTTGTCCGCTCCCCGGCTGCATTTTTCGACATTAGTGTTGTAATTTTAAATATCTCCGGCAGGATACCGGGCCTAGGCTGGGGAACCGCGATTCGACACCAGCTGAACAGGTGTCACATCGGGCAAATTTTCGATTGGGAAGGAGATCGCCGTGAACATCGAAACCAGATCGTTCAATCCACCCGCAGAACAGATGCAATGGCTGGGCAACGAACTCATACCGGTCAGCGCCTATGTCGATCCGGACTATTTCGAGATGGAACGCAAAGCCATTTTCATGCGCACCTGGATGGTGATCGGCCATGTCTGCGAATTGCCCGAGCCCGGGAGCTTCATCCGCCGTGAACTGGAATTCGCCCGCGCCTCGATCCTGATCGTGCGCGGCAAGGACGGCGAACTGCGCGGCTTCCACAATGTCTGCACCCACCGCGGTACGCAGTTGACCAACGAAGAAAGCGGCAAGAAGAGCACCTTCAGTTGCCCCTATCACATGTGGACCTTCGGCACGGACGGCGCGCTGATTTCCGCCCCTGATTTCGAACGGTTCTACACCACCAAGGAAGACTGCGCGCTGAAGCAGGTCTCCGTCGATGTCTGCGGGGGCATGATCTTTCTCAACCTGGATCCGGCGCCAGCGCAGAACCTGCACGACTTTCTGGGCGAGCACATGGTCCGTGAGATGGAAGGGATGCCGGCGGCCAAGGCGACCGAGTTCAGCGAATACGTTTATGAACTCGATGCCAACTGGAAGGCGGACTATGACAACTTCCAGGAAGTCTATCACCTCAAGTTCATCCATCCGCGAACCGCCATATCGACTTTCGTGCCCGAAAATCCGTTCGGCTATCCCGAGAACGTCAGCTTCCACGGCCCGCACCGCATGATGGAATTCTATCCCCACTATCGCGACGACGTCATCACTCCATGCAGATGACTGCCTTCCCGATTCAGGGCGGTTACACCGCGAAAAACGATCTGGTCCCCCAGCCGACCAACAAGGACTACCTGGCGCTGTTCCCGGCCTTCTTTCTTCAGGGTTCGCCTACACAACACTTCAGCCATGTCGTCTATCCGCTCTCGGCGACCAAGTCGCGCGGTGTCGTCCGGGTCTACTGGGTGGGCGAAGCGGAAACGGCGAGCGAGAAGTTCGCCCGCGAATACAGCTTCGTGATTGCCCGCGAGGTCCATTCCGAAGACGTCCAGGTGATCAAGGCAGGCCAACGCGGCCTCAATAGCGGCGCGTTGGAACATATCCATTTCCAGGCGATGGAAGGACTGTGCCGCCACCTCTACAACGTTTCGCGCGACATGGTCGAAGCCTACAAGGCCGAACAGGAAGCGGCAGGAGCATTAGCATGAGCGGGCAGCTGCCGCAGGGCTTCGACGCTCTTGAACCCTTCATCGAGCGCTGGGCGATCCGCACCACCCGCGAGCGCGATGCGGCACGCGGCGAGAGCAGCTTTGCCGATCTCCAGGCCTACTACGACGCAGCCCAGCCGCTGCTCGGTCCGGCCCTCGCCTATCTCGATACACTGCCAGTCAAGCAACTCGCGGGCAGCGACCAGCGGCTGATGGACATGATGCTAAGCCTCGCGCATGTGTCGCCGGCAGTGGAGATCCACAAGGAGATGGAGCCGGCGCACGCCATTGCGCGGCAGGCCATGCTGATCACACGCTCGACAACCGATCCGGCCTGACGGGACCCGGGGCCTGTTACCAGATCGGCCGCTCGTGAAATGCCCGGCGCCTTTCGCTGACAATCGCCTGCCGCTCCTGTGGCGTCACCCTGGCGACATCTGGCGGCAGCACGGCGTCGAGATCGGCAAGCTTGACCACGCGCACTTCGGGTATCGGCTGGCTGTCGCAGCCCGTCCAGCGGCCCTGAATCAAGCCGCGCCGATGCCCCGCGGTATCCAGCCAGTTGCGCACGCCGGGATCCCGCGCGGAAACGACGATGCGCAGCCGCCCGTCCGGATCGGGCGCAGCCTGCGCGCCGTTGAGGCTCGAATGGCTATCGCACCAGTCGATCGTCTCGTAGATTTCATTGGTGAGGATCAGCGAGCGATACCGGCACACGCCGGGAATGGGGGATTCGATCACAAGCGCCTCGTCATCCGCGAGATCGAAGGGTCCTTCGTAGTAGAACTGCCCGTCGAGCGCCCCGAATTCCAGTTCGAGCACTTTCATCCGGTTGACATAGCCTTCCTGGCGCAACTGCTCGACGTGATCGATCAGCAACAGCGCCATGAAATCGACTTGCGCCGGCAGCGACCGCAGCCGGGCTTCAAGATCCGCTTCATCTCGCCGCTTGCGCCCGAGCGGAATGTCGATGCGTTCGATCGACAGGCGGGGGTCTTCCTCATTGGCCCAGTCGGAACTGACCATCCGGATCATCAGCTGGGTGGCAGCCGGGTGCAGCTCCCACCAGTCACCGCTGTGACCAGCGGGCCGCTGACTGCTGACCAGCACATCGAAACGGTCCTGAGCATCGACTTGCACGCTGGCAAGATCGAGATGCGTGCGCTTGCCCGCACCATCGACCTTGGGCGGCAGCACCTGGGCAATGACCGCAAGCGAAAGCGAACCCCGCTTGCCCCTGATCCGGTAGGTGCCGCCGGGCGCGATATGGGCACTGCGGTAGATCGTATCGGCATTGGGCTGGCCGACATTCATGACCTGGCTGAGCGCAGGCAGAAACTGCGGAAAATCCGGATCGCGACCGATGACGTCTATCGTTCGCGAGGCGATCGATTCAAGCGCAAGCCGGCCCACTTCCTGCTGGATGTGGCGATCCTCGCGCATCGCCGGCGGCAATTTGGCAAGCATTCGCTCCGGCAAGGTCCGCAGCGAATCAATCAATTCGTCCCAGCCGGCTACCGGCGATCCATCGGACATTTCCACCCTCCCAATCAGGCCTTGTGCAAGCCGCATATTGCCTTGGCGGGAGCTGCCGCGCAAGGGAAAAGCCTAAAGGATATGTAATTTTTATTTTATAAATCAATCTATTACCGGATATTCCGGGCGATACTGCATGACCAATGCAAACGGAATAAAATCAAGGGGAAGATGAGACATGCCGAAAGACTATGTGGCCGACGAACTCGTCGAGCGGGCGCAACGCGAAACCGGCCTGAGCCAATTCGACAGCGAGTCCTTCCGCGAAGGCCTGGGCCTCTACATCGCCGAATTCAATACCAACGACCGCTCCGATGCGGCCAACGAGGCCAACGCCGCCTATGTCGTCAAGGCCCTGTCCGACCGCCTGAAAGTCGCCGACTATCTGCGCCAGCGCCCCGAACTGTTGCAGCGGCCGATCGAGCGCCCGGTCTTTGTCTTTGGTGTCCCGCGCACAGGCACGACCCTGCTCTCGAACCTGCTCGCCGCCGACCCCAACCGGCGCTCGCCGCTGTCGTGGGAAATCGACGATCCGGTACCGCCGCCGACCAGCGAAACGCTCTACAACGACCCGCGCGCGCTGGCCCGGCTGGAGCAGGAACGCGCCCTTCTCGCGGCCAATCCGGACGTGGGCAAATACTATCGCTTTTCGGCGATCTATCCCAACGAATGCGTGTTCTGGACGATCCACGACTTCAAGGCCCTGATCTGGGAAGGCCGCGCCAGACTGCCGCAATATCGCGAATGGCTCTATTCGACCGACACAACATCGACCTACGAATATCATAAACGCTTCCTGCAAGTTCGCCAGGCCGAAGCGCCGGGCATCTGGAACCTGAAACTGCCCAGCCACAGCCTGTGGCTCGATACGTTGCTCAAGATCTATCCCGATGCCCGGCTCATCTGGACCCACCGCGACCCGATCACCGCGACCGCATCCTATTGCAGCCTGATGCGGCTGAGCATGAACACGGCGCTGGGCTATTGCGACATGGAATGGGTCGGGGAAAATTTTCCCTGGCAAACCTCGGAACATGCCCGGCGCGTCATGGCAACGCGAGCGCGGATCGGCCACGACCGGATCATCGACGTGCACTACGCCGATCTCATGCGGACGCCCATGGACGCGATGCGCAAGTTGTACGCAGCTTTGGGCGACGACTTCACGCCCGAAGCCGAGGCAGGCATACAGGCCTGGATCGACGCCAACCCGCAGGGCAAATTCGGACGGCACGAATACAGGTTAGCCGAATGGGGCCTGACTGCGGACCACATCAGGGCGCGATTTGAAGGCTATCTGGCGGAATACGAGGTCGAGCCGGAAGGATGAACCTGCAGCCGGGGCTGCCTTCATTGATGATGGAGACCCGGCGCAATCCCGAAGGTATGCTCCGGCCCAATTGGCAAATCCCCGCCAAGCACCGCGGCATCCACGCGTTTCAGGTGGAACGCCCGGCTGCCCCAGGCGCCGGCCAGCGCCCATGCGCGCTTCATCCAGAAGTGCAGATCGACTTCGTAGGTGTAACCCATAGCCCCGTGGACCTGGATCGCGGTTTCAGCCGTCAGTATCGCGGCATCGGTAGCGGCCAGCTTGGCGTGGCTGACATGGACCGACGCGCTGCCGGTCCTCTCTTGCAGCGCCGCCGCCGCGCGCCAGACCACTGGCCACGCGAATTCGATAGCGACCGCGCAGCTGGCAAGCTGGTGCTTGACCGCCTGGAAGCCGCTGATCGGCTGGCCGAACTGGCTGCGGAGCTTGGCATATTCGACTGCCTGCGACAGCATCGCATCGGCCAGCCCGGCGAGCTGCGCCGCGCTCATCAGTGCGCCAAGGTCGAGCAGGAGGGGATCGGCCCGGTTGTCCTCGCCGGTGGTCAGTTGGCGCAGCGGGTCGATGCTTTCAAGGGGTTCGCCGTGGCCGTTCAGTTCCCAGGGATTGATCGGGTGCACGGCATTGAGCGTCGCCTTGCCCTCGACCACGCCCGGCAGGATCATCGCCAGCCGCTCGGGTTCGGCCTTGTCCACCAGCCAGGGAACCATGACGAAGGCGGTATCGACCAGCGGCTCGGCAAGACAGGCCCTTCCGCATTCCGCCGCGATCAGCGCCGCTTCGATCAGCCCCATGCCCAGCCCGCCATGCTCTTCGGGCACGCAAAGCCCGGTCAGACCCATGTCGGCCAGCCCCTGCCAGATCGCCCGGTCGCGGTTGCCTTCCGCATCGAGCCGGCGCAGCACATCGGGGCCATGCGTGCCCGCGAAGTATTCGCGCACGCTCTGGGCGAAGAGCAGCTGGTCCTCGTTCAGGCGGAAGTCCATCAGCCTGCCCCTATCCGCGGAAGGCCGAGCAGGCGTTCCGCCGTGATATTGCGCTGCACTTCGTTCGATCCGGCATAGATCGGCCCGGCGAGCGAGAAGATGTAGCCTTCGAGCCAGTCATTGGCGCTGCCGTCTGCGAAGCGGCGCAGTTCGGCTTCGCCGCCCAGCAGCTGCATCGCGGTGCGATGCATCATGCGGTCGAGTTCGGACCAGAAAATCTTGTTGAGGCTGGCTTCGGCGCCGATCTTGCCGCCGGCCATGATCTTCGCCGCTACCGCATAGGTGTTGTAGGCATAGGCCTGCGCCTGCATCCAGCCCTGCAACACGGCCTCGCGCGCGCCGGGCGAGGCCTCGGCCTCATGTTTGCGATAGAGCTCGACCAGTCGTTTCGCCGTCGCCTGAAACCGCGCGGGCGAGCGCAGCATCAGACCGCGCTCGAAACCGGCCGTCGCCATGGCGACGTTCCAGCCCTCGCCTTCGTCGGCGAGGCGAGTTTCCTCCGGCACGCGCACGTCGTCGTGGAAGAGCTCGGCGTAGCCGGTGGCACCGTGAGGCTGGCGGATCGGCCGGCGCGTCACGCCGGGCGAATTGAGGTCGAACAGGATGAACGTCAGCCCCTTGTGCCGCTTGCTTTCGGGGTCGGAACGGAAAATGCCGAAGCCCCAGTCGGCGAAGGCGGCGCGGCTCGACCAGGTTTTCTGGCCGGTGATGACATAATGATCGCCGTCGCGCACGGCCTTCGACTGGATCGCCGCCATGTCGCTGCCCGCGCCCGGTTCGGACCATGCTTGCGCCCAGATCACTTCGCCCCTGGCCATCGGCGTCAGGAAGCGGGCCTTCTGTTCCTCGGTTCCGAATTCCATGATCGTCGGGCCGAGCAGGAAAATGCCGTTCTGGTTGGCGCGCAAGGGCGCGCCAGCGCGGAAATACTCTTCCTCGAAGATCAGCCACTCGACCAGATCGAGCCCGCGCCCGCCGTACTTTTCGGGCCAGGTGACCATGCCCCAGTTGCCCGAAGCCAGCTCGCGCTCCCATTCGACGTGTTGATCGTAGCCCTCGCGGCATTCGAGCGTAACCAGCGGCTGCCCGGGAACATGCGCCTCCAGCCATGCCCGCACTTCGGCGCGAAACGCCTCTTGCCGGGGCGAGTATTCGAGCCGCATCAGCCCTCGCCGGCCTGCTTCTTGTTCTCGGCGGCCATGGCCTTGGCGTCGAGTCCGCCAACCGCGCTGCCGGTAGTGAGATCGTTCTGGGCATGGGCAAAGTGGTGCATGTGGAACACCGCGTCCATCGCCGCGCGCTTGCCGCGCAGTTCCTCGACGTGATTGACCGCCTGCTTGGTCAGCCAGGCGCCGAGCCGCGGCTGGGCGGCGAGCTTGGCGGCAATCGCCGTCACGGTCTCGCGCAATTCCTCTCGCGGGACGATCTTGTTGACCATGCCGAATTGCTCGGCCCGCTGCGCGCTCATCCGCTCGCCCAGCAGCAGAAATTCCTTGGCGACGCGCGGCGGCAATTCATAGGCATGGGCGAAATATTCGACGCCGGGAATGCCCATGCGCACCACCGGATCCTGAAAGAAGGCGTCCTCGCTCGCGACAATCAGGTCGCAGACCCAGGCCAGCATCAGCCCGCCGGCGATGCAGGCGCCCTGCACCATGGCGACAGTCGGCTTGGGGCAATCGCGCCAGCGGCGGCACATGCCGAGGTATTGCTCCTGCTCGCGGGTGTAGAGCAGTTCGGCCGCAGGCTTGTTGGTGTGCGGGGCGATCAGGTGACGGTTGTCGAATTCCTTGTGCACGTCGCGGCCCGGCGTGCCGATGTCGTGCCCGGCGGAGAAATGCTTGCCCTCGCCCGCCAGCACGATGCAGCGCACCTCGTCATCGGCCACGGCGCGCTGGAAGGCCTTGTCTAACGCAAATGTCATTTGCCCGTTCTGGGCATTGTTGAACTGGGGGCGGTCCATGGTGATCCAGGCGACCGAATCCACCACTTCATATCGCACGGGCGCCTGTGTCTCGTAGACGATGTCGACTTTTTGCGGTTCGACGAGATCGTCTGCCATGTCACTCTCCCATTGCCGGCGCGGACGGATTGTTCCGCATGGCCGTTAAAGCAAGAAAGGCGTGCGCGCCAGTTGGCCGCCGAAGAAATGCATCATCCGAAGTGCATTTTTTCATTTCGGAACCAGCCTGCGATCTTTGCGGCTGTTTCTGGCGGGCAGACCAGCCCCAGCTTGCCGCGCCGCCACAGCACGTCTTCGGCCGTGCGCGCCCATTCGTGTTCTGCCAAGTACGAAAGCTCTGCCTCGCTCAGCCCCCCGCCGAACTGTTCACCAAGATCGGCAAGGCATGCCGCTTCGCCCAGCACCATGCTGACGCGCGTGCCATAGGCTGCAACCAGCCGCCTCGCCTCGGCGGGCGAGAGGAACGGCCACTGTTCCAGCGTCGCGCGTACCAGCAGCGCCACATCGCCTCCGGGCACGTCGCCGCCGGCAAGCGGGACCGACGCCGTCCAGGGAGCCCCCATGGCCGGCAGGAATGGCGCCAGCTTCTCCAGCGCATGTTCGGCCAGGCGCCGGTAGGTTGTAAGCTTGCCGCCATAGATGCTGAGCACCTGCGGGCCCGTCTTGCGGCCCAGCTGCAGCACGTAATCGCGCGTCACCGCCTTGGCCTCGGCCTTGCCGTCGTCGTAGAGCGGGCGCACCCCGGCATAGCTGTGCACCACTTGATCCGGCCTGACCGGCGCGGCGAGATAGGCGCTGACAGCCTCGCACAGATAGGCGGTCTCCGCCTCGGTGATGTGCGGCTGGGCACGCTCCTCTTCGCCGACGGTAATGTCGGTCGTGCCGATCAGCGTGAAGCTGTCGCGCCAGGGAATGGCGAAGACGATTCGTCCATCGGGGTTCTGGAAGAGGAAGGCATGTTCGCCTTCATAACAACGCGGCACGACAATATGGCTGCCCTTGACCAGCCGCACGGCGCCCTTGCGCTCCGCATTCTCGATAGCGTCGAGCACCGTGCCCGCCCAGGGACCCGCGGCATTGACCAGCGCACGGGCCATGACGCGCGCGGGAATGGCTTCGGGCGGCGCGGGCCGATCGGGGTTGGCGGCAAGGTCGATCTCCCACAGATCGCCCGCCGGGCGCGCCGTCCGGACCTCGACCCCGGTCAGCACAGTCGCGCCCCTTTCCGCCGCGTCCATGGCATTGGCCACGACCAGCCGCGCGTCGTCGGTCTGGCAATCCGAATAGGCAAAACCCCTGGCGATCTCCGGCTTGAGCAGGCCGGCATAAGGCGGCGCGGCCAGATCGACCGCCTCGGATCGCGGCAACGAGACGCGCCCGCCGATATGATCGTAGAGCCACAGCCCGATCCTCAGCATCCAGGCCGGCCGCCCGCCCCTGGGCATGGGCAGCACGAACCGCAGGGGGCGGCTGAGGTGCGGCGCGATGGCCATCAGCCGCTCGCGCTCCTGAAGGCTCTCGCGCACCAGCCGGAACTTGTAATATTCAAGGTACCGCAGACCGCCGTGGATCAGCTTGGTGCTGGCCGAAGAGGTATGCGCGGCGAGATCGTCGCGCTCGACGAGCAGCACCGAAAGCCCCCGCCCCGCCGCATCGCGCGCGATCCCGGCGCCGTTGATGCCGCCGCCGATCACGGCGAGGTCATAGGGTTTGGTGAGCATCGCAGGCAGTTAGCAGAAATACCACGGGCTTGCACAATAGCCATGGCGAGGCCATCCCGCTGGCTGGAGAATTTTGCCGGGAGACCGGCCCGGTACATGATCGCAAAAGGCCGGGATACAAAGGGCCGTGGCCTTTGAATGGTGGCCGCCGGAATTCAATTGTTCGCCGAACGGATCAACGCGAGGAACGGGCCGTTCTTTTCGACTGTCGCATATATCGCGAAATCGCGAACGCCATCCGTGCGGAAGCGATCATAGGTCGATACGATCTTCACCACTTCCCACTTGTCCTCGATCCTGAAATCGAAACGGTGATCGATATGCGTAGACGTGAGCGACGAGAGCGGAATTTCGCCAAAAGCCAGGCGATCGTTTTCAATGAGGAAATTCCGTTTCCCGAACTTGTCACTGTCGTAAACATGGACCTGCGCCATTACGCCGTCGTCGTCTTTTGCCACTTGCGTTGCTCCTCGTCACCGACTGGCGCGGCGAGCGATTTGCCCCGACGCCAGCTTCAAGCATCGATATCCCGCCGGAACGTCTCGGGCAGAAACAGCAGCCCCACGATCAGCGTCAGCACTGCCACGACGATCGGATACCACAATCCGTAGTAGATATCCCCGGTCGCGGCGACCATGGCGAAGGCGACGGTCGGCAGGAAGCCGCCAAACCAGCCGTTGCCGATGTGATAGGGCAACGACATCGAGGTATACCGGATGCGACTGGGGAACAGTTCGACCAGCAAGGCGGCAATCGGCCCATAGACCATGGTCACCAGCAGCACGAGCCAGGTGAGGATGGCGACGACCTTGACGGTATCGACTTGCGCCGGGTCGGCCCTGGCGGGGTAGCCGGCGGCGGTCACTGCCTCAGTCAGCCGGGCGGCATAGGTGGTGAGGTCGTCGGGGTCGATCTGGCTGTCGCCAATGGTTACTTCGCCCTGACCGCCGCTGGCGTTCGCATAGGGGATGCCGGCCTTGGCGAGCGTCGACTTGGCGACATCGCAGCCGGTCTTGTCGAACTTCTGCCTGCCCACCGGATCGAACTGCAGCGAGCAGGTGGCCGGGTCGGCATGGACAGTCACCGGCGCCCGCGCCTGGGCCGTGGCCAGCGCCGGGTTGGCCGCCTGGGTGAGCGCGGTGAAGGCGGGGAAATAGGTGAGCGCCGCCAGCGCGCAGCCGGCCATGATGATCGGCTTGCGCCCGATCTTGTCGCTCAGCCAGCCGAACAGCACGAAAGCCGGCGTCGCGATGGCGAGCGCCACGGCGACCAGCACATTGGCCGTCGCGCCATCGACTTTCAGCGTCTTCTCAAGGAAAAACAGCGCATAGAACTGCCCGGTGTACCAGACCACAGCCTGCCCCGCGACCGCGCCCAAGAGCGCCAGCAGCACCCATTTGGCATTGCCCCAGCGCGCGAATGCCTCGGTCAGCGGCGCCTTGGACGTGGTGCCTTCGTCCTTCATCCGCTGGAACACCGGGCTTTCCTCCAGCTGCATGCGGATCCACAGCGAGACGACGAGCAGCACCAGCGAGACGAGGAAGGGAATGCGCCAGCCCCAGTCCTTGAACGCCGCCTCGCCCAGCCAGGTCCGCGTGCCGATCACTACCAGCAGCGCGGCGAACAGGCCGAGCGTCGCGGTGGTCTGGATGAAGCTGGTATAGAGCCCGCGCCGGTTATTGGGCGCATGTTCGGCAACATAGGTCGCTGCCCCGCCATATTCGCCGCCCAGCGCGAGGCCCTGCACCAGCCGCATGACCAGCAGCAGCACCGGCGCCGCCACCCCGATCGTGGCATAGCTCGGCAGCAGGCCAACGACGAAAGTCGACAGCCCCATCAGCCCCATGGTGACGAGGAACGTGTTCTTGCGCCCCACCAGATCGCCGATCCGCCCGAACACCAGCGCTCCGAACGGCCGCACGGCAAACCCCGCGGCAAAGGCGGCCAGCGCGAAGATGAAGCCGGTGGTCTCGTTGACGCCGGAAAAGAACTGCGCCGAGATGATCGTCGCGAGCAGGCCATAGAGATAGAAATCGTACCACTCGAACACCGTGCCGAGTGAGCTTGCGGTAATCACCAGCTTCTCGCTCTGCGTCGCCCTGTGATGCTTTGGCAGCACTGCTTCGGATTCGGTGGTCATGCCGGCCCTCCCCGCGACAAGGCATGGCAGCAAGCCCCCGTCCGGGTCAATGCCCCGGTCGAATGGCCCCAGCGCGCCCCCAGGCACAAAGCGCTGTCCTGCAGCCCCCGGCCTGAGTCATGATGGCGAGTCCGTCTTCCCTCGCTCATTCTGAGGAGGCCCGCAGGGCCGTCTCAAAGGATCATCCTGAGCCTGTCGAAGGAGGTGAAGGGAAGAGGAGATGGAAGGGGCCATTGCCCCTTCACCCCGGGATTTTGGGGGTAATTGCACCTGTCACCGCAATCGATCGCGTAATCGCGTAATCGCGTAATCGCGTAATCGCGTAATCGCGTAATCGCGTAATCGCGTAATCGGAGCTTTCAACCATCAAGAGCTAGCGTTCCATCTGCAACTGCTCCTGCAAGAACGGCACTGAGACCACCACGCTCTTTACTGGACGCAATTTTCAGAGACTTAGCTGCACGACTCGCTCCAAGATATACTCTCGAAACGTATCGCCGCCTACCGCCAGGACTGACGTTATCGTCGGACAAATCAGCCTGATCTAAATGCATCAATGTAACTTGCTCGAATTGAAGGCAAGCCACGTACTCCGGCATACTGCGGATTACGGTGACAGGTGCAATAACCCCCAATTATCGAATGCGCGAGGGCGATGGCATCAACGCTTGAAGCATTTTTCTCGGTGCCATTCTAAATATCGAGGGTGAGGACGAAGTCGAGGCTTCAATGTGTTGATTTGCACTGAGAGTTGACCCGGGATTTTCATCGAGAAGTGACCCGGGTGGATGTTATGTCCCGCGATGCGGGTCATGGGTCAAGTGGTGGATTTTTCCTTTCTGGTTTTTGGGGCAGCGG
>JBFWSE010000019.1:0-43344 GCA_050248535.1 Novosphingobium sp.
ATCAGGCCATTGCGCTGCATCCATTCGGAATATTCGCGGTACTTGGCATCCTCGGCACAAAGGTGCTGCTCCTCGGTCCTGGCGCGCCAGTAATAGACCGCACTGACCAGGGCCAGCAGCGTGGTATTGCGCACCATATCGGTGAGCGAATGGCTGGTCGCCCACCAGGGCATGGTCGCGCACCACCAGAACAGGTTCTTGGACAGATAGGCCGGGTGCCGGGTAAACATGTAAGGCCCGTTGGTGACGACGCCGCGGTAGGTCAGATTGGAAAAGCGCAGCCCGAAGGCGACAGTCGCCCAGGCATAGATCGCCGTCAGCACGACCAGCAGCCCGCCCCACAGCCATAGCAGCGTGGTATTCCCGTCCAGCCACATCGCCCAATCCCCGGAATTGACCTGGTAATTGAGCGGGCCGTCGTCGCTCATCAGGATGAAAGGCGGATAGCAGATCAGTGCCGCCACCCAGCCGGCCAGATGAGGATTGGCCGATCGGATTTGCGCGTCAAGCGGCTTCATGGTCAGCAAATAACCGACCATGGCGATCTGCACATCAACGACGAACAGCAATTCGGCCAGCCAGATCGAGATCTGCACCGGATCGCCGGTGATCGCCCCGAAATCGAGCTTGACCACGCCTTCAAAGCCCGGCGGCAGGATCGAGATCATGAAGGCGCAGAAGAAGCCCTTGACCGCCCAGGCGCGCCAGTGGCGGGCAATTTCCCTGCCATCCCATGCCTCGCGGCCGATCAGCATGGCGCCGAAATGCCAGGCCCCGTCACGCGGTTCTATCAGTTTGCGGTCGAGCCAGACGACATAAGGGATCGATAGTAGGAACAGCGGCACGGCCGCCGCACCCAGCACTTCCATCGCGAAGAGGTAAGGATCCCGCCAATACCAGCGGGCGATGCAATATATCCCGGCAATAACCGCCCAGGTCGCCCAGAGTCCGGCCAGTTTGGTGATCGAGACATCGAGAATTTCCCCGACCCGGCGCTTGCTCGCCCAGTCAATGCCGGTCGATTCCCGGCGGTGGACCTTATCCACCAGCAACGACCACGCGACCATCGGGCCAGTCGAAAATACAACGGCCGCCAGCGAGGCATAGGGGCCCGACATAGGTTCGCGCGGGCCTGGCAGCGTAAAATAATCGGCGATTCCAGCCCAGTTCCGGCAAATCAGAATCCAGGCGAACAACCCCGCCAGACCACACAGCCCCACACCCACGGAAACATCGCTCCGGGGCCGGGCTGCGGATTTGGGCGACGGCTTCTTCATCGCCGCCGCCATAGGCGCTTTTGGTTAAGGCCCGGGTAACGATGCCGCCTACTTGAACGCGGTGATCTTGCCCCCGTCGTCGAGCACGTAGAGCACGTTGTTGGCCACCACCGGTGCCAGCGTGATCGGCTTGCCCATTTTGGTCAGCAGGCTCGTCTCGCCATCCGCCACACTGGCCGATAGGACTTCACCATGCGAATTGGCCAGCCACAGCTTGTTGCCGGCCAGAACCGGCCCAGTCCAGAAATAGGGATCCTTTTTCTTCTTCTCGTTGCGATAGCGCTGCAACTGTTTGATCCAACGGACTTTTCCGGTTGTACGCGCAATGCAGAGCAAGCGGGCATCATCAGTCAGGGTGAAGATCCAGTCGCCGGCGATGGCCGGGGTCGAAATGCCTGCCAGGTTCAGTTCCCAGATGCGCTGGCCGGTCACCAGTTCGTAGGCGGCCATGCGCCCGCCCTGGCCCAGTGCATAAACCCGGCCGCGATCGATGATCGGGTCTGCATCGACATCGGTCAGCACGCCGACCTGGGTGGAAATCGACGTGCGCGCCAGCGCATCCTGCCACAGGGTGCGGCCGTTCTCATAACGATAGGCAACCAGTTCGCCAGTGCTGTAGCCGGCCACCACCGTGCCCTGTCCCGCTGCCGCCGCCGCGACGCCGAAGACGCCTGACTGGCCCAGCGATCCCGATTCGGTCCAAATTGGCGATCCGTCATCGGGACGCAACGCCAGAATCTGGTTATTCTGCGTCATCACATAGATCGCACCGAAGGCGATCGTCGGCGAGCCGCGCAACGGTCCGGCTGGCTTGACGCTCCACAGCTTGTTGCCGGTGGCCGCATCCAGCGCCGCCACTTCGCCCATGCCGGTCGTGACATAGACCTTGTCGTTATCGAAAGTGACGCCGCCGCCATAGACGATCTCCGAATCCCGGCCCGAAATCCGGAAGGACTGAGACCAGCGCCGCGAGCCGCTGGCCGCGTCGAAAGCGGAGACCGTGCCATCGGTGCCCATGGCAAACAGCCGGCCGCCGCCGACAACCGGAGATGCCGCCAGCCGTTTCTTGCTGCTCGATCCGGCAATTCCGGCATCCCAGATACGAGTGGGATGATCGGACAGAGAAAGGTGGCCATAAGACTTGCTGGCCGTACCGCCGGGCTGGGCGAATTCGGTGTTGAGTTCGGCGGGTGGCAGGATGACCGAGACCATCGACATGGTCGGATCGACCCGCGCGCCCGATTCGATGCGTGACAGGATCGGCACGCGGTTGCCCACGGTCGGCGTCTTGGCGCCTTTCTTGCCGCCGCAGGCCGAGAGGCCGAGCGCGAGACCAAGAACCAGGGGCACGGCGAGAGCGCGGGACATCTGCTTGAATTTCATGCGTCGATCCTTTGAGATTCGTGTCATTGCGGCTCGCCGCTGGCCGCCTTGGCGGTATCATCTATGGCATCCACGCCGAGCAACCCCGCCATCTGGCGGGTACGGGCGCGGAGCGTTTCGGGGGCTTCCTTGTCGCGCGATATGGCCGCGAACAGGGGCCCGGCCAGATCGTTCTTGCCAAGCTTGAGATAGGCGATGCCAGTGAGTTCGCCCGCCGGCCCGAACCAGGGATTACCCGGCACCGCCAATCCCTTGAGTTTGTCGATCACCTGTTGCGGCGGCATCTCGTCAAAATTGGCGGCAACGCCGCGCACGGTCGCCAGATCGCGCAAGGGCTTGGGCGCTTCCGCGTCGGCTGCAACCGCATCGTAGAGTTTGAGCGCATCGGCCGTGCGCTTTTCCTGCAGCGCGATGTTCGCCTGCATCATCCGGGCAATCGCCCGCGTGCCGGGGCTTTCATCCTTGCCGAGCGCTTCGAACTGTTTTTTCGCCGCATCGAGCCGGCCTTCTTCCACCCGGTCGAGCGCAATCGTCAGCTGCTCGCCGCGTTCGCCGGCAGCCTGGTTGTGCGAATGATCCCACCACAGAAAGCCGGCAAGCGCGGCAAGGCCCGCGGCAAGGCCCAGGGCCGCCGGGCGTCCCCAGCGTTTGAGGGCGCCAAGCATTTCATCCTGGCGAAGCGCTTCATCGACTTCGCGCAAAAGCACATCGTGCTGAGCCGCTTCGCGTTGGGCCAGCTTGTCTTCGTCGGACTGGGGTTTTTTGGGGCGCAGGGCCAATGCTGGGGCCTTTTGGTTAACTGGTCGCAGGTGCCGGGCTGTTTAGCGAAAGGACCGGCCATTTCAACGACAATGATCGCTGCCCTGTGGACGGTGAAGCCTCGATGAATGAATGCGGGCCATCCCGAAGCGGTTGACGGGCCTTTCTCGTACCGTCACCAAGCCGGAATGCTGCAACCGGATCCCCCCGCCCGCATGCCCCCGGTTTCGCCCGAGGACTATACCGACGAAACCCGCGCCTTCTTCGGCCGCTGGACGGGCGGCTTCCTCAAGGGTGCGGACAGCAACCCGGTGCTCCAGACCTTCGCGCACAATCCTGCCACGGCCGAGGCTTTCTCGCAGTTCAACATTCACTTGCTGCTGCACAACACGCTGCCGGTGAGACAACGCCAGATCGCGATCATGCGCACCGCCTGGGTGACCAAGGCGGTCTACATGTGGTCGAGCCACCTCAACACCAGCCTGACTTGCGGCCTGAGCGACGACATGTTCGAGCCGGTAAAGCACGGCGCCGAGGATCCGTGGTTCACCCCGTTCGAAGCGGCGCTGGTGCGGGCAACCGATGAGCTGGTGGCGGATCACAAGATTTCGGATGCGAACTGGAACGCACTGATGGCCGAGTGGGACGAGAAGCAGATGCTGGACTTCATGTTCACTGTTGGCGCCTATGTGGCGATTGCCGGGGTGATGCGTTCGACGGGGGCGCGGCGCAACCCGGATTTGCTGGCGCTGGCGGAGAAGTATGGAGCGCCGAAGGGGTGATATTCAGACAGGTACTACCGCTACCGGCACCCCCGAAAACCGCGGCATGAAATTGATCGCCTGCAATTGCTCGCCCAGCGAGGTCAACTGCCCGACGTTGGCCCCGCCATCGGCCCTGACGTCCCCACTCGACACCAGCGGGCCATACATGTGGGTCATCGAGATCACGCCACGCCGCAGCCGGTCCTCGCCGCGCGCCAGGGTGCGGATTGCGCCGAATTCGGAAGCAATCTCCACTTCCGCGCCCTCGGCGATGCCCTGCGCCACCATGTCATTGGGGTTCATATGGGCATAGTTCACCGGATAACGCCGCCGCGCCTCGCGGCTTTCGCGGTAGGCGCTGTTCATTGCGTGGAGAATACGGCGGCAAGTGAGGCGATACGGATAGCCCTGTTCCGGCGTTTCCGAAGCCAGCCCGGCCAGTTCCGCGGCGACATCGGGCGGGCATAATTCCAACCGGCCGCCCTCTGAGGGTGAAGGCAGGACGCGGCGTTCGGGGTTCGGCGGGCGCAGGCCGCCGGGGCTGGCCACGATCTCGTCGAAGGGCACTGCGCTGTCGTGGCAGAGGAAGCGGATCAGCTCGACGGGATCGGGCTTCACTGTCATGTCGAGCGGCAGGCCGGGCTGCACGTCCTCGAACTTCATGCCGTAGTTCCAGAACTTGAAGGTCAGCGGCACCTGCATCCGCCCGGCGACACCCCAATAGAACTCCCAGTCGTGGATCACGCCGGGTGCCTTTTCCACCACCGGCGGAGTATATTGCACGAAAGCCTCGGGGAACAGCGAGTCGCCCGGAACCGTGATTTCCTCACGTTCGAAGGGCTGGCTCGTGGCCACCACATAGTGCGCCATGCGCCCGGTGGCGTTGATCCGGCAATCGAGCGACACCAGCAGGTCCAGCTTGCCGAAGGCCACCGCCGCCACCGCCGGATCGCCCAAGGCCATCAGCGGATCGCCGCCCAGGCAGATCAACGCGCGGATGCGGTCGGGCGAATCGGCCATGATTTCGCCCGGGATCAGCGCGGTGGGGAATTCGCCGACCAAGGCGCCGGTATCCCGGCTGACGCATTTGGGCTCCTGCTCGAACGATCGCGTCGGCGAGACGGCCATTTCGAAAGTATCCTTGGGCTTCAGCGTCCCCGGATTGCGCACCAGATCCCCTGCCCTGCGATAGCCGCCTTTCAGAGCATTGACGGTCTCGATCATGTGATCGGCGAGGTTGGAATGGGCCGACATGGATGGGCCGGTGCCGCTGCCGGCAATCGGCTGCTTCGCCGCACCCAGCCACTTGGCCGCCAGTTCGATCTGCTCGACCGGCACCTCCGCCCGCGCGGCCGCCAGTTCCGGAGTGAAAGGCACCAGCGCCGCGCGCAGCGCCTCGATCCCGTTGCACCAGCGCTCGACGAAGGCCCGGTCACAGGTCCCGTCGCGCAGGAGGATGTGGGCAATCGCGGCGAAAATTTCCGCATCGTGGCCCGGCAAGGGCTGGATCAGGAGGTCCGCATAGCGCGCGGTTTCGGTGCGGCGCGGATCGACCAGGATCACTTTCGCCCCGCGCGCCTTCGCCGCTTCGAAAGCGCGCGCCGGCGCGCCGCATTCGGCGAGCGCAAAGGGCGCACCCTGGTGCGTCACCAGCGGATTGCCGCCCGCCAGCAGGATCAGATCGGCATCACGCATCTGGTGCTTGCCGCTGGCCATCACCCCCATGCGCGCCATGGTCACCCATTTGGCCGACTGGTCGATGGTCATGCTGGAGAAGAAATTGGGCGTGCCCAGCGCCGCCACCCAGGCCCGCTCCATCAGCCCGCCCAGCACCGAGCGATAGGCCCCGGTGCCGTGATAGACCGCCACGCTGCGCGGCCCGTGCTCGGCGACCAGCGCCTTCAGTTTCGCGCCGATTTCGTCGAGCGCCGCCTCGGCATCGATTTCCTCGAACGCCCCGTCCGGCCCGCGCTTCAGACTGGAGAGCAGCCGCGCTTCCATGCCGTTGTGCAGTTCGACCGCAGCCAGGCCCTTGGGGCACATGTAGGGGCCGTAGGGCGACACCGCGCCGTCGGGCCGAGCACGCAGCATCCGGCCATCCTCGACGTCGATTTCCATGGAGCACAAGGCTCCACAATTGCGGCAGAAGGTCTTGATTGTTTCCATGCGCCCGGCAGGCTAGACCATGCGCGAGGAAAGCGGGAGAGCAAATTCGGTGGCAAACCAAGGCGAACGCCTCCCCACCGGCCGCCTCATCGCCCATTCGGCCATGTCGCTGCCGATCATGGGCGCGCAAATGCCGCTCGTCACCTATCTGCCGGTGATCTACGCCAAGCAATTCGGCATTTCGCTGGCGGTGATGGGGGCGATTTTCCTGGGCGAGCGTATCTGGAGCACGCTTGCCGATCCGCTGGTCGGCTGGCTGTGCGACCGCACGTCGAGCCGCTTCGGCCGCCACAAGGTTTGGATCGCCAGCGGCTCCGCACTGTTTGCGCTGGCCTATGTCTTCCTGTTTTTCCCCGTTGTCGCGATGACGCCGTTCAAGATGACCGCGGCGCTCGCGCTGCTGTTTCTCGCCTGGTCGATGATCGTCGTGCCTTATTATGCCTGGTCCGGCGAGCTTTCGTCCGATTACCACGAGCGCACCCGGATCACGACTTATCAAACGGTGACGGTATCGATCTCGCTGATGGTGGTGCTGGCCGCGCCGGCAATCGTCGAGAACCTGAGGCCGGGCGATCAGATGCTTCAGCTTAACGCCATGGGCGCCGCCGTGGTCCTGCCGATGATCCCGGCGACGCTGCTGATGCTCTGGTCGTTCCCTGACAGCAAGCAGGCGCCGAAGGTTGCGCAAAGCGACAGAATGACGCTGCGGCAGATGTGGAGCGCAGTGGCCGGAGAAGCCGTGCTGATCCGCATCATGCTGGCCGACTTCTTCATCCTGTTCGCACAAGGGGTACGTGGCAGCCTGTTCATATTCGTTGTGGGCTATGTTCTGGGCCGTCCCGATATCGCTGCCTCGCTGTTCCTGTTCCAGTTCGTGTTCGGGATAGCCGCCGCGCCGATCTGGCAGGCGATTTCGCGCTGGATCGGCAAGCACAAGGCCTTTCTGTGGGCCGAAGCCGTGCAATCGGCGATCAACTTCTCACTGGTTCTGCTAAGTAGCGGCGGTTTCGGCCTGTTCCTGGCCGTCGCGCTGTTGCAGGGGCTGACACAGGGCGCGGGCAACACTATCCTGCGCTCGATGCTCGCCGATGTCGCGGATGAATACCGTCTGCGCACCGGCAGCGACCGCACCGCCACGCTGTTCTCGCTGTTCTCCATTTCGGGCAAGGCCGGATCGGCGGTTCCGCTAGGGCTGGTCCTGCCGCTGATCGCGTGGTTCGGCTTCGACCCGCAGGCGGCGCAACAGCCCCCGTCGGCCACCATGGCGCTTGCGCTGACCTTCGCCCTCGGCCCGGCGATAACGCACCTTTTCGCGCTCTTGCTGGTGCGGCGCTTTTCCATCGACGAAACCCGCCAGGTCGAAATTCGCAGGCAGCTTGAAACGCAGGAGAGAGGCACATGAGCATCGCCACCGCCCTTCGCATATCCCCCGTCGCCGCCCGTATCGGCGCAAGCATCGAAGGTGTGAGACTGGCGGACGCACTCGACGCGGAAACAATCGCGGCGATCCGCGCTGCCCTGCTCAGGCACAAGGTGATCTTCTTTCGCGACCAGGGCCGCATCGGCGATGCCGAAATGGAAGGTTTCGCCGAACAGATGGGCGATCCCATCGCCAATCCGCTGGCGCGCGATCCGCTTGGATCGAAATATCTGCTCAACCTCGATATGGCCGCCGGTCATGCCGCCGGGGTCTGGCATACCGATATGACCTTCATGCCCAACTACCCGGCAGCATCGATCCTGCGGCCGGAGACGATTCCCGAATTCGGCGGCGACACCATGTGGGCGAATACCGCCACGGCCTATCTCGACCTACCCGAACCGCTGCGGCTGATGGCCGATGCCTTGCGGGGCATTCATTCGAGCGCGGTCGATTTCGACATGGATTTCGCCGGCGATGCGCGTGAGCGAGTCGATATCTATGCCAGCAAGAAGCCCCTCGCCGCTTTCGAAACCGAACATCCTGTGGTGCGGGTCCATCCCGAGACCGGTGAGCGCACGCTGGTTCTGGGCAATTTCCTCAAGCGGTTCGCCGGGTTCAACGGCCGCCAGAGCCAGCAGATCTATGCGCTGCTGCAGGAATACGTCATGCGCCCGGAAAACTGCGTCCGCTGGCGCTGGTCGCCCGGCGACGTCGCCATGTGGGACAACCGCGCGACGCAGCACCGCTCGGTGGCGGACTTCGGCGACCAGCCCCGGCACTTGCGCCGGGCGACGATCCATGGCGACGTGCCGGTGGGCGTCGATGGCCGGGAAAGCCGGGTGATTTCCGCACCGGGCGGTTAGGCGAAGATCAGCCCAAAGCCTCGGCCATCAACCCCCTGGCCAGCCCCATGATCGTCGCAAAATCCTGCTGCGCCGAGGGGATGCCCCGGCGATAGGTGCAGAAGCCGTGAATCGTGCCGGGGAATTCGCGATAGGTCACCTGCACCCCCGCCTCGGTCGCCTTGGCGGCAAATGCGCGGCCTTCGTCGCGCAGCGGATCGAATTCGGCAGTGACCAGCAGCGTCGGCGGCAGGCCGGCGAGATCGGCGAACAGGGGCGAAGCGCGCCAATGGGTCTTGTCCGAGCGGTAGGCCGCGTCGTAATAGTCCATGCCCTCCTGATCGAGCCCGAAGCCGTTGGCGAAGGCAATTCCCGAAGGATAGGGCTTGCTGCGGTCGCTAACCGGATAGATCGGAATCTGCATCAGCAGGGGCAGCCCCGCCGGCTTGTCGCGCAGCGCCAGTGTGGTCACCAGCGTCAATGTGCCGCCCGCGCTATCGCCGCAGGGAATCAGGCTGGTGAATTCGCGCCCGAAAGCCGAACCGTTTTCCGCCACCCAACGCGCTGCCGCCTCGGCATCGTCGGGAGCGGCAGGCCATGGATTCTCTGGCGCCAGCCGGTATTCGACCGAGACCACCGGCAGATCGAGCTGGCGCGAAATCTCGGCCGCCATAGGCGCATGGGTGCCGATGCTGCCGACAACAAAGCCGCCGCCGTGATAGAACACCACTACCGGCCCCGCCGCGCGCTCCTTGCGCACATCGAACAGCCGCAGCGCAATATCGCCGCCCGGCCCCGGCATGGTCACGTCGCGTATTTCGCCCAGATCGCCCACCGGCAGGTCGATCTGCTGGAGCATCTGTTCCATCATCTCGGCCGGAATCTGCCGCATCATGGCGATGGTCTGGTCGTTCATCGGCGGGCGCGGATTGGCGGCCATGCCATCGAGAAAGCCGCGCACATCCGGGCGCAGGGTGGCATCGTTCATATCACTTGTTCTCCCGGATTTCGCGGAACCGCAGTTCCTGATGCGTATAGGCCTCTAGCCCCATTTCGGGGAAGGTCGAGACGTCCCAGGCATCGCGCCCGCCAATATCGTAATAGACCGCAGGCTCGCTGCCCCGGTTCTGCAAATGGTGGGCATTGGCCACGCCGGCCTTGAAGCCGATGCAGTCGCCCGGCCCGAGCAGTTCCTCCCCCTCGTCGGTGACCAGCGTCAGTTCGCCGGAAATGACCACGACCAGTTCGTCGTTGTTCCGGTGCCAGTGGCGCTGGGTCGACCAGGCGCCGGGCGGAAGCTCCACCATGTTGACGCCGAATTGGGTCAGCTTCCACTGCCGGGTGAGCATCCAGGTCTTGCGGCCCTTCAGCTTCTCGTCGAACGGTGGCGGATAGGCCGATTGACCGCTGCGGCCTGCTTCGGGGGAAATGTCGCCCTTGAGCATCCGGTATTTCCTTTCGCTTCAATCTCCCCTCCCGCTTGCGGGAGGGGTCGGGGGAGGGCTTGTCAAGTGAGGTCCGATAACAGGCCCTCCCCTAGCCCCTCCCGCAAGCGGGAGGGGAAGCTGTGGATGCGAGTCCTTATACTCCCGCCGCCATGCCGCCGGTGACGCGCAGAATTTCGCCGGTGATAAACCGCGCCTTGTCCGAAGTCAGGAACAGCATGGCGTCGACGATATGTTCGGGCACGCCGTCGTCGGGCAGTATCTGCATCGCCTTGACCCGCGCCATGGTTTCCGGCGGCAATTCGGCCTTGATCGTCTCGGTCAGCATCAGCCCGGGCGAGATGGCATTTACCCGGACCGGCGACAGTTCGCGCGCGAAAGTGATCGTCAGGCCCGCTACCGCCAGCTTGGTGTCGCCATAGGCCGAGCCGTGCATGTGCGCCGCCGAGGAGGAGATGTTGACGATCGAGGCCCCAGCTCTCCCCGCCATATGCTCGCGCGCGGCGAGCGTGACGCAGATCGTGCCCATGACATTGACTTCAAACAGCCGCTTGGTCTTGGCATAGCCCATCTGGGTTATCGGTTTGCCGTATTCGTCGCTATGGAGGCCGGCATTGTTGATCAGAATGTCGATACCGCCCTGCAGCCCCGCCGCCTGAGCCATGACAGCCTGCATCCGCGCCTCGTCCGTCACATCGCCTTGCAGCCCGGTCGCCTGACCGCCGCTCGCGCGGATTTCCGCCGCCGCTTCCTCTGCCACCGCGCCGTCGATATCGACCAGCACGACATGCGCGCCTTCCGCCGCCAGCGCCTCGCCGAAGCCCTTGCCGAACCCTCTGCCACCGCCGGTAATGACGGCGGTCCTGCCATTTCTGTCGCTCATGAAATTTCCTTTCACCAAGGGCGCGGTGTTGGCCTATCCTATGGCAAAACGCCAGAGAGGAGAGGCCGCATGAGCGATGAAGAAGCCATCCGCGCAACGATCATGGGCTACAACGTGGCCGGCGACAGCCGCGACGCCGAAAAATACCTTGCGCTGTTCGCCGAAGACGCAGTGCTCGAATATGCGGGCTTCGGCCCGACCCCTGCCTTTCGCACCCAGGGCCGCGCCGAGATCGCCGCGCGCATTGCCGGCTGGAACCCCGCACCGGGAAGGGATCCATCGCTGACGGCCACCAGTTTCATCCGCCACAACCTCACCACCAGCGAGATCGAACTGACCGGGCCCGACACGGCCCGCGCCCGCACCTATTTCGTGGTCATGACCGAACTGGGGCCCGATCATGCCGGGGTCTATTCGGACGAACTGGTCAAGCGCGACGGCCAGTGGCTGTTCCAGCACCGCCGCATCACGCTGGACTGGCGCGCGCACGACAGCCTGTTCCCGCCCGTGCCGCGTGTTCCAGGGGCCGTGCCTCCCGACCCGCGGCAGGCCAATGTGGACCTGATGAACCGCTATGCCCGCGCGCTCGACACTCGCGACTGGGACTTGCTGACCTCGATTCTCACCGAGGACGCCAGCCTCCACGCCCGCGAATGGGGGGAGAATGCGCAAGCCGGCGAGTTCACCATAAACATGGAAGGCCGCGAGGGCATGCTCGCCACGCTGCAATACATCTGGAGCGGCCTCTCGCGCACCCATCACATGCTATCGAACTATGTAGTCGATCCCGCGCCGGACCTGCGCTCGGCCAGGGCCTCCTGCTACATGCGCGCGCACCACGTCGGAAATCGCGAGCGGTCGCATCTGTTCGAGGAATCGCTGGGGCGGTTCGATTTCGAGACCGTTCTGGAAGACGGGCGGTGGAAGATCCGGCGGATGGAGGAGAACATCATGGTGATGCTGGGCACGGCGGACGCCTTTCCGCCGGCGCCGTGATCGCAAGTCCAAAGTTCCGATCCCGCCTGTCCTGAGCTTGTCGAAGGGCTGTATTTCTTTCCAGCGCCGCTGAAGAAAAAAGCAGTCCTTCGACAAGCTCAGGACAGACGGTCGGCGAGGGAATCGGACCTCAATCCACCAGCACCCCATCCAGCAATTCCAGCGCCGCCCGGGTGAAGGCCGCCATGTTCGCCACCCTATCGTCGCTTTCCGTCGCCGTCAGCCGCGCCCGTTCCACCTCCGGCCCGACAACCGCCGCGCAGCTCCGCCCGCTGTCGATCCCCAGCGGATGCGGGCTGCCGCCGGCCGAGCCGGTTTCGGCTATGCCCCAGTCAGCGCGGAAGTTGTCGCGGATGGCACGGGCCTGGAGCAGGGCGTAGCTTTCGGTCGCCGAAACCATGCCTTCATAGGCCGAGCGATCGAGCGCGAAGAGGACATTGCGCGCGCGAAAAGTGTAAACCACGCCCCCGCCGCGATAATATTTGCTGGCCCCGGGAATGGCGAGGAGCGCGGCGGATATCAGCCCGCCGGTTGCGCCGTCGGCTACTGCAATGGTATCGCCGCGCGCGATCAGCTTGTCGGCAATGCTGCGTGCGAGCGGCAGGAATGGTTCAAGCATCCCTACCCTGCCGCTTCCACCGCTTCCTTGCCCAGCGGGATGGTATTCGCGCCCGTCGCCTGCTGGAAGACGATCACCACCGAACAGCCCTCCGGCCCGACGACAATCGGACCATAGCCCGTCCCGGCATTGGCGAAACGCACGTCTCCGGGGCCGAACCAGGTCTTGCCCACGGTCTGCCCGCCTTCGACGACATATTCGAAATAGTTGGTGCCATGGGTATGCGGCGGCACCCGCGCGCCGGGCTCGAACTTCGAAAGGATCACCAGCGGCCCTTCCGCATTGCCATCCTCCAGCAGAAACCGGGCGTAGGTAACTCCCGGATCGGTGCCCGGCGCCCATTCGATGTCTTTTGCAAAAATATCGCGGTGCCCTCTCCCGGCCATCTCTTGTCTCCTCGCTGCGATGCGTGCAGCATAAGCCGATCAAGGGAGAGAACAATGGCCAAACTGCGCTATCTGGCACTGCCGCTCATGCTCATGGCATCGACGGCCGCCTGGGCCGCCGAGCCGAGCGTGCGGCTCGAAATCACGTCCCGCGCCGAGGCCTACAAGGGCCAGACGTTCGGCGATACCGGCGCCTATGAGCGGATCGACGGCATTGCCCATATGCGCATCGACCCGGCGGATGCGGCCAACAGGGACATCGTCGATCTCACCCTCGCCCCACGCGCGGCGGACGGCATGGTGGAATACGACGTCGATGTCGTCATCCTGCGCCCCAAGGACCCGGCGAAATCGAAGGGCGTGATGGTCTATGACGTGGTCAATCGCGGCATGCGGCTGCTTTCGATGTTCTCGGGCGGCGATCCGGGAGACGGCCTGCTGTTCCGCCAGGGTTACACTGTGGTGTGGAGCGGCTGGCAGGGCGATCTGGGCGAAAGCGGGGCGGCCATGATGCGAGCGGCACTTCCCGCGGGCATGACTCTGCCCAAACTGGTATCCGCGCGTTTCCCGATCGCAAAGGACGGCGACAAGCCGGTTACCGGGCCGGTTTCGACCGAGACGATCTTTGACCGGGTCGAAGGCAACAGCATGACTCTGCCCTATGCCGCCGCCTCGCTGGACCAGGCCGGGGCAAGGCTCACGGTTCGCGTCGTCACCGATTCGCCGGCCAGCGAGATCGCCCCGGCCAACTGGCGTTTCCTGGACAATCGCCACATCGAATTCACCCGCCCCGCCGGTATGGATGCGGGCGCGATCTACCGGTTCGAATATGTGGCGAAAGACCCCTGGGTGATGGGGCTGGGCTTTGCCGCGACGCGCGATTTCGTCTCCTGGCTGCGCCGCGCGCCGCAAGTCGATGGCAATCCGCTGGCCGATTTCGGCATGCCGCAAGACCATTACCAGTCGGCCGTTGCCATCGGCGGATCGCAATCGGGCCGCTACCTGCGCGATTTCCTGTGGCAGGGCTTCAACCGCGATCTCGCCGGCCGGCGCGTGTTCGACGGAGTCATCCCGTTCATCCCGGGCGCGCGGCGCACGTTCACCAATTTCCGTTTCGCCGAACCGGGCCGCTTCTCGCGCCAGCACGAGGACCACGGCGTCCCCGGCTTCGACTTCCCCTTCACCTATGCGACGATCACCGACCCGGTCACCGGCAATCGCGATGGCATCCTGGCAAAATGCACCGCAACCCGGACCTGCCCCAAGGTGATGCATATCGATACCAGCGCCGAATTCTGGCAGGCGGGCGCCTCACTGGTCAGCACCGGCGGCACCGGGCGCGACGTGGCCCTGCCCGCTAATGTCCGCGCCTACATGATCGCCGGCGGCGCGCATGCCCCGGGCTTGACCCTGCCCGCCTGCCGCTATGCCGCCAATTCGCTCAATTACACCTATGTTGTCCGCAACATGCTGGTGCGCATGGCCGAATGGACCACCAAGGGCACCCCTCCCCCCGCCAGCCGCTGGCCAAGCCTGCGCAAGGGCGAGCTTGTACCGGTCGAGAGCCTCAAGGGCCCGGACGTCCCCGCCCTGCGGCTTGACTGGGCGAAAGTGGCGAACCGCCCGCTCACTGCCGACGGCCGGTCGCGGGCATGGCCGGTCTTCGTCCCCCGGATCGACTCCGACGGCAACGACATGCCCGGCATCCGCCTGCCCGAAGTGGCGGTGCCCAGCGGCACCTACCTCGGCTGGAACCTGCGCAAGGCCGGCTATGGCGAAGGCGATCTGTGCCTGCTTTCGGGCACCTATGTGCCTTTCGCCAGGGACACGGTCTCGCGCGAAGGCGACACGCGTGCCTCGATGGCCGAACGCTATCCCCGCGCCGTCGAGCAGAAGGCGCGGCAGGCGGCAGTAGCCGCGCAATTGCGCGCGGCGAGACTGCTGCTCGATGAGGATGCGGCCAGGCTGTCGAACGGGGCGAAGCAGGGCCAATGAACCAGCTCGCCTTGTTTGGCGGCTATGCGACGATCCTGGCGACGACACTGCCGTTCGTGGTGATCGCCGGCATTTTCATCGTACTCGCCACGCGCGTCCGGCGAAAGCAGCAGGCCGCGCGCGACTGGCCTATGACTCAAGGACACGTCCTGACGAGCGACATACAGGCCCGTACCCACACGGTCGGCAACACCGGAGGACGTTCCACTGCTTACTATGCCCATGTCGTCTACCAATACCGCGTAGGCGGCGCGGACTATGTGGGCAACCGCATGTCGCCCGGGGCGGAACTGGGCTATGGCAGCCGCAACCGCGCCATGGCGCGGGCCGCGCGCTATCCGGTGGGGGCGGAAGTGACGGTCTGGTACAATCCGCTCGATCCCAACGAAGCCGTACTGGACCTCAATGCGCCGAGGATGACGCTGCTCTACTGGATCGGAGGGTGCATGCTGCTGTTTTTGCTGTTTTCGGGCGCTTTTGCGTGGGGCATCGTGCGGTTTACGAGTGCGATTGTCGGATCAGTTCCGCACTAGGAAACCACCACTCTGACCCTCGCCAGGTTCAGCACTCGCGCATAAGGCGTATCGGCATTACCCTGCCGCTGCCCGGCGACGCGCAGCACGGCAAAATGCGTGCCCGGCGCGGCATAAGAGTGCGACGCTGACAGTGTTACTTTCTCCGCCGGAGCGCCGATCTCGGCCCGGTCCGGAAAGTCGCCGCTATCCTCGAAATCCCACTCCGCACCAACCACCTTGCCCGCGCCGGGGGGCATTTCGATCATGGCAGACAATTGCACCGCCTCGCCCACTTTCACCTCCGCTCGCTGCCCGCCGTTCGCGGTCAGTTCGATCACCGGCTGGATGCCCTTGCGTTCGCTGGCGCTGGCGGGGAGCACCACTTGCGTGTCCGCCACGCGATAGGCGGGCTCCAGCGGGCGCACGCCCTCTTCCACCCAGGCCGCCAAGTCGCGCAGCGCCTGCTGCAAGGCGCCGCCATAGCTGACCACATGGGTGCGCTGGAGCGGCGTCATCGGGTTTTCGTGATGCGAATTCTCGGTGAAGTAGAGCGCATAGTTTTCGCCATATGCATCGCCGTTCGCCTCTTTCACTAACCTGCGATACCAGTCTGCCTGCCAGCAATAGGCATCCACATCGAGGCCGACCGCCAGCATCAGCATCTTGCCGTCATGCCTGCCCGTGGCCATCGCGCCCGAGGCATTGACCGCCCCGAAAGGCCCGATCAGCACATCGCGCTGCGGATAGAGCGGCTTGCCCGAAGCATCGCGGAACTGGTTCCAGGCGTAATAGCTGGTCGAAGGCGGCAGCTGGTGACGGTGATAGGTTTCGAGCGCCAGGGCCCAGGAATTGTCGATCCGCACTGTATCGCCCGGCGCGATCTTGCCCAGGGTATCGGGATCGAGATGCGAGACCAGCTCGACGTGGCCCTCGCGCACATGGGCAATCGCCAGGCTTGCCCCTGCCGCCGCTCCACCCGTCACGACGAGGTGCGAATTGTTGGCGTCGAATGCGGCCAAGGCCGCGAGATCGATGCGCACCGGGTTACCCAGATCGACCGCTGTGACCTCGGTATCGAACTGCACCCGGGAGGCGTGGATCAAGGCATCGGGATCACCGCCCAGATAGCCCGGCCTGGACCAGAAGTGCTCGACATAAGTGGGATCGAGCGCCGGAATCATGCCCGCGATGTTGGAAAAGTACCCGCTGTCCATCGCCGCATGGTTGTACCAGCCCTTAGGCGGGTGGCCGAGCAGCGAGATTTCGCGGAAAGCCGCGGCTTCGGCCTCGTTCAGCTCGGAAAAGGGATCGCCTGAACCGCCCGGTTCATAGGCATCGGCAATCACCGGGAACCTGTCGCGCCGCCGCAATTCTCGCAACGCATGCATCCGCGCCGACATCATCGAAGGTATGGCATGGTCGCAGCCCGGCACGAAGGGCACGAAGCCGTCCCAGATGCCTTGCGAATTCTCCGCCGCGCCGACCGTCTGATAGGCCCCGCCGCTGCCGCCGAACAGATAACCGTATGGCCGGTGTTCGCGGTCATAGACCCTACGCGCCACCTCCCGCGAAAATTTCGCCGCCGCCGCATTGGTGCGATAAGCCGGGATCGCCGGATCGACCGCCGGGTTGCGAAACTCGCCGCCATTGTTGGTCTGCACGTAATAGGCGCCGCTATCCTCGGTGAAGCCGAGATCGCCCATGGCCACTTCGAATTCGATCGGGAACGGTCCGATGTCGGAACTGAGCGCCATAGGATAGGTATTGTGGAAGAAGCGGCCCTGATATTGTTCGGAGGGCGGAAAATAGAATGAAAACCGGGCCTTGGTTCCCTTGAACCCACCAGAGACATAGCGATGGGGGACGGGGGCGGTGCGGTCTTCTTCGATATCGATGAAGGGTTCTTCGAAGAAGGGGTCGGTTTCTGTTTCGGTGACGAACAGGGGCTTGGGGAATTGCATGTTAGAATCCATTAGTGGCCAAGTAGCGCTGGAAAGATTGGCCGATTCAGTCGGCAAGCAGACATCACCTCAATCCGGCCCAATCCCATAAGACCCCGGCGCGGCACCGGCCATGTCGCGGCGCAGGCTTGGCAAGTCTCGCGAGCCTATGTCGTCGAGCAGCCAGTCGCCGTTTTCGCGCACGAAGGTCAGCTTCGTCGCCTGCCATTCGTTCCAGCCCGGATCGAGATCGAATTTGGCCACGGCGCGGTCGCCTTCGACTTCAACGCTCTTCATCCTGTGGCTGAATTTGGCCGGGTCGTAGTCCTGGCAGCTACACAGCGGGTCGAAATCGAGAGCGCCATTGCCAAGCGCGCGGTTCCACACCTGTTTGAACCCGGTAGATAATGCGAAGTCGGTCGGTTTGTCGCGCCGATAGCTGGCGACGACAGCAGCGATCTTGACGCTGATGGCTTCCTGGTCTGCCTTTGCATCTGGGGTTGGCGATGACGTCGGGGCTTCGGCAGACGATGCGGTGGACGGTGCAACTGGCGTGGCAGTCCCGGCATCGCTCCCCGCCTTGGCATCGGGAGCCGTGCTGCCGCATGCGGCCAAGGCCGCAGCGGCGAGCGGCACAAATTTCGCGAGCTCCATTCTGCAATCTCCCCATGACTCAACGGCAGTTGAGTTCACCAGCGGTGCCGTCCAGTCAAGCATTGGTTGCGGGCAACATGATCCGCTATGCCGCGCCCCCTTGCCCCGCCGCGATGAATCGCTAGAGGAGTAGCCAATTCAGGGCCGCCCCGGCGGCGACAGGGACTCTGACCATGGCCACACTCACTCTCCCCGCCAACAGCAAGATCACCAAGAAGGGCAAGGTCCATTCGGCCCCCGGCGCGGCGCGGGTCAAGAAGTTCACGGTCTATCGCTACGATCCCGACTCCGGCGACAACCCGCGCTACGACACCTTCGAGATCGACCTCGACAATTGCGGCCCGATGGTGCTCGATGCCCTGATCAAGATGAAGAGCGAGCAGGACCCGACTCTCACTTTCCGCCGCTCGTGCCGCGAGGGCATCTGCGGTTCCTGCGCGATGAACATGAACGGGCGCAATGGCCTGGCCTGCACCACTGCGATCGAGGATCTTTCCGGCGATGTGCGCATCACCCCCCTGCCGCATATGGAAGTGATCAAGGATCTGGTCCCTGATTTCACCCATTTCTACGCCCAATATGCCTCTATCCGCCCCTGGCTGCAGACCGTCAGCACCACCCCTTCGGGAAAGGAGCGGCTGCAGAGCCCCGAGCAGCGCGAGAAGCTCGATGGGCTCTACGAGTGTATCCTGTGCGCCTGCTGCTCGACTTCGTGCCCCTCCTACTGGTGGAACAGCGACAAGTTCCTCGGACCCGCCATCCTGCTTCAGGCCTATCGCTGGCTGGCCGACAGCCGCGACGAGATGACAGGCGAGCGGCTCGACGAGTTGGAGGACCCGTTCCGGCTCTATCGCTGCCACACCATCATGAATTGCGCCAATGTCTGCCCCAAGGGGCTGTCACCGGCGCGCGCGATCGCCGAGATCAAGAAGATGCAGGCGGAGCGCGCGATCTGACGCGAATTTTGGCGTGAGTCATACGTTTCCTCTTACCAATTTCGCTTGCGAACCCGATCCGGAAAACCCGGGCTGGCACCGCTGGCGCATCATCGACGAGTCGCGGTTCAACGAATCCGTGCTCGGCAAGCAGCTGGTGCGCAAGGAGAGCGATCGCACCGCGCGAGTGCGCATCGTGCCGCAGGTTCCACTGCACACAAATTCGGCCAACAATGTCCACGGCGCGGTCACTCTGTCGTTGATCGACATCTCGCTGTTCGCTGCGGCCTACGTGCTGGGCGGAGTCGATGCCGGCAAATCGGTAACGCTTGACTTGCAGACCCAATTCATAGGTGCGGGCGACAGCACGCGGCCACTGGACAGCGTCGTCGAATTACTGCGCGAGACCCGTCGATTTTCGTTCCTTCGCGGCCTGGTCGTGCAGGACTCCGACATAGTCGCTTCCTTCACCGCAACCATCCGCAAGCCATCGCAAAGATGATCAACCGCTACGAAATGCTGATTGCCACCGGCGAATTGCGGCCCGATCCCGAACAGGCCGCCGCAGTGGAACGGCTCGATGCACTGCAGCGTGCGCTGGAGGAAACGTCCGCGCCGGCAGGGCTGCTTGGCAAGTTGTTCAGCCGCAAGCCCCCCGGCCCGCGCGGGGTCTATCTTTGGGGCGGCGTCGGGCGCGGCAAGTCGATGCTGATGGACCTGTTCCACGAAACGCTGAACATCCGCCGCAAGCGCCGCGTCCACTTCCACGAATTCATGCTCGAAGTGCACGCCCGGCTGCGCGAGGAGCGCAAGAAGGAAGCCGGCGATCCGATCGCCCCGGTCGCAGCGGCCTATGGCGAAAACCTGCGCTGCCTCGCCTTCGACGAAATGGTGGTCAACAATTCCGCCGACGCCATGATCATGAGCCGGCTGTTCACTGCGCTGATTGTCGATCACGGAGTTACCATCGTCACCACGTCCAACCGCACCCCTTCCGAGCTTTACAAGGACGGGCTCAACCGCGAGCATTTCCTTCCGTTCATCGCCCTGATCGAGCGCGAGCTGGACGTCATGGCGCTGAATGGTCCGGTCGATTACCGGCTGGAACGGCTGGCCGGCATCGGCACCTGGCACACGCCGCTGGGCGACGCGGCCACCGAGCAGACGCGCGAAGCCTTTTTCCGGCTTACCGACTATTCGCCGGAAGATCAGGACCACGTCCCTTCCGCCGATCTCGACCTCGGCGGCGGGCGCATGCTGCATGTGCCGAAGAGCCTCAAAGGCGTCGGCGTGTTCAGCTTCAAGAAGCTGTGCGGCGAGGCGCGAGGCGCGGCGGACTATCTGGCGATTGCCCACGCCTATCACACCGTGATCGTGGTCGGAATTCCGCGCATGGGACCCGAATTGCGCAACGAGGCCGCGCGTTTCGTCACGCTGATCGACGCGCTCTACGAGAACAAGGTCAAGCTGTTCGTCACCGCAGCGGCCGAGCCCGAAGAGCTTTACAACCAGGGCGACGGCAGTTTCGAATTCGAACGCACCGTCAGCCGGCTCAAGGAAATGCAGAGCGTTGACTATATGGCGCTGGGCCACGGCGAGGAGTAAGCTGGGGCTGTATCAAAAGAGGGGGATTAGAGCGATGAAACGGTTTCTGTTTGCCTTACCCATGCTGCTGGCCGCCGCCGCCCCCGCCTATGCCACCGGCGGCTTCTCCTGCGAGACGCGCGGGGCCAAGAAGATCGAAGTGAACATCGTTTTCACACACACCACCGGCGGTGGCCTGGTCGGAGCGACGCTGATCGACAACGACAAGGAAATTCCAACCGAAAAAGCCCAGTGGTGGCTGGACGGCACCGAATTGCGCCTGCTGCTGACCGATCCCGATCTGGAACGCGAGGAAGTCGAGATCAGGGTACGGGGCTCGGGCGAAGTCATGGTGGGCACGCTCAAGCGCGGTGGACGGACCTACCGTGTGCGCTGCGAAGAGAGTGGCTGACCGCCATGGCAATCACATCTCGAAGCGCGCAGTGATCCGGATGTCCCGCCCGGTCAGCGGTGCGTAATCCTTCAGAAACGAGGCGTGCCGCCGCGCGATGACATCGAAGATGTTGTTGGCCGAAAGGGTCAGGCTTAGCGGGCGTTCCTTGCCCCAAGGCCGCCAGGCGATTTCGAAATTGGCCATGGTGTAGCCGGGCGTGGAGGTTTCGAGCGCGGCCACCCTGTTCTGGGCCGTAACCCTCTCCACTTCCAGATGGAAATCAAGGCGAGGCGATGTCGCCGACAGGCCACCCATAAGCCGCAGCGGGGGAATGCGCGGCGCCGGCCCGGACCCGTGTATGGTGGCGTGGACATAGTCGGCAAGTGCATTGGCAGTCAATTTCCAGCTGCCGGAGCGCGCGAGGACAAGCGAACCTTGAACCTCGAAGCCATAGTAACGGGCATCGGCCTGCCGGATTTGGTAAACCGGTAATCCGTCTTCTTCATCCCCGGTACGATCTTCATAGATGAAGTTCGAAAACCAGTTGTAATAGGCCGAAGCTTCGAAACTGAAGTTCTCGCCATTGCCGCGCAATATGCCCTCGATGCCCCAGGCCCGTTCGGGCCGGAGGCCGGGATCGCCCAGTTCGAATGCCTGCGTCCCGGCGTGCGGGCCGCTGGCAAAAAGCTCTTCCGCCGAGGGGGCACGAGCGGTTCTCGACAGATTGAGGCCCAGTTTCCAGCCGGTAGCAAAGTCGTGGGATGCCCCAACCGAAGCCGAGAAGGTATCGAAGCTGCGATTTCCGGAAATGAACTGCACTTGTGCGGAATCGGGCAATGCCGTCAGCGAGTTGTGTTCGTAGCGAGCGCCGGCTTCGATTCTGAGAGGTCCGGTATCGATCTGCTGCACAGTGAACAGGCCGAACTGCCGCGATCTGCTCCTGGGCAGGAAAGCCTCCTCGCCAATCGCATCGAAATTGCGCGCGGAGAACTGGGCGCCGGTGACTCCTTGCCAGTTGCCGCGTTTGGCCTGTGTCAGTTCCAGCCGCCCTTCCAGCCCTTTGTTGAAAAAGGCCGTTCCTATCGAACCATCCTCGGCCAGCTCGGCATGCTCATAGTCGGCATAGCCGAAGCGCAAGGCCAGCTTGTCGATCAGTGCGCCTCCGGCATTCACTTCCGCACGGGCATCGATCCGGTCCTGACGTAAGCTGATTCGCGGGCCTTCCTGCCCCTGCCCCGGCAGCGTCGCGAAACGGATTGGCACGCCATAGAGGCTGCCGGTGTGGCTATAAGCCACACCCACGTTGCCCCAATCGCCAATATGGGCCACGCCCGCACCGGCAGTCCAGGTCCGGCCCGCAGTGTTGGGCAGGCGGTCGCGAACTTGCGCGTTGGCGGCAAAATCGATTTCGGAGTCAGGGTCGGGCGGCAATAGGCTCGAAGCGATGGATTCGTCGCACAAGGCCGGTGTCAGGGCGAAGCCGCCGATCCGCAGATCGTCGCTTTCGCTGAAACTACCGTCAGCATGGAAGACCCAGCCACCGCCCAAAGGCGCGTCCAGCGCACCGGCGATCGAGCGCTCGCTTGCCGCCGATCCATACCCGGCCTGCACCGCTACATGCACCGGCTCGTCTGGCACGGCCAGGGGAATGCGACCATCAATCACGTTGACCACCCCGCCCATGGCAGACGAGCCATAGAGCAGCGATTGCGGCCCCCGCAGAACTTCGATCCTTTGTGCAAGCAAGGGATTGACGACCGCCGCGTGATCGACCGAAGTGTTTGACACATCGATCGAACCCGTGCCGTTCGACAGAATTCTCACTCGCTCGCCTTGCAGGCCGCGCAAGATCGGACGCGAGGCATTGGGGCCGAATGAGGTGGCGGAAACACCCGGTATCCCGGCCAGTGTCTCGCCAATCGACGAACGAAGCGATGATTCCAGTTCGGCGCCCTGCAGCACCGCGACACCAGACAGGACATCGAGCCGGGCAACAGGCAGGGCAGCACTAACGACGATGTCGCTGTCCAGCTGAGCGTGATAATCCTCGTCTCGACCGGGAACCGCATCGGCACTGCCCTGGGCAAGCGCAGGCGACGCCTCCAGCATGGAGGCGATTGCCAGTGCAGCGATGCCCGCGGACCATTTCGAATTCGTCTGTTTCATTTGCGCCCTGTCTCGAATGAAGCTGTCGCACCCTGGATTTCCGGTCGCGCCTAGGCGAACGCGATAGCCGCACATTTTCAATGATACAATATATCATTTCATCGACACACCTCAATTCGTGTTCCGTTGGACCCAACAGGGAACACAAATCCGCTGGAAGCACCGGTCGATCCGTGCAGCAGGATCGGTGCATGACCGGAAGCAATCCGGCAGCAATCGGTTTAACGCAGGTTGTCACAGGCCGCCAAGGCTTGGTATGACACGATATATCATTTCCCTCTGCCCTCAAGGATTCTGCATAGTGCATAGATGCGTGTTTTCGCTGGCCTGCCGCGTTGCTGCCATCGTTGCCTTTCCAGCATCGGTCTGGGCAGAGGACGATGCCGGATCGAACGACCCCACCGGCCCATCGAATGACATTGTGGTCACTGCGCAGCGTCTCGATGCGGCCCGCGATGCGATCCAGCCTTCTCTGGGGGCCAATGTCACCACGCTCGACCGTGAAGCACTGGAAACGCAGCCAGGCGGTCTCGACCGCTCGCTCAAGGGAGTGCTGCTCCAGACTCCCGGAGTCAGCCAGGATTCGGACAGCGACGGCGACATCCACATCCGCAATGAGCATTCCAACATCCAGTACCGGCTGAACGGTATCGCCATTCCCGCCAGCTTCGCCGGCTTTGGCGCGCCTATCGACACCCGGATCGCCCGCTCCATCGAAGTGATCACCGGCACTCTGCCCGCACAATACGGTCTGCACACCAATGGCGTGATCTCGGTCAAGACCGGGATCAGCAAGAGCGGCCTGCATGGCGATCTGGGGTTTTACGGCGGCGGCAATGCCACGATCCAACCCAGCGCGTCGCTGGGAGGCTCCAGCGGGAGGATGACCTTTTTCCTTTCGGGCAGTTACCTGAAAAACGATCTCGGCCTCGCCGCACCGACCCCGGGCAAGGATGTGCCGCACAATCGCACACATCAATGGCGCGGGTTCGGTTATGCCTCCTATCTGCTCGACGATTCGAGCCGGATCACCGCCTTTGGCTCACTCTCCTCGGGCCGCTTTCAGATCCCCAACACGCCTGGACAGGTGACGGAATTCGTCCTGGCGGGAGTGCCGTCGTTCGATTCGACCGATCTCGACCAGAACCAGCGAAACCAGTCGCACTTTGCGGTGTTCGCCTACCAGTATTCGGGCGAGACCTTTGACTTGCAGATCGCCCCCTATTTCCGCTTTGCCCGCGCCCATTACACGCCCGATCCAGCCGGTGGCCTGCTGCTGTTCAACGGCGCCGATTCCGATTTGCAGCAAACCAGCCAAGCCTGGGGCTTCCAGGCCGATGCCAGCCGAAAGATAGGCGATGCCCACACCTTGCGCTTCGGTCTCGCTTTCAAGCATGACCGGACCCGTTCGATCAGCATCAACCGGGTGTTCGCGCTCGATGCGCAAGGCGAGCAGGCCAGCGATGTGCCAATCGCGATTCCGGTCGACCAGGCGCTCACCGGCAAGGTCTGGAGCGCCTACCTCCAGGACGAATGGCGCCTGGGCGAAGGGGTTACGCTTAACCTCGGCCTGCGTTACGATTCCATCGACGCCACGGCAAACGAAGACCAGCTATCGCCACGCGCCAATCTGGTGTGGAGGCCGGGCGAGAACACGACAGTCCATCTGGGCTATTCGCGCTATTTCACTCCGCCCCCGCTCGAACTGATCGCGGGCGGAACGCTTGCGGCTTTCGAAGGCACGACCGGCGCCGCCGAAACCCTGATTGGCGATCCGGTGCGGGCCGAGCGCGAGCACCTTTTCGACATCGGCATATCGCAGAAAACGGGCGATCTGACACTGGGCATCGATGTCTATTACAAGATCAAGCGCAACCTGCTCGATCTTGAACAGCTGGGCGGTTCGCTGATCCAGTCGCCGTTCAATTACGACCACGCTAAGACCTGGGGAGTCGAATTCAGCGCCGAGTACAAGCGCGGGCCTTTTGAGCTCTATCTCAATGTCGCGCGCGGCGACCAGAAGGCGACGCGGATCGTCTCGAACCAGTTTTTCTTCGAGGCGGACGAACTGGATTACATCGCAAGCAACTATATTTTTACCGACCATACCCAGAGCTGGACCGTTTCAGGCGGCGGATCGGTACGGTTGCGCAACAGGCTGGGACGTCTGGTTGCAAGTTTCGATGCGATTCACGGCAGCGGCCTGCGAGCGGGCGATGCCGCCGGTCTGATTCCAAACGGCAGCACGCAGCAGCCCTATGTCCAGTTCAATCTTGGACTAGCCCAGACCTTTGGCAGCGATACCGACCGCGGGTTCTCCCTGCGGCTTGACGTGATCAACCTGTTCGACAGCATTTACCTGCTGCACGACGGATCGGGAGTCAGCGCCAACCAGGCCGAATGGGGGCCGCGGCGCACGATCTACGCGGGGCTGCGCTATTCATTCTGATGGCCCTTGAATGGCGTGCGGCAATGCCCATTTGATCTACATTCCGGCGGCAACACCCCGCCGAGGTGGATTCCGACATGATCGAAGTCAGGCCCTTTAGCGGGATCGGCCATGCCCAGCATGGCTGGCTCGACGCGCATCACCATTTCAGTTTTGGCGCCTATCGCGACCTCGACCGCATGGGCTGGGGCGCGATCCGGGTGTGGAACGACGATACCATCGCCCCGGGCACGGGCTTCGACCCGCACCCGCACAACGATATGGAAATCGTCACGTATGTGCGCGCCGGCGCAATCACCCACCGGGACAGCCTGGGCAACGAGGGCCGGACGGAAGCTGGCGACGTCCAGGTGATGAGCGCGGGGACCGGCATCGTCCATTCCGAATACAATCGCGAGAACGTGGCAACCACGCTGTTCCAGATCTGGATCAGGCCTGACAAGGCAGGCGATCCGCCATCCTGGGGCCAGCGTCAATTTCCGCGCGGCGAGCGCGCCGGGCACTGGGAAGTGGTGGCAAGCGGCAACCCGGCGGACAATGCCCTGCCGATCCGCGCCGATGCCCGGGTACTGGCGGCAACCCTGAAGGCTGGCGACGTGGCACAGTATCTGACCGATGTCAGCCGGCACCTTTACCTTGTCGTCGCCAGCGGCAAGATCCAGGTCAATGGCCAAGGTGTGGAGGCGCGCGACGGCGTTGCCATTACCGGCGAAAGTGCGATCATCGCGGAAGTGATCGACGACGCCGAACTGGTTATGGTCGACTGTCGCTAGAGTCAGGACCTAGGACGCCCGGGCAAGCCGATCCTGAGCGCTGGCAAGCCGTAACATGAGTTTGAGATCCTGTTCGCTCAACTGAAGCGCCGAATCGGCCCACAGTTCTACTATCTCGTAGAATTCCGACATTTCGATCGGGGAAGAGACAAGCATCGCGCGGCGCGAACCGACAATGCCGATATGCCGCCGCGACGACTTGGCGATGAATTCGCGGACGACGGCAACACCCTCGCCCGGTGCGGCGAGCTGGTGGACGATGCCCAGGTCATACATTTGCTCGGCGGTCCAGATTTCGTCCGAAAGAATCATGCGATCGGCCATGGCCGTGCCCAGCTTGCGCCGAAGCAGCGGATGCGCACCCATTCCCGGAAACAGGCCGAACTTTATTTCGGGTAATCCAAAAGTCGAACCGCGTTCGGCAATGATGAAATCGAAGGATAGCAGAGCCTCGAATCCACCGCCCAGCGCCTGGCCCTGAACCAGCCCGATCGTCGCGATCGGCAGGTTGAGCGAGCGAATATTGCGGTCCAGGATTTCGACGCAACGCTTACCGTACTTGACCAGACCCTCGCGGTTGCCCTCGCGGATCAGCCGCGCGAACAGTTCCAGATCGCCTCCGAAACAGAAAACGCCCGGTGAGCGGCTGCCCAGCACGAGGTAATCGAGCGGGACCTGATCGGGTCCGAAGCCCTTGACTATAAGTCTTTGCCATTTTTCGAAATCGCCCAACATAGGCGGTGTGAAACTTGGCCGTCCCTTGGGCCGCATATAAGTCCACAGCGCCCGCCGCTCTACATCGTAGAGCACGTCGAGTTCTTCGAGTTTGAACAAGTCCTCCGGAATAGCCAGCCGCTGTTCCGAGCGGCGAAGCAGCGCTTCGTCATTTCCGTTCAAAGGAATTGCAGGACCATTGAGCTTCCGCTCATGGTCGTCCCGTCCTTCAAGACCGTGCGATAGCCGATCCACAATTACCCCCGCTAGCGACCCATCGCCCGCCTTATCAAGCACTTATAGCGACTAGTTCAGCAAGTTATGGTAAGGAATCGGGCTTGGCAAAGGAAAAATGCGCCGTTTGCGGCAGATCGCGTCCCGAATCGGGCCACCTGAAACACCCAAAAATGGCTGATTTCACCGCAACAACTTGAACGTCTTCCCCAACCGCAACTTGCGCCAGGGGTTCAGGCAACAATGCCAAGCTGCTTGAGGGACTTTTCGAGCATCAGCAATTGCCACAGCAATCGCGAATGATCCGAGTGTCCCGAGATATGGGCTTCGGCGAGGACGCCGATACGCGGCGCATCGAACCAGCCGGTGCGCGCAAGTGCGCCGCTGTCGGCAATGTCGCGCGCCGCAGAGGCCAGCGGGCCGCGAAACCATTGGGCGATGGGCGTCACGAAACCCTGTTTGGGGCGGTAGAGAATCTCGTCGGGCAAATAGCGACGCATGGTTCGCTTCATCAGCCATTTTCCCACCCCGCCACGTACCCGCATCGCCTCCGGCAAAGTCGCGGCAAACTCGATCAGCCGGTGATCGAGCAGCGGCTCGCGCGCCTCCAGGCCAACTGCCATGCTGGTGCGATCGACCTTGGTAAGGATATCGCCAGATAGCCAAAACTTGAGATCGGCATATTGCGCACGATCAAGACCCGAGCGCGCCGGAGCCTTGGCCATGAGTTGCAACACGGTATTCTCGGCCCGATAGCTTCCGAGCAACCGCTTCAAGTCGGCCGAGTAAAGCGATTGCCGGATCTGCGGGCCGGTAAACGACAGAGCGCTGGCATAGCCCTCGTCGCTCGACCCCGCCAGCGAGAGTAAAGTCGCCTTGGCGCGCAGGAACCGAGGGGCCCAATCGGCCTTGGGATAGGCGGCGCCCAATGCGCCGAATACCGGCCCTCGAAAAACAGCGGGAAGCAGGTTGCGCACCTGCTCCTCGCGCCGATGGAAGACATGGCGACGGTAGCCGGCAAAGGCTTCGTCCGCGCCATCCCCGGACAGCGCGACAGTGACTGTCTCGCGCGCCAGTTGGCTGACTCGCCAGGCCGGCAGGGCGGAAGCGTCGGCGAAGGGCTCGTCGAACATCCAGGCGAGATGATCGACATGCTCGAAGTCGTCGGGCGAGACCACGCGCGCATGGTGGTCGGTAGCGAAGCGTGTGGCGACTTGCTGCGCATAGGCGCTTTCATCGAGCGCGGCGACATCGAAGCCGATCGAACAGGTCTTGACCGGATTTCCGCTAGCCTCTGCCATCAGCGCCACGACCGAGGAACTGTCCACCCCGCCTGAAAGAAAAGCCCCCAGCGGCACATCCGCCACCATCCGCGAGGTCACCGCATCGCGCATCAGGTGCAGCAATTCGGCTTCCAGATCCGCGGGCTTCCCGTTCCGCCGCTCGGCAAAGGACACGTCCCACCAGCACGACGGCGCTGGCATCGGCGCATCGTGGCGCAAGAGCAGCGAATGGCCGGCCGGCAGCTTGCCGACGCCTTTCAGCATCGAGCGCGTATCGGGAACATAACCCCAGGCGAGATAGTCTTCCACGGCAAGCGGGTCGGCCTCACGCCGCAACAAGGGGTGCGCAGTCAGCGCTTTCAGCTCCGACCCAAAAATCAGACTGCCGTCGCTTAGTGGCGCGTAGAACAGTGGCTTGACGCCCAGCCTGTCGCGGGCAAGGAAGAGGGTGCGCTTTTCGAGATCGTAGATGGCGAATGCGAACATGCCGTGCAGGCGAGGCAGGCAATCGATGCCCCATTGCTGCCAGGCGGCGAGGATAACCTCGCTATCTCCATCAGTATGGAATTGGGCCCCAAGCGCTTTCAGGTCGGCGCGCAACTCGCGGTAATTGTAAATTTCGCCATTGAACACCAGCATGGCCCTGCCATCGCGCGAGGCCATGGGCTGAGGCGATCCGGCAATGTCGATGATCGAAAGCCGGCGATGGCCGAGCCCGACGCCCGGCGCGGTCCAGACGCCGTGCCCGTCGGGTCCGCGATGGGCGATGGCGTCGCACATCCGCTCCAGCCGCGCGGGATCGACCGGCTTGGGCGTCGACAGATGGAAAATGCCCGCAAAACCGCACATTGCAGATGCGCTACCGGATTGCCGCCATGCGGTCCATCCAGCGGCCCGGTGCGCCTGTGGAGTGCCGGAACAGGTCAATCGATTCCGCCGCCGATGGCTGCCCCGCCCGCTCTTCTGCCGACAGGATCAGCATCGCGGTCGGCCGCGCGCGCAGCAGCAGCCGGTCGCGCATATTGGCAAGCTTGAGGCGGGCATTGCTGCCGGTTAGCAGACTGCCGGTCCGGTAATAGGTCTGGGCCAGCCGCTCGACCCGGCCCGGCCCAAGCAGCCGGTCGCTTTTTGCGCTCAGCGCCGATGCTCCCGGCGCTTGCCAGGCCCAGCCGCTGCCGGGCGTCAAGGCGCCCTCACCGAAGCCCCCGGCCTCCTTGCCTTCGGATTGCGAGGCATAAAGCGCGAAAAACACGTCGACTTCGTGGCCCTTGCCATCGGCGTAGCGGCCGAGCAGGCGCCGATCCGCTCCCCCGGCGCGCGGCTCCCACGCGGCTTGCGGGCGATAGTCGATCTGCTGCCAGCCGGACACATCGGGCAAGGATATCTGCCGGGGAATATCAGCTGAAAGCGAATTGGCCGCGAGCACCCAGGCCTGACTCGCAAGCGCAATGGCTCCAAGCCAGAGCAGCGCCTTGCCAGGCGTGATGCGCAGTCTGGCCAGCGCTGCCAGCTGCGGCGAAGCTTCGATGGCCTCGGGATCGATCATCGGATCGTCATGCGGGCGGTCGAAAAAGCGCCAGGCCAAGGCCAGCGTCAGCACGATGACCACGCCGAAAAACACCCAGCCATAGATAACGTGGTCGATCCCGGTCGCCTTTTCCGCGCCGACAATCTGCGCCATGTAAACCGTTCCCCAGGCGCGAATGCCATTGGCCAGCACCGGCACGGCGAAACTCAGCAGCATGAACATCGTCCGCCGCGGCCAGCTCTTGAAACAGAGATTTGCGGCAAGAGCACCGAACGCGATCATTGCGACCAGGAATTTGACCCCCGAGCAGGCCTCGGCCACTTCGAACAGGCCTGCCGGCGTATCGATGAAAACGCCATCGATCCGGGCAGGAATACCAGAGAGGTGGACCAGACCGATCGTCATCTTGGCCGTCACCATCTGCATCGGCGCAACCATTTCCTCACCGAACGGAACCAGAAACAACATGTAACCGAGTGGGAAGGCGAGACCCGCGCTTGCCCGCACGCCTAGCAGAGTCAGCGCCGAGCCAGTCAGCATGGCCACTGCGCCCAGCTCGCGCGCCAGAGTCAGCCCCGAAAAAGCCCCCAGCACCCAAATCAGGAAGGCGCCTGCGAAGACAATGAGGCCCGGCCACCAGGTCTCGGGTGCAATTCGCGCCAGTTCGCCCACGCGCTGATGGACCAGCCAGGCGAGTATCAAGGGGATCAACAAGATGTGATTGAAGGTTGAGCTGTTCCACCACTGATCGGCCATCGCCGCCCAGTCGGCCAAGGTCACCAGTATCAGCGCCAACCAGACGATCGCCAGCCGCCGCAACGACGCCTGCCAGGGTTCGGCGATCCGCCACCCGGCAAATGGTCGGCGAATAAGGCTTATCGACAGGTCACGCGGCATCGCGTGCCAGGGGTGCCGGCCAGCCGACAATCTCCGGCAAGTCGTCGAGCGCCGCCTGCCATGTCGCCTTTTCACTGGCGAAACGCCGCGCCGCGAGTCCGCGCGCCTGGGCCAGTTTCAGGCTGGAAAGCAGCTCCATGGCCGCCCGCGCCAGATCCTCGTCGCTATCGGCCACGGCGAAATGCTTGCCGTGCTGTGCACCGATGCCAGTGGCGGCGCCGGGCGAAAGCACGATCGGCAGAGCCATGGCCATGGCTTCGAGCACCTTATTCTGCACACCGCGTGCGATCTCGAGCGGGACAATCGCCAGGTTCGCGCCCTTTAACCAGCAACGAATATCCTCGACCCGGCCCCATACATGGACGCCACCAATACCGTCACGCGCCAGCAGGGATGCCGATGGGTTACGCCCAACCACGTGAAAGGTCGCTTCCGGCATATGCTGGCGAATCAGCGGCAATATACGGTCGGCCACGCGCAAGGCTGCGGCAATATTGGGCTTATAGTCCATCTGGCCGGTAAAAATCAGCCGGGGATGAGGGAATTCGAGCATGCGCGGCTCGGCATCGACCGCGCGCGGATGGAAGAAATCGCTGTCAATGCCATTGGCCAGCGACCTGACATCGACCCTGTCCGCCACTCCCGCAGGCAATTGCGAGATAAATTCCTCGGTCTCGGCAGGTGAAACCAGCAAGCTGACATCGGCGCGCATGGCCAGACGCGCCTCCTCCGCGCGGAGCAGTTTCGCCTCGCGCGCATGAACCCATCGCGCCGGCCCCCACTCGTTCCGCGCATAGGCAGCAAATTTTGCTGAATCGGCATCGACGAAATCGACAACGACTCTGCCTTCGAAGCCATCCGGCACATATTGGCCCATCTGGCCGGAAAACACATATATTGTCGAAATCTGCCGCTTGGCCAAAACCTCTTCGACATATTCAGCCAGATGCACGTCGTAGAACGCCTTCAGGCTGATGGGCGCGCCTTTCGCCAGCGCTTGCAGCCCGGCGAGTGCAAGCGGCTTGGTTCGGCGCACCAGCCGGTAGCTGGCGGCGAGCGACGCCAGTTCCACTTCCTCGCCGGTATCGGCGTCGTCGTCGGCGAATGTCGCGACATGGACCGGGGCGATGCGGACAAGGCGCTTGAGGATATTGTGCGAACGGATCTTGTCACCGCGATCGGGCGGGAAAGGAATCCGGTGAGAGATGAACAGGATTTCGCGCATCAGCCCAGCCCCCGCGCGATGATTGGCCCAAGCCGGTTGGCCAGCGCCAGCGGCAGCCGCCGCCACACCGCGATCTGCATGGCATGGCGGGCGCTGGTGGGATCGGCATCGCGCGGGTTCGCGCCCGGTGCCGTCCAGGCCGCATAGCTCAGGGGTTCGGGCTCGAAGCCCCAGTTGCGCTTGAAGTGATAGGCACCGCTTTCGGTCTTGGACCTGCCGAAATCGAAATGCGTGCAGCCGCGCTGGCGGGCATGGAGCATCAATTCATAATACATCCGGTCATTGGCGCGCAGCGGCCGAGCCTGCCAGACGCCGCCGCCCCAATAGGGCATGACGGCCTGCCGGTGATAGAGCGAGAGGACGGAGGCGACAGGTGTCCCCTCATGCCATACGGTAAGAATATCGGCATCCTCGCCAAATCGGTCGAGCACCGCATCGAACAGGGCACGCGGAAACACCGGAGTGCCGAGGTTGCGCACACTCTCGGCATAGACCGCGTAGTGCGCTGCGCGATCGGTCTCGCTCCTGCCGACAGTCACGGTCAGCGGCTTGTCGAGGCTCTTGCGCACTTCGGCGCGCTGCTTGCGCGGCACGGCGAGCAATTGCGCCTCGTCGTCCGCAGCGAGCGGGGCGATGAAGCCGCAGTGCGAATCCTGCCTGATCCGCCAGCCTGCGCGGCATCCGGGCAAAGGCCCGCCGCGCAGTTCCACTTCCGGTATCGAGAGGCGCAGAGCCAGTTCCTCCGCCGCAGCAAACAAGGCATCGGCATCGGCCCATTCGTCGAGCAAGGCTCCGCCACCCACGGCAAAACCGGTCGAGGCCAGCATGCGTCCGAATATGGGCGAATGGATGCTGCTGAGCGGCAGATAGGCCGCCAGTTCGCCATTGCGTTCGGCTATCAGGGCAAGAGCCGCATTTCCGGTCCCGGAGGCTACGGCCTCCAGCCAGACCGGGCGATGAAATGGCGTGCCTTCGGCATGCGCGGCGACAAAGGCCTCGATCCGGGCACACTCGTTGGGGTCGCCCAGATCGACCATGCGGATAGTTTGACGGACGGGACGGAAGGGCGCGTTCATGCCGCCTCCAGCATGGTCGCGCGCGCGCTTTCCCGGGCGGCGAGCTGGTCCATCCGGCCCCAGCGGAACTCGCCGATCAATTGGCGAAGCTTGCCGGCCATCCGATCGAGATTGGTATAGTGCCGCAGCTTCGACTTGAGCCTTGCGCCATCGACGCGCGGCTGATCCGGGTCGATTTCCCAGGGGTGGAAATAGAACACCGCCGGCCGGCCGTCGCGGCAATTGACCTGACGGATTGCCCAGCGAGAAAAGCCATAGGGCAGCACCCGGAAAAAGCCGCCGCCGCCCGCCGCCATTCGCCGCCCAGCGAACATAGCCGTCGTCACCGGCACTTCGACCAGATCGGAATCGGGCAAGGGCCTGAAGGCGAACCGCGGCGCCTCGCGCCAGCCGTAGTGGTCGTGGACGATAGGCGCGACACTGGAGCTGTAGGTAAAGTCTTTTCTGGCAAGCACATCGTAAGCCCATGGCGTGCGGGCGTCGATCGAGAAACTGGGCGCGCGATAGCCAGTGACGCGGGCGCCCGAACTATCTTCGATGGTCTTGCGGCTGCGGTCGAGATCCTGGGCGAAGCTCCGCGCGTCCAGGGTGAAGACCCGCGCATGGTCCCAGCCATGGCTGGCCAATTCATGCCCTGCCCCGGCAATGCGCCGCATCAGCGCGGGATGGCGCTGTGCCACCCAGCCGAGCGTGAAGAAGGTCGCATGCACCTGGGCGTCCTCGAACATGGCAAGGATCGCCTCGCAATTGCGCTCGACGCGCTGGTCCAGCGCATCCCAGCCATTGCGTTCGATCACGTCCTCGAAGGCGCCGACATGAAACCAGTCTTCGACATCGACGGACAGTCCGTTGGCCGGCAACCAGGCTTCCACAGGCGTTTCACTCCAGATTCGATCAGGCGGCGGCGCGATGGGCGTCGTCGGCTTCGATCCACTCGATAAGCATGGTCAGGGTGTGACGGATCGTGCGGTCCTGCTCGATCAGCCGGCCTTCCAGCTGGGACAGGCGTTCGTTGAGTTCGCCAACAGCCGGATGATCCGCGACATCGACTGCCTCGGCGGCTTTGGCGGCCTGGGCCTCGTTGGCGCTGACCAGTTCCTGCACGGTCTGTTCCAGACTGGCGATCCGGTCGTTGCGTTCGGCCAGGTCCTGTTCGAGACGGGCGATCGCGGGATGCTCGACCGGCTCGGCCTGGCTGGCGCTGACCAGTTCCTGTACGCTCTGCTCAAGGCTGGCAATCCGCGAATCCCGGTCGGCCAGATCCTGTTCGAGCCGGGATATGGCGGGATGCTCGACCGGTTCGGCGGATTCGGCCACGCGGGCTTCGCTGGCATTGGCCAGTTCGACCACCGCCTGCTGCAATTCGGCGATTTGCGCGCCACGCTCGGCCAGCGCATTTTCGAGGCGGTTGAGCGATTCATGCGCGACTGGCTCGCCGGCGGGGACTGCAGGTTCCATGACCGTCTGCGCAACGGGCGCCGCTTGCGCCTGCTGCGGTACGGGCGATGTCGCCTGCTTGGCATGGGCGCGCGACAGGATCAGCGTGCCATCCTCGGTCAGTTCGGAAAGCACCTGGCTCAGCATGACGCCATCGATGCGCGTGCGCTTGTCGACCGAGCCCAGAAGCATCAGCCGGTTGGCGATCTGGTTGATCCGGCGCGGAATGCCGCCCGACGCGGTGTAAATCTCGGCAAAGACGCGCTCGTCGAATTCCGGATTACCGTCCCAGCCGACGCATTTCAGCCGGTGTTCGATGTAGGGCCGGACTTCGGTCGATTCCATCGCGTCGAGGTGGTGCGTCGCGATAACCCGCTGGCGAAGCTGCTCCAGTTCGGGATGGTCGAGCAAAGTCTCGCGGAATTCCGGCTGACCCAATAGCAGCGTCTGCAACAGCGGATGCGAGCCGAGCTGGAAGTTCGACAGCATACGCAGTTCTTCGAGCGCGGCGATCGACAGGTTCTGCGATTCATCGACAATCAGCAGGCAGCGCCGCCCGGCCCGCGCTTCCTCGTGCAGGAAGCTCTCGATCGAGCCCAGCGCCGAGGCCTTGTCATGCCCGTCGATCAGCAGACCGAATGCCTGAGCCACGACATGAACCAGTTCCTCGCCATCCAGCCGGCTGGTGACGACCTGCGCCGCGGTCAGCCGCGCCGGATCGATGGTCGACATCAGGTGCGCGACCAGAGTCGATTTGCCCGCGCCGACTTCGCCGGTGATGACCACGAAACCCTCGCCCTGCGCCAGGCCATAGCCCAGGTAGGACAAGGCCTTGCGGTGTGTCAGGCTCTCGAAATAGAATGCCGGGTCCGGCGTCAGCTGGAACGGCCTTCCCTTCAGAGCGTAGAAATCATCGAACATCTTGTGCCTCCATCGGGCTTCAGAAGGTGTAGCGCAGGCCAGCAAGCGCGGATGCGCTCCACTGGTCGTCGAAAGGCTCGGGCCGGCTGATTCCATCGACGCCAAGCGCCGCCCGGGCCGACAGGTGCGAAGTCAGGTTATGGTAGTAGGCCAGTGTTGCCCCAAAGGCCGTGGCATCGCTATCGAAGGCCGATCCAGTTCGGAACCAGTTGGCGTGCACGTCGAAAGAATAGCTCGACTTGCGGCTGATCTGGCCGTTGAGATAGGCGACCGCCCAGAAGTTCTCATCGACCACGTCGTTGGCAATCGCCAGCACGGTGCCTGGCGCGGCAATGAACTTGCGCCGGTCATAGCCAAGCCCGATTCCGGCCTGGGTGCGGCCGAAATTCATGCTGTAATTGGCATTGACGCCGCGCGCACGGAACGTCGCCGAACGCAGCGAGCCAAAAGCCCCGGCAAGGCAATTGCCTTCCTTCAGCGAGGCGACGCAGCCGCCGATATTGCCGCTGATCGGATCGCGGATCGCGGTGAATTCCGCTGGCAACGCAGCCAGGGCCCGGTTAAGCTGGCCGCCGAAGCCCGCGACATTATCATAGACCGAAATATGCAGCGATGACCGGTCGTTGGGCGCATAAGCGAACGAACCGAAATAGCTGGTCGTGCCATAACGGCGGCCGACATGGGCTTCGAGCTGAGTGCGACGGCTGGGCCGCCAGACCACGCCCGCATCCCAGATCAGGCCATGCGCGTCGAAAGCATCGATGCGCGGCTGGCTCTTGTCGGTGACGAAACGGCCGTTCTGGGTGACGGGAATGCCATTGCTGTCGCGCACCGCATCGCGCGCGGAAATCTTGACGTCTTCATATCCGACCCCACCGACGAGCGCGAGGTCCTGCGCCACTGGCACCAGGATATCGGCACGCGCATGGAAATCGCGGACACGCTGATCGAGATTGGATACATCTTCCTGATAAAAGCCCGCCCCGGCGCCAATCCCGACGGGAAAACCCGCGCCGGGACGCGTGCCGATGTGAACACCGGCATCGTGGACCACGCTCTTGTCGAAAGTGTCTGAACCGAAGACCCCGTCGGGCGTGGTCACGGCCTCGTCATTGCTGTCGATCTTGGTGTATCCGATCCGGTAATGGGCATCGACCTTGGCGCTGCCCGCGTGGGTGCTGACCGTCGGCCCGGCATAGGCGGCAAAGACCTTGCCCGGCCCTTCAATGCTGCCGATCGAGGAAATGCTACCGTTATTGCCGTCGACGCTTGTATGCGCGGCCAGCACGCCCGCGTCGATCTGCACCGCATGCGGCACGACCGAGGCATAGCCGCGGGCAATGCCGCTGATGGTATCGCCATCGCGTCCGTTGCCGTAACCAATCCGGCGCTCGTAACGTACCGATAGCGAAACCGCATTGTTGCGCCCGGCGATGGTGGCATCGACACCCGCCGCAAGGCTGGTGTAGGTCACCGTCTCGTCGATCGGCGAAAAGTCCCTGGTGACGACCTGTTCGGCCTCGATATAGGGCGCGATATAGCTGCCATTGCGCCCGCCCCGGCCCCGGTGACCCGACCGTTTGCTGCCTTCGCCGCTGTCCGATGCGGCACTGGCGTCGCCCGCCGCGCTGGCGCTGGCGCCACCCGAAGCGCCGCCTTCGAAGCCGCCATAGCCAATCGTTTGCGCATGGGCGGCGACAGGCAGGGCCCCTGCGAGCAGGGCGGAAAGTGCGATATGCTTGAATTGCTGATGGCTGGTCATGGCGATCAACCCCCGTATCCGTAATAGGAACCGAAGCGGCGGCCGCTCGGACTGAAATTGGTGGCATTGAGCAGAAGCTGGATGTTCGGGCAGGCAGAGAGCAGCGACACCGCATCCTCGACCGCCCCTTGACCGGTGCGATCGGCGCGGACGACGAGCAGCGCCTGGCCGACATGCTTTGCGAGTTCGGCAGCAGGTGAAGCGGCGAGAACCGGCGGCGAATCGAAAATGACCATGCGGTGCGGCGCGGAAGCCGTCAGCTGGTCGATCACTTCGGCGGCGCGGGCCGTTCCCAGGAATTCGGCATCGGTGTTGGTAGCCTCTCCGGCCGGGAGCACCCAAAGCCCGGGCACATCGGTGCCCAGCACGAAGTCCGCTACATCGGCCTTGGGATCGGTCAGCGCATCCATCAGCCCGCGCCCGCCGGGAAGCCCAAGCGTGCTCAGCACCGACGGCTTGGCGAAATCGGCATCGACCAGCAGGATTTCGCTTTCCTTCTCCGCGGCAAAAGCCAGTGCAAGGTTGACCGCGCAATAGGTCTTGCCTTCGCCGGGATGCGGCGAGCAGATCAGGATGCGCTGGGCTGCGCCGCCCGCGCCTTGCTGGCGCAGCTCAGCCGAATTGGCCAGCAGCTGGCGCTTGACGATGCGGAATTCCTCGAGCAGCCGGCTTACTTCGCCTTCCGGCACGATCATGCCGAGATCGCGCAGGTTGTCGCGATCGACCGGGTGATACGGTCCACGGAAATTGGCCGCTTCAGGCGCAGGTTTGGCCGGGGCCGAAACCACTGCGGGCATGTCTGCAACCGGATCGGCAAGAGGCTCAAGGTCAACAGCCTTACTCCTGCGTTCGAATCGCACCGGCTCCTCGACTGGCGCCTCGACCGGAGCAGCCGGCTTGCGCCGCCCAACCGGGCGCCGCGGCTCGATACCTTGCGGGACGGGCGGCAGCTCGATCCTGCCAAGATCGACGCGGCCGAGCGCGCGCTCGATCATCGAGGCGCTTTCGGACACGGCGGCCTTGTCGCTATCGGGCAGGGGAATTTTCGTCGGCTTGTTCATGTCTGCCCCCTCAAGCCACCATGCCGACTTGAATCATCTCGGCTGCCAGCAGCAGCACGAAGATCGCACCCAGGCCTGCGGCCCCGGCATAGAACAGCCGCTGGCGGCGGCGGCGCAGCGCGCGGCCTGCTTCGTTCACGGTCTGCGAAATCGCGCCCAGCACCGGCAGGCCGACCGATTTTTCAAGCCTGGCGGCCGTCGCGAATGTCGACCGCAGCTGGCCGAGCGCGAAAGCCGCACCCACGCCCGCACCAAGCCCGACAATCAGCACACCGAACAGCAAGAGCGGCCGGTTGGGCGCAATCGGCCCGCGCGGCGTGGAGGGCGGATCGACTACTTCGAATTTTACCGAATTGCGCTCGTTCTGCACTTGCCCGCGCAGCCGCAATTCCTCGCGGTCCTGCAGGAGTTTGTCGTATTGCTGCTTGAGCACATCGTAATCGCGGCTGATCCGTTGCGCTTCGGCGGCGATCTCCGGGTTGGAAATCTGGCTGCTGGTCAGCGAGGAGACCTCTGCCTGCAACGTCGAGCGGCGCGACATCAGGCCCTGGACATTGGCCTGGCGTTCGGCCTTGATCGATTCGAGCGAGGAATAAGCCGGGTTGGGCGTACCGCCCGATGGCGTATTGCCTTCGGCCTGGACCTGCGCCCGCAAGGCGGCAATCTGGTTCTTGATCGCGATCACATCGGGATGGCTTTCGGTCAGACCGCGTGCGCGCATGCCGGCCATTTCGGCCATGGCCTGACCCAGAGCGCCTCGCGCTCCGCCGGTTGGGCCTGAGCCGGCAAGCGTCGGCGGCGTACCGGCCAGCTGGCCGTTGATTGCCGCCAGCGCGCTCTGTGCCGCGGCCAGATCGCCATCGACACCGCGCAATTCGGAACGCGCCGCTTCGAGCCGGGCGATCCCCGCCGCTCCGCCCTGAATCATTTCAGGATGCTGCGCCTCGAAAGCGCGACGGCGCTGTTCGGCCTGCTCCAGCTGGGTCTGCCGATCCGCCAGCTGCTTGTTCATGAATTCGAGCGTGTCGTTCATCTCGCCGCGCCCGCCCGACATGTTCTCCTCGCGGAAGATGTCGATCATCTTCTGGACGATATCCTGGGCGAGCTTGGCATTCTCGGCGTCGGACAGCGAACCGTTGTGCGATTCGGCGGTGATCTCGAACAGGTTGTCCTGCTGGTTGACCACCTTGATGTTCTTGGCGAGGCCGAGAATGGTGCCTTCCATCTGCCGGGGCGTGGTGATGTCATTGCCCAGCCGGGTGGAGCGCACCACCTTTTCGAGATTCACCGCGCTGATCAGCGTCTGCTGCACCCGGTCGAGGTCGCGCTTGCGGTCGTTGAGCTTGATGTCGATCTGTTCGGCCAGCGCGTCATCGAGCTGGACGAAGATGCGCGCCTTCGACTGGTAGCTGTTGGGCACCATGGCGACGACCATCCAGCCCAGCAGGCAGACGCCCCAGGCTACGGCCAGCGCCAGCCAGCGCCGGTGCCAGACGCTGTGGATCGCCGCGCGTATCTCGTCGTAGATCGAGTTCATCGGATCTGTCTGCCCCCGCCCGATCTCAGAACATGCTTTCGGGGATGATGATCACATCGCCCGGCATCAGCATGACGTTGGCGCGGCTGTCGCCCTTCTTGAGCAAGTCGCCCAGCCTCAGCGCGAATTCCTTTTGGCGCCCGCTTGACTTGTCGAAACGGATCAGCCGCGCGCGGTTGCCCGAGGCGAATTCGGACAGGCCGCCGACCGAGATCATCGCGTCCAGCAAGGTCATGTTGGCGCGATAGGGGATCGAGGCCGGCTTTTCGGTGGCGCCGACCACGCGGACCTGCTGACTGAACGTACCGGCAAACTTGTTGACGATCACCGAGACCAGCGGTTCCTGGATATATTGCGAAAGCTGGAGCTTGATGTCCTCTGCCAGCATCGACGGCGTCTTGCCGACGGCTGGCATGTCGGTGATCAGCGGCGTGGTGATGCGCCCGTCGGGGCGGACCTGCACTTGCGCACCCAATTCGGGATTGCGCCAGACGAAGACCGTAAGCTCATCGAGCGGGCCAATGACATATTCCTCGCCCGGCCCTTCCTGCATCGCGACGAATGCAGCCGAAGGGAGCTGCGGCCCGCTCGCAGTGCCCGCACAGCCCGAAAGCGCAATTCCTGCTCCCAGGCAAAGGGCAGCCGGGGCGCTGCTCGCTAGCAGTCGGGAAAATCGATTGTAGGCCATCGTGCACGTCCTCAACAGCGGCTGGCGGTCGGCCAGAGCGCGAGCCCTGACCGGTTTTCCGGCAATTGCCGTTCCGCTATCCGCAAAAAGGGTGAACATTGCGTTAGCCTTGACGCATAATTGCGGAATTACGCGGTTTTTCTGGACAAAGTCCCAATTAGGGACAGCGCGAGGGGGAGTGGTTAAACCAGCATTTCCCGCGCCGCTCGCTGCCCCAGGAAGGCCGAGGGACTGGCCGTCGCACCATAGGCTCCCGCGCAGAAGATCGCCACCAGATCGCCCACGTCGGCACGGGGAAAGCCCGCCTTGTTGGCCAGTACATCGAGCGGCGTGCAGAGACAGCCGACAATCGATGCTTCTTCCTCAACAGGCGCGCCGAACCGGTTGGCAATGGCCGCCGGATAGTTGCGGCGCACCACTGTGCCGAAATTGCCCGATGCGGCAAGCTGATGGTGCAGGCCGCCGTCGGTGACGAGGAATGTCTCGCCGTGGCTCTCTTTCCGGTCGATTACCCGTGTGAGATAAACTCCTGCCTCACCAACCAGATAGCGGCCAAGTTCGATGCAGAATTTCGTATCCGCCAATGCGGGCGGAAGCTGGGTGAAACGCTGTTTTAGCGCTGCGCCAATCGATTCGATGTCGAGTGGCTCGTCACCGGGAAAATAGGGAATGCCGAAACCGCCGCCCAGATTGCAGTGCGGCAACGGAGCGCCGCTCTGCCCGGCAAGATTGGCCGCAAGCTCAAGCGCCTGTCCCTGCATTTCGGCAATCGCAGGGGCATCGAGCGACTGGCTTCCGGCGAAGATATGGAAACCTCGCCAGACGGCCCGGGTACCCAGTATGCGCCGGGCCAGTGCAGGCACTTTGTCCGCATCCACGCCGAAGGGCTTTGCGCCCCCGCCCATTTTCATCCCGGAACCCTTGAGTTCGAACTCGGGATTGACTCGAATGGCCAGCCTGGGCGTCATCGCCCCCCGGCCCGATATGGCGAGCGCGCGGCTGGCTTCGCCTTCGGATTCAAGATTGATCGTCACGCCTGCCTGGATCGCCGCGGCCAATTCGTTGTCACGCTTGCCCGGGCCGGCGAAACTTATCCGCGCCGCCTCGATCCCCGCCTGGCGCACCATCCGCAATTCGCCGAGCGAGGCTACATCGAAACCATCGACAAGTTCAGACATAAGCTGAAGAATTGGCTCATATGGATTTGCTTTTACAGCATAATGAATAGCCAGATTTTCCGGCATAGCCGCCCGCAGCGCGGCGATGCGCGCGCGGATCATGTCTGCCGAATAGACGAACAATGGCGTGCCGCCCGCCTGCCGGACCAGTTCGGTAACCGGTGTACCGCCAAACGCGAGTATACCGTCGGCCGCTTCAAAACCGGCAGGAATCGGACCCAGCGGTTTCATGCCGCCAGCTCCAGTTGCAGCCTGGCACGGTCGATCTTGCCATTGGGTCCTACCGGCATCGCCTCGCGCCAATGTATGTGCTTAGGCTGCATGAAATTCGGTAATTCCTGAAGTAATTTACCGGGCAGTTCTTCAACTGCGTTATCAACTCCAGGCACCGCACGCACCACCAGGTGAATGGCCTGACCCAGTCGCTCGTCCGGCACACCCAGCGCCACGGCTTCGGCCACCAGACCGGTCGCCAGGGCCGCTTCCTCGATTTCCTGCGGGCTGATGCGGTTGCCCGCGCTTTTGATCATCGCATCGCGCCGGCCGGCGAAATAGAGCAGGCCCTCGGCATCGCGCCGCACCCTGTCGCCCGACCAGACCGCCATGCCGCCATAGTGCGAAGCGGCAGGCGCCGGCCTGAATCTCTCCGCCGTGCGCTCTGCATCGCGCCAGTAACCCTGCGCCACCAGCGGGCCGCAATGGACCAGTTCGCCTTCCTCGCCATCAGCCGTGACTTCACCCTTGTCGTCCACCACCAGTATCTCGGCATGCGGGATGGCCTTGCCCATCGACGTCGGGTGAAAATCGATCAGGTCCGGATCGAGGTAAGTCGAACGAAATGCCTCGGTCAGCCCGTACATGGCGAACAGTCTGGCCTCGGGAAACCGTGTGCGCAACCGCCCAACCAGATCGGGCGTCAAAGCCCCGCCGCTGTTGGTCAGCCGCTTGAGCCGTGCGGCCGTTTCCTCCGGCCAGTCGAGCTCTGTCAGCTGCACCCACAACGGCGGCACCGCCGCGAGCGTAGTGGCGCCATGACGCTCGACTGCCTTAACCACGTCGCGCGGCATCAGGTAATCGAGGGGCACCACCGAGGCCCCGGCATACCAGCTCGATAGCAGCTGGTTCTGGCCATAATCGAATGACAGCGGCAAGACTGCCAGCACCTTGTCTTCGGGTGTGAGGCCAAGGTAGGAAGCCACACTTTCCGCTCCCAACCACATATTAGCGTGGCTTAGCATCACTCCCTTGGGGCGCCCGGTAGATCCGCTGGTATAGAGAATCGCGGCAAGATCGCCGGGATCGGACTGCGAGGCATCCGCCCCATGGTAGAGTGCATGCGTCTGGACCAAGGTCTCGGCCTCGTCGGTAAGCTCGCAGCCTCCAGGCACGTCCCCGGGTTCCAGTGTGGTAAGACGCGCCTTGTTGGCGATTAGCAGGCTTGCCCCGCTATCAGCC
>JBFWSE010000020.1:0-42906 GCA_050248535.1 Novosphingobium sp.
TAAGGACGCGGTTTGACCAAGAGTTATGATGCGCTGATTGTCGGCGGTGGCCACAATGGCCTGGTCTGCGCTTTCTATCTGGCGCGCGCCGGGCTGAAAGTGCTGGTGCTGGAACGGCGGCACATAGTCGGCGGTGCGGCAGTGACCGAAGAGTTTCACCCGGGCTTCCGCAATTCTACCGCGAGCTACACGGTAAGCCTGCTTCAGCCGAAAGTGATCGCGGACATGCGGCTGCCCGACCGGGGGCTGCGCATTGTCGAACGGCCGCTGGCCAACTTCTTTCCCTGGCCTGACGGCTATCTCAAACTGGGCGGCGGCATGGCGCGCACGCAGGCCGAATTCGCCCGCTTTTCGCAGGCCGACGCCACAGCCTATCCGGCCTACGATGCGGCGTTGCAGCGTCTGGCGGACGTGCTGCGCGGTCTGGCGCTGCAAGTGCCGCCCAATGCGGGGGGCGGGTTGGGCGCGCTGATCTCGGCGGCGCGCCAGGCTTGGCCCTTCACCCGGCTCGATATTGAAGCGCAACGCGACTTGCTCTCGGTCTTCACCCTGAGCGCCCGCGAATTTCTGGACCGGTGGTTCGAGGATGACCACATCAAGGCCGCCTTCGCCTTCGATGCCACTGTCGGCAATTATGCTGGCGTCTCAACGCCCGGCTCGGCCTATGTCCTGCTGCACCATTTGTTCGGTGAAGTGAACGGCCAGCGCGGCGCCTGGGGCCACGCCATCGGTGGCATGGGGGCAATAACCCAGGCCATGGCCTCGGCCTGCCGCGACATGGGCGTCGAACTGCGGCTGGAAGCCCCTGTCGCGCGGGTGCTGTGCGACGGGGGCAGGGCAACAGGGGTACGGCTGGAAAGCGGCGAGGAGATCGCCGCGCGGATCATCGCCGCCAATCCGGGTCCGGCGCTGCTGTTTCGCCAGATGGTCGACCCGGCCGATCTGCCGGCCGATTTCCGCCGGCGGATGGAAGGGTTCAAGACCGGGTCGGGCAGCTTCCGGATGAATCTGGCCCTGTCCGAACTGCCCGATTTCACGGTGCTGCCCGGCAAGGATCAGGCCGAGCATCACGGCGCCGGGATCGTCATCGCCCCGGGCCTCGACTATATGGACCGCGCTTTCGACGATGCCCGGGTTCATGGCTGGTCGCGCCAGCCGATTGTCGAACTGACCATTCCCTCGACGCTCGATCCGGCGCTTGCGCCCCAGGGCGCGCATGTCGCCAGCCTGTTCTGCCAGCACTTCGCGCCCGAACTTCCCGATGGCCGCAGCTGGGACGAGGCGCGCGAGGAGGCCGCCGACTGTATCATCGACACGGTCACGGCCCATGCGCCCAATTTCAGGTCGAGCATCGTGGCCCGCCAGATTCACTCTCCGCTCGATCTTGAGCGCAAGTTCGGCCTTGTCGGCGGCGACATCTTCCACGGGCGGATGAGCCTCGATCAGCTCTGGTCGGCGCGGCCCATGCTGGGCCACGGCGATTATCGCGCGCCGATCAAGGGGCTCTACATGTGCGGGTCGGGAACACACCCCGGCGGCGGCGTTACCGGCGCACCGGGACACAATGCGGCAAGAATCATACTGGCAGACCAAAGAATCTAGAGCCAGGCCACTCCTGACCCGACAGGCGGTTCAGACCCCAACAAAACGGATCGGCCCGTCATTGCCCTTGACATATTCGCGATGCTCCGCGCGCACCGCATCGCGCTTGGCCATGTAATGGGGCGGGTAATCGAGTCAGAAGACGCGGTAGAGCGGCCCTGCAATCTCCTAGGTGTTCGCAGGGGCGGCATAGACGGCCGCCGTGCGGGCATCGTAACTGTCTGCCAGAGCCAGCAAAGCAGCCGCCCCGTCGCCGTTGAAAGTGGGGCCATGCATCAGGGCCAGTCTTTCCGGCTTGAGCCCGGCAAGCTTGCGCAGGGTCGCCCCCATGGTGGGATGAAGGGCGGAAAATCCTGCGACATCCTCGCCGGCGATGGCCGCGCCGACAATGTCCCCTTCGGTCATCACCGGGGCTTCGCCGTACTGGGTGAAGAGATCGCCGCACAGCAATGTTCCCGTCGTCTCTTCGTAGACGACACCTGCTTCCCAGCCATGCGGCACATGCGGGGTGTCGATGTAGCGTATCCGCTTGCCGCCCAGGTCGAGCACCTCGCCATCCGACAGGACTCTTGGTGGCCTGTCAGCCATGTCGTTGAGCGAAACCATGCAGGCCGTCATGCCATGGGCAATCTCGGCGTGAGGCGCCTCCGCCAGCCAATTGTTCATCGAACCGCATTCATCCGCTTCGTAATGGCCGAAAGTAATCCAGCGCAGCTTTTCGGGCGGCGCGACTCTCGCAAGCGCATCGCGCACCAGCGGAAACAGCCCGCGCATCCCGGTGTGGAACAGCAACGGCTCTTCACCGAGTACCAGGAACTGGTTGAACGTCAGCCCGCCCGGTTCGACCTGGGAGATGAAAGTCGAAAGTCGGAACAGGCCGTCTGCGATCTCATCGATTACGGTTTGCATGGCGCTTGCTCCAAATTCCGCTCGACCCAGCGATCCAGAACCGAATGGTAATACGCAACCTTCGGCTCCTGCCGGGTCAGCGCCATACTCTCCATCGCCCGGTTACGCAGCCCCTTCTGCTGCGCTTCGAGCTGCTGAAAGTCCTGCTCCAGCGCAAGGAAATAAGGAAAATGCTCGCCCGGCGGCACTTCCAGCAAGGGTTCGCGCGCCGCCTCGCGCTGTTCCGGGGGCAGCCAGTGAATGTTGGTCACTTGCCAGAAGCAGCGATTGGGATCGCCCATGGGATGGGGCCGCATCCAGATCACCGTCGCCTCGCCTGCGCCGACCTGGATATAGACATTGGGGAACAGCACCCAGAACTGGTAATCGCTCAGCTGGTTGTCGGTCAGCGCGCTGACGTCCAGGCCCCTGGCAGTGAACGTATCACGCTTCGCCTGCTGAAGCAGCGTTCGGCCAGTGACCCCGGGAGGCAGGGCGAGCGCCCCATCCGTCCCGGTATAGCGCGCGACCAGTTCCTCGAAACGCGGCAGCACGTCGGCGAGGCCAGGAAAATTCGCCACGGGCAGCGCACGCACCATCTCGATGCTTTCCGGCCCTTCGGCCAGCGCCTCGCCCGGCGCGCCGAAAGGCACGGTCGTCGCCGCATGGAGGCCGAACAGGCCGCAGCGCTCCTGCGAGAAATCGGTGAAGGGGATCAGTTCGGGATGAACGCCCTGGACGTGATAGCCCTCAAGAAAGGCATCGAGCACGGTCTTCCAGTTGGCCTCGATCGTCTCGCGCACGTTCAGCCCGGCCGGGACCATTTCCTCCAGCCGGTAGGCGGCGAGCTGCGGCCCTGCCTCGCCGAGGAACTCAGCCAATGGCGCACAGTGGGGATCGGGGTTGAAGAAGATGAAGCCGGCAAAAAGGCCGGTGGGAACTTCGATCAGCCCGAGCTCCTGTTTGCTTCCGACGAACTCTTCCACAGGTCCTTCATAGTCCGGCTTGGCGACCGAAAGGCACTGACCGTCCAGTCCGTAGGACCAGTTGTGATAGGGGCAGGTGAAACGGGCAGAACGCCCCTTGCCCTGGCAGAAGGCATTGCCCCGATGGCGGCAGGCGTTGACAAAGCCCCTTACCGAGCCGTCCTTCTGGCGCACCAACACATAGGACTGGTCGAACAACTCATGGACCAGCCAGTCTCCCGCCTCGGAAATCTCGTCGGCGCGGCCGGCGATCTGCCAGACGCGCATCCACAGGTTGTCCCTCTCGCGCGCCGCAAAGTCCGCCGAACTGTAGCGCCCCGTCGAAACCCGCATCTTCAGCTGCGAGAAGTCTATTCCCGAAATAAACGGGGCCTGATCCATGGCGAGTCCCGGTCTTGCTGCCTGCATCCTCTTGCTCTCCTGTCCCCTGCGTGCATCATGGCCGGCGATAGGGAGAGTGCAATGGGAAATTCAGCACTGGATAAAGCGCTACAGCGGCTTTTGGACGAAGAAGCGATCAAGAAAGTCCACTTGCGCTATTGCCGGGCGATCGACCGGCGCGACTTCGACTTGTTGCGTAGCTGCTATCACCCGGATGCCGTGGACGATCACGGCGATTTCGTTGGCGGGATCGATGATTTCATCGAGTTCTGCCGTGAGGGCACGCTCAATTTCCTCTCGACTACCCACCACACCACCAACATGCTCGTCGATGTCGAGGGGGACAGCGCAAGGACCGAATTCTATGGCCGTGCCTATCACCGGGTTCCCGCGGGCGAGGACGGGGTGGAAAAAGACTTTGCCGTCAACACCCGCTGGGTCGACCGGTTCGAGAAGCGCGAGGGCGAATGGCGCATTTCGAAGCGGCTGGTGGTGGTCGATACCGACCGGGTCGATCCGGTGAACGAACGCTGGGTGCCCGACGAACAGTATCGCGGGCGGCGGGACCGGAGCGATCCTTCCTACGCCTGATGTTCACGCATTGAGCAATTTCAGCACCGCTCCCACCGCCGCCGCGCCCAGCACGGCTCCCGCGATAATTCGCCAGGCTCGCGCGTCGATATGGCCGAAAGCTCGCGCGCCCAGCCAGTTGCCCACGACAACCGCCGGATAGAGCGCCAGCGAGAACCACAAGGCGTGCCAGGTGACATGCCCCAAGGCCCAGGCGACCACGACGCCCGCGCCTTGCGTCACCAGAAAGATCGACATCATCGAGGCGCGCGACACTACCGGCGGGATATCGCGGCGCAGGTAGAAAGGCACCACCGGCGGCCCCGGCATGCCGGCAAATCCGGTAAGCAGGCCGCATGCCACTCCGGTCGCCGCGGTCTCGCCCGTGCCTGGGACGTGGTGCGGCTTGAGCGGCAGCAGCACGGCGACAAAGGCGCCGATGGCAATCAACGCGATCAGCAGCCGCGCCACTTGCGGCCCAACCGCCGCCAGGGCCAGCATGCCGGGCGCGATGAACAGCAGCGCGACGGCCGAGATGATCCAGGCCGAGCGTTCGGTATCGGCGACCTGCTTGCGCAGGCTCATGAAGCTGACGAGAAAGCCCAGCAGATTGCCCGCCAGCACCGCTTCTGCGGGCGGCACGGCCAGCGCCAGCACCGGCACCAGCAGGATGGCGAGGCCAAACCCGGCCAGCCCCCGCACGAAACCGGCGACCAGTGTAGCCGCAAGCCCTAGCGCAATGGCGCCCCAGGTCAGTCCGGCGATCAACCGGCCCGCAAATCGGGAGGTGTCGCCTCACCCTTCAGCATGGCAATCGCCTCGACCAGCGGCATGACCTTCTGGTGTTCGACGCCCAGCGTCCGCACCGCCACAGTGCCTTCCTCGGCCTCGCGCTTGCCGACGACCAGCAAGTGCGGGACCTTGGCCAGCGAGTGCTCGCGCACCTTGTAGTTGATCTTTTCGTTGCGCAGATCGGTCTCGACGCGGATTCCCGCCGCCTTCAGCTGCGCCTCGACATCGCGGGCGTAGCCGTCGGCATCTGAAACGATGGTCGCCACTACCGCCTGCACCGGCGCCAGCCAGACCGGCAACCTGCCGGCGTAGTGCTCGATCAGGATGCCGATGAACCGCTCGTAGGAGCCGAACACCGCGCGGTGGAGCATGATCGGGCGGTGCTGGTCGCCATCCTCGCCGATGTAGGTAGCGTCCAGCCGCTCCGGCAGCACCCGGTCGGACTGGATGGTGCCGACCTGCCAGGTGCGCCCGATGGCGTCGGTCAGGTGCCATTCGAGCTTGGGCGCATAGAAAGCGCCTTCGCCGGGCAGCTCCTCCCAGCCGTATTCCTCGGTGCCCAGACCGGCGGCCATCACGGCGTCGCGCAGTTCGGCCTCGGCCTGATCCCACATCTCCTCGGTGCCGAAGCGGTTTTCCGGGCGCAGCGCCAGTTTGATCGCATAGCTAAAGCCGAAGTCGCGGTAGATGCGATCGGCCAGCGCGCAGAAATTGCGCACTTCCTCGACGATCTGGTCCTCGCGGCAGAAGATATGGGCATCGTCCTGGGTGAATTGTCGCACCCGCATCAGCCCGTGCAGCGCGCCATGCGGCTCGTTGCGGTGGCAGCAGCCGTTCTCGTAGATGCGCAAGGGCAAGTCGCGGTAGCTCTTGATGCCCTGCTTGAAGATCAGGATGTGCGCCGGGCAATTCATCGGCTTGAGCGCCATCATGTCGGCCTCGCCCGAAACCACCGGGCCTTCGCTTGTCGCATCGGGAACCTCGTCGGGCACGGCGAACATGTTTTCCGAATACTTGCCCCAGTGGCCAGACTTCTCCCACTGGCGCACGTCCATCAGCTGCGGAGTCTTGACCTCGCGATAGCCCGCCGCGTCGATCGCGCGGCGCATGTAGGCTTCCAGCTCGCGCCACATGACGAAGCCCTTGGGATGCCAGAACACCGAGCCATGGGCTTCCTGCTGAAGGTGGAACAAGTCCATGTCCTGCCCCAGCCGGCGGTGGTCGCGCTTGGCGGCCTCTTCCAGCCGCATGAGGTGCGCATCGAGCTGCTTCTTGTTGAGCCAGCCGGTGCCATAGATGCGGGTCAGCTGCTGGTTGTTCTGGTCGCCGCGCCAGTATGCCCCGGCGACCCGCATCAGCTTGAAGGCCTGAGGATCGAGCTTGCCGGTCGAGGGCAAGTGCGGCCCCCGGCACATGTCGAGCCAGTCGCTGCCCGACCAGTAGACCGTCAGCTCCTCGCCCTCAGGCAATCCGGCGGCCCATTCGGCCTTGAAACGCTCCCCCTCGGCCGTCCAGCGGTCGATCAATTGCTGCCGGCTCCAGACTTCGCGGCGCAGCACCTTATCGGCGCGGATGATCTCGCGCATCTTTTCCTCGATGGCGGGAAGATCGTCCATCGAGAAAGGCTCACGGCTTTCGGGCGCCAGCACGTCGTAATAGAAACCGTCGTCGGTCGAGGGGCCGAAGGTGATCTGCGTGCCCGGCCACAGCGCCTGCACCGCTTCGGCCAGGACATGAGCATAGTCATGCCGGGCCAGATCGAGCGCGTCTGCCTCATCGCGCAAGGTGACGAGGGCCAGCGCCGCATCGCCGGTAAACGGCCGCGACAGGTCGACAAGCTCGCCATCGACTTTCGCCGCCAGCGCCGCCTTGGCGAGGCCGGGGCCAATGGCTGCGGCAACGTCTGCGGGAGTGGAGCCGGCGGGCATTTCGCGGCTGGAACCATCGGGCAGGCTGATCTTGAACATTTCGGACATTGTTATTCTCGCATATTCGCGCGGGCCTTTGGCACAAGCGGGCACGCGCCGGAAGAGGCAGCGTCATGACTTGCGGGGCATTCCGGGAAGAGACGCCTTCCGCCCGGAGACCGGACGGTGGGCGCATGCGCATCAGCCGCGCAAAGCGCTCCACCCCCGGTCGCCCGGGGTAGTAGTAGTTATGGAGACAGGGCTTTGCTGCGCACTCACGGGGCGAGGGCTAGCCAAGTGCGATGCAAAAGTCACCCAAAATCAAATTCGCTTGCTGTGAATGGCGCCTTGAAGGCAAGGAACGCCGCATGATCGAAACCCGCTTCCTCACCATGCCCGACGGGCGCCGCATCGCCCACCGCTTCAACCCCGGCAGGGGCCCCACGCTCGTCTTCCTCCCCGGCTACATGTCGGACATGGCGGGTTCCAAGGCGCAGGCGGTGTTCGACTGGGCGGTGCAGAACGGACAGGCCTGCCTGCTGCTGGACTATTCGGGCTGCGGCGAGAGCAGCGGCGACTTTGCCGATGGCACGCTCAGCCGCTGGCGCGAGGAAGTGCTCGCCGCGGTCGAGGCGCACTGTCCGGGCGATGTCATTTTTGTCGGCTCGTCCATGGGCGGCTGGCTAATGCTGCTTTGCGCTTTGGCAATTCCGGATCGCATCGCCGGCCTGATCGGGATCGCACCTGCGCCCGATTTCACTGAATGGGGCTTTACCGAGGAACAGAAGGCCCAGTTCCGCCGCGGCGAGACCATTTACGAGGACAATATCTACGGCCCCGAGCCGACGCCGACTTATGCCGATCTGTGGGCCGATGGCGAAAAATTGCGCCTGCTCGACGGCGAAATCGCGCTCACCTGCCCGGTCCGCCTGCTCCACGGGCAGGCCGATCCCGATGTGCCGCACGCGATATCGCTCCGCCTCGCCAAGGCGCTGCGTTCATCCGATGTGCAGGTCGTGCTGATCAAGGACGGCGATCACCGCCTCTCGCGGGAGCAGGACATTGCGCTGTTGCTGAGCGCAGTGGCGGGGATCGCGGGAGTCAGCTAGACGGAGCCCCGCACCATGTCCCTCTTCCTTGCTCTTCTCGCCCAGGTTGGGCCGTTTGTGACGACCCCCGCGCCTGCGCCAGATCGCCCTGCCGCCCAGCGCAAGCACGGTCAGCAGGAAGCAAAACCCGCTCAGCCCGAATCGCCAAAGCCGAGCCGCCTTCAGGCCTGCCTCGATCTCGCCGCCAGCGATCCGGGCGAGGCCGTCGAACAGGCGGAGGACTGGCGGGACCAGAGCAAAGGTTCGGCCCAGGTCGATGCCCAGCGCTGTCTTGGCGCGGCCCATTCGGCGCGCGGCGAATGGAGCGAGGCGGAATCGGCTTTTCTCGCCGGGCGCGACGCGGCGGCGGCAAACGACCGCCTGCTGCGCGCGCAACTGGGCGGCATGGCCGGAAATGCTGCGCTGGCCGCAGGTGGTGCGGAGCGAGCACTGGCTGCGCTCGATGCAGCCCATGCCGACGCAACCAGTGCGGAGAATATCAAACTGGCTGGCGAAGTGGCTCTCGACCGCGCGCGGGCGCTGGTGGCCCTGGATCGCAACGAGGATGCCGCCAGGGCTCTGGTCGAAGCCCGCACCTCCACGCCCGACAACCCGCTCGCATGGCTGCTTTCGGCAACACTTTCCCGCCGCATGGACAGGCTGGGCGAAGCGCAGGCGCAGATCGCCACGGCCGCCCAGCTCGACCCCAGGGACCCCGAGATCGGCCTCGAAGCCGGGTTGATCGCCGTGCTGTCGGGCCATGACGAAGCGGCGCGCAAGAGCTGGCAATCGGTCGTCGCCATGGCGCCGGACGGCGAGGCCGGCGCGCGGGCGAAGGCCTATCTCGTCCAGCTCGATGCGCCGGCCAACCCGCCCCCGCCAGCACCGCGCCGGCCATGATCCCGCTCAGCGTCCTCGATCTAGTCCCGGTGCGCGAAGGCGCGAGCGTCGGCGAGGCGCTGGCCGAAAGCGCCGAGCTTGCCAGGGCGGCCGAGCACTTCGGGTACAAGCGCTTCTGGGTGGCCGAACATCATGGCATGGAAGGCCTTGCCGGCGGTGCGACATCCGTCGTGCTGGCGCATATCGGCCATGCCACTTCGACGATCCGCATCGGGGCGGGCGGGATCATGCTGCCCAACCACAATCCCTTCGTCATCGCCGAACAGTTCGGCACGCTCGATGCGCTCTTCCCCGGCCGCGTCGATCTGGGTCTCGGCCGCGCACCGGGGGCGGACCGGCGGATATTCCAGGCGCTGCGCAAGGATCCGATGGCGAGCGATGCCTTTCCGCAGGATGTCGTCGAACTGCGCGCTCGGTTCGCCGGCTATCCGCCGCTGCCGGTCGCCGCCTCGCCGGGCATCGGCGCGGACGTGGAAATGTGGATCCTGGGCTCCAGCCTGTTCGGGGCGCAGCTCGCCGCGCATCTGGGGCTGCCCTATGCTTTCGCCTCGCACTTCGCGCCGGCCGCACTCGACCAGGCGCTGGAGGTCTATCGCCGCACCTTTCAGCCATCCGAAACACTCGACAGGCCGCATGTCATGGCGGCGATGTCCTTGATCGCGGCGGAAAGCGACGAGGAAGCGGCCATACTCGCCACTTCGATGGACCAGAGCTTCGTGCGCATGCGCACCGGCGGCACCGGCAAGCTCAGCCCGCCGATCCCCGGCTTTCGCGACACGCTCGACCCGCAGGCGCTCGCCATGATCGATTCGATGCGCGAGGCGGCCAGCGCCATTGGCGGGCCGGACACGATCCGCGAGCGCGTTGGCAGGTTCATCGAGCGGACCCAGGCCGACGAGCTGATTTTCGCCGGCTCGATCTGGGACCCGGCGGCAAGGCGGCGCTCGCTGGAGATTGCCATGGAGGCCTTGCGGTAACCATTGCTCCGGACAAGTGCCTGCCCCGTCGCAATGGCGTTTGTTAGCCATGCTTCTATAGTCGCAAGACTGAAAGCGAGAGAGTGAGCCATGAGTAAAGGGACAGGCGGCAATGGCGTAGTCAAAACCATTGCCGGCAGACTCGCAGCCTCGTTGCTGCCCGGCGATCCGCCTTTCGCGAAAAGCGAGCTTGAGGAAGCGGCCCGGTTCGTCGCCACGGCGGCCCGTCAGCGCAAGTCCGGTGCGCCATCGATCGCCATCGAATCGGTTTCCGGTCGCACGGGCAAACGCTACATGCGAATTGCCCTGATCAACCGCGACATGCCGTTTCTGGTCGATTCGGTCGCCGCAGCCATCGACGCCGAGGGCATAGTCATCGACCGGCTGGTACACCCTGTCCTGCAAGTGAAGCGAGACAGTAAAGGCGCGTTGAAAGATGTCGCCGGCAACGGCGCGATGGGCACCTCGCGCGAATCGGCGATCTATGTCGAAACCCGGCGCGCCGATGCCCGGACCCGGCGCAGCCTGGAAGAGATACTGCGCAAGACTCTCGCCCAGGTCTATGCTGCGGTCGAGGATTGGCCGGCGATGCAGGCGGCCATTGCCGAAGACGCCGAACGTTGCGCCGACGCAGAAGGCGCGGCGCTGCTGCGCTGGCTGCATGACGGCATGCTGACGCAGCTCGGCCACGTCGTGCGCCGGCGCGACGGCAGCAATCACGGCGCGATCGGCATCTGCCGCAACGGGGGGCAGGAGCTGCTGGCGGCGAAGAGTTATGACACTGCCTTCGCCTGGTTCGAGGACGCCAAGGCGCAAGAGCGCTTCTGCCCCGGCCTGCTGATCATCAAGGCCAACCATGTCGCCTGTGTGCACCGCCGTGTGCCGCTCGACCTGTTTATTGTGCCCTTGTACGAAAAGGGCAGGCTTGCCGCTTTGTCGGTCCATGCCGGTGTCTGGACCAGCGCCGCTCTGGCGACGCCGCCCGACCGGGTGCCGCTGTTGCGCGCGCGGCTTGCCGCCATGATGCAGCATCTGGGCTTCGACCCCTCAGGCCATGCCGGCAAGACCCTGGTCCATGTGCTGACAGCCCTGCCGCACGACTTGTTGATCGGCTTTGCCGCGCCCGATCTCCAGCGCATCGCCACGTCGATGATGAGCCTGATCGACCGGCCGCGCCCAAAGCTGTCGCTGGTGCTGTCGCCGCTCAAGCGCCACCTCTTTGCCTTCGTCTGGCTGCCGCGCGACGCGATTTCGACGCAAATGCGCGAACAGATAACGGCTATGCTCTGCGATGCCGCCGAAGCGCCGCTGCTCGACTGGAGCCTGGAAGTCGAAGGCAACAATCTTGCGTTGCTGCGTTTTGTGCTCGACATTCGCAATGGCGAGGACGGGCCCGCCGAAGCGCCGCTCGACGCGCGGCTGCACGATATGGTGCGCGGCTGGGACGAGGCGGTGGAAATCGAACTCGCCAGATATGACGACCCCGCGCGCGCCGCCGTCATCGCCTCGCGTTTCGCCGATGCCTTCCCGCTGGCCTACCGCAATGCCTATGGCGCCGGTGAGGCGGCAATCGATATCCAGAGGTTGCGCCTCCTGCCGCCTCCGGCAAATGGCAGCGCCCGGCGGGGCGCGCGGTTGCATTGCCTCGCTTGCGACTCCAATGGCCAGCTGCGGCTCAAGCTCTACCAGCGCGGCGGAGAAAGCGCGCTTTCCGAAACCGTGCCGGTGCTGGAAAATTTCGGCTTCCGGGTGATCGAGGACATTCCCACCGGTCTCGATGCAGGCGCGGGCCGCGTCGCTTCGATCCACGATTTCGTGCTTGTGCCGCCGCAAGGCGAGGATTGCGCCGCCCTGCTTGCCCGGGCCGCGGCGATCGAGGCGGCCATCGAGGCGGTGCTCAATGGCGAGGCGGAGAACGACGCGTTCAACCGGCTGATCATCGCCAACGCGCTATCGGCGCGCGAAGTGGTCTGGCTGCGCGCCTGGTATCGCTATTTGCGGCAGGCCGGCCTTTCCTTCACCATCCAGACCGCCGTCGATGCCTTGCAAGGCGCGCCTGGCGTGGCCCGGGGCCTGATCGGGCTGTTTCTTGCGCGGCACGACCCTGCCTTCAAGGGCAACCGCGACAAGATCGAAGCCGAAGCCCGCAATGCGATCCGCGACGGACTGGCCATGGTCACCGCGATCAACGACGATCGCCTGCTGCGGCAATATCACGCTTTGGTCGAAGCCATATTACGGACCAATGCTTTCGCTCCCGCGAGCGATACCGCGCTCTCTTTCAAGCTCGATTCGGCCATGGTTCCGGGCCTTCCCAGGCCCGTGCCATGGCGCGAGATCTTCGTCTATTCGCGCCGGGTCGAAGGCATTCACCTGCGCGCGGGGCCGGTGGCTCGCGGCGGCCTCAGATGGTCCGACCGGCGCGACGACTTCCGCACCGAAGTTCTCGGCCTGATGAAGGCGCAGCGAGTCAAGAATGCGGTGATCGTGCCGACCGGGGCCAAAGGCGGATTCTATCCCAAGCGGTTGCCCGACCCGCGCGCCGACCGCGATGCATGGGCCGCCGAAGGCAAGGCGAGCTATCAGCTGTTCGTGCGCAGCCTGTTGTCGCTCACCGACAATATCGTGAACGGCAAGGTCGTGCATCCCGCCAACATGGTGATCCGCGACGGCGACGATCCCTATTTCGTCGTCGCTGCCGACAAAGGGACCGCGACTTTCTCCGACACCGCCAATGCTCTGGCCGCCGAAAGGGACTTCTGGCTCGACGACGCTTTCGCCAGCGGCGGCTCGAACGGCTACGATCACAAGGCCATGGGCATCACCGCACGCGGCGCCTGGCTTTCGGTGCAGCGCCATTTCCGCGAAATGGGAATCGATGTGCAGAGCGAGCCGGTGCGCGTCGCGGGTTGCGGCGACATGTCGGGCGATGTCTTCGGCAACGGCATGCTGCTCAGCCAGTCAATCAAGCTCGTCGCCGCCTTCGATCACCGCCACATATTCATCGACCCCAACCCCGACCCGGCAAAGAGCTGGGCCGAACGCAAGCGCCTGTTCGAACTGCCGCGTTCGAGCTGGGACGAATACGACCGCAAGCTGATGTCCAAAGGCGGCGGGATCTATCCGCGCAGCCTCAAGGAAGTGAAGCTGAGCAAGGAAGCCCGTGCGGTTCTGGGGATCGACACCGAAAGCATCGATCCCGACGGGCTGATTTCGGCAATCCTGAGAAGCTCGGTCGATCTGCTCTGGTTCGGCGGTATCGGCACCTATGTGAAGTCGTCGGCCGAAAACAACATCCAGGTCGGCGATCCGGGCAACGATGCGCTGCGCGTCAATGGCGGGGACATTCGCGCCCGGGTCATCGGCGAAGGGGCGAACCTGGGCTGCACCCAGGCGGGGCGGATCGAATTCGCCCTGGCAGGGGGCCGAATCAATACCGACTTCATCGATAATTCGGCCGGAGTCGATTGTTCGGACAAGGAAGTGAACATCAAGATCGCGCTGGCTATGGCAAAGCGCGAAGGCAGGCTGACCGAACCGGCTCGGGTCAAGCTGCTCACCGCCATGACCGATGACGTCGCCGAACTGGTGCTTGAGGACAACCGGCTGCAGGCACTGGCCCTGTCGATCGCCCAATCGGGCGGCGCCAGCGGCGCGGGGTCGTTCGTCCGGCTGAGTGAAGCGCTGGAAGAATCGGGCCAACTCGACCGCAAGACCGAAGGCATTGCCGATGGCGAGACGCTGCGCCGCCGCGCCGCCGATGGCCAGGGGCTGACCCGGCCCGAACTGGCGGTGCTGATATCCAACGCCAAGCTGGCGCTGCAGGATGCCCTGGAAGAAAGCCGCCTGCCGGACGATCCCGGGCTCGAACCCGAACTGCTCGCCGCCTTTCCTCCGGCCATGCGGCGCAAGTTCGGGGCGGATTTGCGCAGTCACCGGTTGCGTCGCGAAGTGATTGCCACGCGCATCGCCAACCGCCTGATCAACCGGATCGGGCCGATTCACCTCTTCGAACTGGTAGAGGAAGAAGGCGCAGGCCTCGCCCAGGTGGCGGGAGCCTTTGTCGCGGCCGAGGGCCTGCTCGGGATGGACCGGCTCTGGGACCGGCTGGAAACGGCCCAGATGCCCGAAGAGGCGCGCGTCTTGGCCCTGCGGCGGTCGGCTTCGGGCCTGCGCCTGCACATGGCCGACTTGCTGCGCAGCGGCGCGGACATGGCGCGGCCGGCCGAAGCCTCGGCGTTGTTCGAGCCGGGTGTCCGCGAGCTGTCCGCCTCCGCCCATCGCCTGCTCGGCGCAGAGGCGCGCAATCTGTCGGACAAATTACGCAGCGAACTGACCGGGAGCGGCGTGCCGTCGCGCGAGGCCGACATGGTCGCGCATCTTGCCGACATGGATGGCGCGATTGGGCTGGCGAAGCTCGCCGGCGAATCGGGCATTAACACCGGTCTGCTCACTCAGGCTTTTTCGGCGATCGGAGCGGAACTGGGCATCGACTGGGCCCAGGGTGCGGCCGCGCAACTGCGGCCATCGGATCCGTGGGAACGGTTGCTGGTCTCCGGTCTCGCGCGCGACTTCCAGCAGATGCGGCTCGATTTCCTGCGCCGCGTGACTGGCCGGAAAAGCGATCCGGTCGCGGCAGTCGGCAAATGGACCGGCGCGCGGCAAGATGCCGTGCGGCAGTTCCGCGCCATGATCGGCCGGGCGAAAAATGCCGTCCCGGTTACGCCCTCGGTGCTGGCGCAGATTGCCGGGCAGGCGCGGACTCTGCTGGGCCGCTGATTCCACTTGCCGATTGCGCCGCGTCAAAGTCGCCGGTCACGCGCCGGGGCATTGACCTTCGCGCGAAATTGGCGAAACGGGCGCATATGGCACAAGCAGACGTGGTTATCGTGGGAGCAGGGCATGGCGGCGCGCAATGCGCGATTGCCCTGCGGCAGGGAAACTTCGAGGGATCGATCGCGATGATCGGCCGCGAACCGGAGCCGCCCTATGAGCGCCCGCCGTTGTCAAAGGAATATTTCGCCCGCGAGAAGACGTTCGACCGGCTCTATATCCGCCCGCCGCAGTTCTGGGAGGAAAAGGGCGTCGATCTGATCCTCGGCACCGAAGTGACGGCAGTCGATCCACAGTCCAGGCAGCTCACGCTCTCCGACGGTTCCAGCTTCGGCTATGGCACGCTGGTCTGGGCGGCCGGAGGCGATCCGCGGCCGCTGCCGATCCCGGGCGCCGAGCTTTCGGGCATCCATTTCGTCCGCACCCGCGAGGATTGCGACCGGCTGATGGGCGAGATCGACGGCGGGGTGAAACAGATCGCCATTGTCGGCGGCGGCTATATCGGGCTGGAAGCGGCCGCAGTGCTGACCAAGCTGGGCTGCAAGGTAACGCTCCTCGAAGCCTTGCCGCGCATTCTCGCCCGCGTCGCCGGGCCGGAACTGTCCGCCTTTTACGAAAAGGAGCACCGCGATCACGGTGTCGACCTGCGCACCGGCGTTGTCGTCGACAGCTTCGTCGGCGAAGGCCGGGTGACCGGCATCAAACTGGGCGACGGTTCTGTGGTTCCGGCCGACGCGGCGATCGTCGGCATCGGCATCATTCCCTCGGTCGGACCCCTGATTGCCGCCGGGGCGGCGGCCGGCAATGGCGTCGACATCGACGAATATTGCCGGACTTCGCTTGCCGATGTCTATGCTATCGGCGACTGCGCCGCTTTCGCCGCCGGCTATGCCGGGGGCACGGTGATGCGCGTCGAATCGGTGCAGAACGCCAACGACATGGCGACCTGCGTGGCCAGGCAGATCTGCGGCGATATGCAGCCCTATCGGGCCTTCCCCTGGTTCTGGTCGAACCAGTACGATTTGCGGCTGCAAACTGCCGGTCTTTCAGTGGGCTACGACCAGACCGTGGTGCGCGGCAATCCCGACGAACGGAGCTTTTCGGTGGTTTACCTCAAGCAGGGCAAGGTCATCGCGCTCGATTGCGTCAACATGGTCAAGGACTATGTCCAGGGCCGCAAGCTGGTCGAGGCGGGGGCGAAGCCGGACCTGGCGCAACTGGCGAATGCGGAAGTGCCGCTCAAGGAACTGCTGCCGGGCTGATCTGGCTCAGCGCTTCCATGGCCCACAGCGCCGCCTCGGCAACCACCGGATCGGCATCCCCCAGCAATGCCTGCACCGGCTCCCGCAACGCCGCGTCCCCGCTGTTACCCGCGGCATAAAGGCAATTGCGGACAAACCGGTCGCGGCCGATCCGCTTGACCGGCGACCCGGAAAACAGCTTGCGGAAACCCGCATCGTCGAGCGCCAGCAGTTCGGCGAGGCGCGGAGCGGCCAATTCGGCGCGAGGCAGGAAGGTCTTGTTCGCCTGCGCCGCCGAAGCGAACTTGTTCCACGGGCAGACCGCCAGGCAGTCGTCGCAGCCATAGATGCGGTTGCCCAGCGCCTTGCGAAAATGCTCCGGAACCGAGACCTTGTGTTCGATGGTCAGGTAGGAAATGCAGCGGCGGGCATCGAGCACATAGGGCTGCGGGAATGCATCGGTCGGGCAGGCGGTCTGACAGGCATTGCATGAGCCGCAGCGATCCCCGCCGGGCAGGTCCGGGGGCAGCTCCAGCGTGGTGTAGATTTCGCCGAGAAACAGCCATGAACCAAATTCGCGGCTGACCAGATTGCTGTGCTTGCCCTGCCAGCCGATCCCGGCGCTTTGGGCCAGCGGCTTTTCCAGCACGGGCGCGGTATCGGTAAACACCTTGACTTGCGCCTCGCCCAGCCCTTGCGCTTCGGCCTCCGCGATCAGCCAGCGGGCCAGCGCCTTGAGCGCCTTCTTTACCACGTCGTGATAGTCACGGCCCTGCGCGTAACAGGATATTCTGGCCAGATTTCCTTCGTCCGCAAGGGCCAGTGGATCGGCGGATGGCGCGTAGCTCATGCCGAGCGCGATCACGCTCTTCGCCTCGGGCCAAAGCCCCTGCGGCGAGCGACGCTGCACCGCGCGTTGCGCCATCCAGCCCATGTCGCCATGCATGCCCCTGGCCAGCCAGTCATCGAAATGCGTCTCGCCCGCCCGCTGCTCGCGCGCCGAAGCGATGCCGCAGGCGGCGAACCCCAGCCGCCGGGCTTCAGCCTTCAGTTTCCCGGATAGTGTTTGTCCTACCGGCGCATTAACCATGTTTGCTGTTCATCCTGTTCAGGCACTACAGTTAACGCGCATGGCCATGAAAATCGACACAGCCGAATGGCACAGCGAACAGACCGGGGCAAAACCTCTCGCCATCGAAGCTCGGGGACTGGTCAAGCGGTTCGACGGCTTCACTGCCGTCGATGGCGTGGACCTGATTGTGCCCGAAGGTGCGATCTACGGCATTCTGGGGCCCAACGGTGCCGGCAAGACCACAACCCTGCGCATGCTGCTGGGCATTATCGATCCCGACGAGGGCGAGCGTCGCATTCTCGGCGCGGACAAGCCGCACGATGTCGCCCATGCCATCGGCTACCTGCCCGAGGAGCGCGGGCTCTATCCGGCGATGAAGGCCTATGAGGCGATTGCCTTCGTCGGCGCCTTGCGCGGGCTTCCGCTCGACGAGGGCCGCAAACGTGGCCGCGAACTGCTTGAGGAACATGGCCTGGGCTATGCCGTAGACCGGCAGATTCGCCAGCTTTCCAAAGGCATGGCGCAGCAGGTGCAATTGCTCGGCACGCTGGTGCACGAGCCGCGTCTGGTCGTGTTCGACGAGCCCTTTTCGGGTCTCGACGCGCTCAACCAGGGTAAGCTCGAACGGATGATCCGCGCCCTGGCGGCCAAGGGCACCACGGTGATTTTTTCCACCCATGTCATCGCCCATGCCGAACGGCTGTGCGACGAAGTGGCGATCATCGCCGGGGGCAAGGTGCCTTTCGCCGGCCCGGTCGATGTGGCGCGCGACCGCATCCGGCCACAGGTGCGGCTCGAAACGCGCGAACAGAATGGGCCGTGGCGCCAGGCCTTGCCGGCCGATGCCCGGCACGAAGGCTCGTTCTGGTATTTCTCGCTGCCCGAGACCGGTATCGAGCCGCTGCTGCGCGCCCTGATCGAAGGCGAGGCGGGAATCCTGTCGCTGTCGATCGAGCGCGCGGGCCTGCACGATGCCTTTGTCGCCATTGCCGGCGAGGCAGCGGCGAGAGCGCTTGAAGAAGAAAAATCCGAGGAGCAACGGCGATGAGCACAAGCGCGACGCATGGGCGTCTGTCCACTTTCGCCGCGGCGATGGTCATTGCCAGGCGCGATTTCGTCGCGATCCTGTGGAGCCGCAGTTTCATTTTCTTCCTCTTGGGGCCGCTGTTCCCGGTGCTGGTCGGCGGTTTTGCCGGCGGCATCGGCGCGCGGGTTCAGGCGACTGCCGCCAGCCCGGAACTCGGCATAGCCATGCAGGCGAGCGACATCGCCGCGCTCAAAACGGCGCATGCACAACTGGCGCCCAAGGTGGGCGGCGGCCTGCCCGAGCTGGTCGTCGTCAAGGAACTGGCGCCAGGCGAAAAGTTCGACGCCGAGGCCGCAGTGGCCGGCAAGCAAGGCAACTTTGCCGCGCTGCTTACCGGCACTCTCGAGCAACCCAGGCTGACTGGCACTGCCGAGCGAATCGCCCAGTGGCAAGGACCGGTGTCGATGCTGGCCGCCCAGGCTTTGGGCAGGGGCGTGCACGATTATCCCGAAGTGGCCCTGGCGAGCACGGCCAGCACCACCGCTGACCAGCACCACGGGCAGGTTTTGACCGCGCAAGCCGGGCAATTGCTGCTGTTCCTCCTCACCATGCTGCTGGCCGGCATGGTCCTGTCCAACCTGGTCGAGGAAAAGGGCAACAAGATCATCGAAGTGCTCGCCGCCGCGATTCCGATGGACGCGGTGTTCCTGGGCAAGCTGTTCGCCATGCTGGCCGTGTCCTTCGTCGGCATAGCCTGCTGGGGCTTGGCGGCCGGTGGCTTTGCCTTGCTGGCGGGCAGTTCGGCCGTGAGCCTGCCCGCACCGGCGGTCGGCTGGCCCTTGTTCATCGCCCTGGGCATTGTCTATTTCGCGCTCGCCTATCTGTTGATCGGTGCGCTGTTCCTCACCATCGGATCGATGGCGGCGACGGTGCGCGAAGTGCAGACGCTGTCGATGCCGATCACTTTCGTCCAGCTGGTGTTCTTCTTCATCGCCAGTTACGCCGTGGCAGCGCCGGGCAGCATCTACGAGATGGTAGCCATCGTCGTTCCATTCAGTTCGCCTTACGCGATGCTGGCGCGGGCGGCGCAGGATGGCTCGATGTGGCCGCATGCCGCGGTGATCGCCTGGCAACTGCTGTGCATCGGCATACTGATCAAGATCGGCGCCGGACTGTTCCGCAAACTGGTGATGAAAAGCGGCCCGGCGGGCAGCAAGGGCAAGAAGCGCGGCGGCGCGCGGCAGGCAAAGCCCGCCGCTGCCTGAGCGCCCCGCAGCGGCAGGTGGAATTTTCCTTACGGCAGGTGTAACCTTGGGCTGGCAATTCGCGAACTGTTCGCGAAGGAGAAGTCCGCCGTGTACGCCGAACCGTCCCGCCGCCGTTTCCTCGCCATGCTGGGTGCCAACGCCGCCGTGCCGGTGCTGGCCGCCTGCAGCGGCGGCGCGGCCCAGGCCAAGGCCTATCCCGTTTCCTTCAGCGAAGCCGAATGGCGGCGGCGGCTGACGCCGGCGCAATTCTATATCCTGCGCCAAAAGGGCACCGAGCGGCCCGGCAGTTCGGCCCTGCTGCGCGAACACCGGCGGGGCACATTCGTCTGCGCGGCCGATGGCAATCCGCTGTTCTCATCGGCAACCAAGTATGAGAGCCACACAGGCTGGCCCAGTTTCTGGCGCCCTCTGCCCGGCGCCATTGGCACGTCGACCGATTTCGACGTCGGCTATCCGCGCACCGAAGTGCACTGCGCACGTTGCGGCGGGCACCTGGGCCATGTCTTCGACGACGGCCCAAGGCCCACCGGCAAGCGTTACTGCATGAATGGCGACGCGATGCAGTTCCGTCCGGGTTAAGCGCAGCTTGCCGACAGGGCGGAGCCGTGGCCGCCGGGCAATTGCATCAAGGCGGCAATGCGAGCCACTTCGTCGAGAGTGAACACCTGGACGAAAGCCAGCCCGAACATCATGCCGTTGCGCCAGGCGACCTTGGCCTGCACCGATGGCAGTCCCGCTGCCTCGATCCTGACAGGCTGGCCAATCGCCAGCTGCCGCCCCGTCTCGATCCGCGCGCCGCGTTGCGACAGGTCGCGGATGACCGCATCGGCCGAGACTCCGAGCGCTCCCACTGTTGCCGCCTCATGCATGCGCAAACGGACCTGGCGGCGTGGAAAAGGGCTGACTTCGGCGATGAAGCCCTGAACATCGATCGGCGCGGCAAAGCGGAAGCCCGCATGGCCATCGCGTTCCCAGACCTTTTCGACGAAATAGACTTCGCCATTGGCCAGTTCGAGCGCGAGATGGCGATCCTGCGGCAGGTGATGAAACAGCTTGAGCCGCAAACCCGTTTCCGAAACGTCGCGGATGACGCAGAGGAATTCGCCGCTTTCGCAGACCAGCTTGGCTGTGCGGATGAGCAGGGTGAAACGCTGCGCGCCGCGCAGGTTTTCATTGGCTGTAGCTGCTTGAGTCCGCTGTTCCATTGTCACCGAATGTTCCATCTTGCATTCCTCCTGCCCAGACTGAACGGCGAACGAAAAGGCAAATTAAGAGCTTCCCAAATCGGCTGATCATCCTATCGCGGGCGGCATGAGCAGCGACCGCCTCACCATCCGCCAGCCTGACGACTGGCACGTCCACTTGCGCGACGGGGCCATGCTGGCCGATGTCCTGCCCTACACCGCGCGCCAGTTTGGCAGGGCCATCGTCATGCCCAACCTTTCGCCGCCCTGCGCCACCACCGGGGACGTCGCCCAGTATCGCGACCGGATCATGGCGGCCTTGCCCGCGGGCTCGGCCTTCCAGCCGCTGATGACGCTCTATCTGACCGATGCGACCGATCCCGCCGATCTGGAAGCGGGGTTTGCGCTGGGCGTGCTGACAGCGGCGAAACTCTATCCGGCCAATGCCACGACCAATTCCGCCCAAGGCGTAACCGCGATCCGCAATATCTATCGCGTGCTCGACAGAATGCAGGACATCGGCATGCCACTGTTGGTGCACGGCGAAGTGACCCATGCCGATGTCGATATTTTCGACCGCGAAGCCGTGTTCATCGATCAGGTGCTCCAACCCACCTTGCGCGATTTTCCCGCACTCAAGCTGGTATTCGAACATATCACCACCAGGGATGCAGCCGAATTCGTCCTGTCGGCCGGAGACAACGTCGCCGCGACCATCACTCCGCATCACTTGCAGATCAACCGCAACACGATTTTCGCCGGCGGGATAAGGCCCCATGCCTATTGCCTGCCCGTGGCCAAGCGCGAAGGGCACCGGCTGGCCCTGCGCAAGGCGGCCATATCGGGCTCGCCCAAATTCTTCCTCGGCACCGACAGCGCACCGCACGAAGTCAGGACCAAGGAGAGCGCCTGCGGCTGCGCCGGCATCTTCAACGCGCCCAATGCACTGGAATGCTATGCCATGGTGTTCGAGGAAGAAGGGGCGCTCGACAGGCTGGAGGCCTTTGCCAGCGAACATGGCCCACGCTTCTACGGGCTGCCGCTGAATGAAGGGCAGGTAGTGCTGGAGCGAGTGGACGAGACCGTGCCGGATCGCGTGGCGGCAGCCGGCGGCCAAGTCGTGCCATGGATGGCTGGTGAAGTGTTACCCTGGCGGTTTGCCGATTGACTCCCTTCCCGCAAGCGGGAGGGGTTGGGGGAGGGCGTGTTGGGCGAGGTCTGATAACAGGCCCTCCCCTAACCCCTCCCGCAAGCGGGAGGGGGATAGGGGTACTTTTCCCGCAACTTATCGAACGCCGTCCCCGGCCCTTCGGCCAGCTTCGTCCGGATCTGCGCGACGACTTCCTCCGGCGAATGCACGGAGGTGTCGATGACGAGATCGTAGACATCGTTCGCATAGTTCGCTTCGTAATAGAACGGGCGCAGCCGGTTGAGCCGGTCGACGATCTTGGCGACGACATCCTCGCCCAGAACCTCGACCGGCAGCTTCTTATCCATAGCCCGCTCCGCCACGCGCTTTTCCAGCACTTCGAAGGGCGGCTTGAGACAGACGAACAGCACCGGCAGGCCTTCCAGCCGCCAGATCATGTCCTGCAACACCGGCGGATCGAGCATGGCGAGGTGATCGAACACGATGTTGCAGCCCAACCGCGAGGCCGAAGCGACCCATTCGTGGAGCACCGCGAAGGCCTTGGTCCCATTGGGTCCGAAGCTCCAGCGCAGCGGCCCGTCAGGATCGGCCTCGTCGACCGGATGGGCATAGATACCCTCGCGCGCCTTGGGCCCATGGTGGCCGAATTTGGCCGGAAGCGTGCCGGCGAGGAAATGGTCGATGCCGTAGAGCAGCCAGAAATCCTCGGCAGTCTGCGCGAATTTCTCGGCCGCGGTGGACTTGCCCGAGCCGGAAGTGCCGGCGATGACGATGATCTGTCCCTTGTCCTCTGCCATGGTCAGTCCTTGAACTTGAATTCGCCGCGCGCGAGCTGGCGGAAAGGTTCGGAAGGGCGGAACTCCTGGTTGTCGCCCCAATGAGTCACGCCGTCCCAGTCCCATTCAGCGAGCGACCAGACCACGGTGTGATCGGTATAGCCAGTGAACACCAGACCGGGATCGATCGTGCCGGTGGCGCGCATTGTGCGGCCCAGCTTGTCGGAGCCTTCGAACAGCACTTTCGACGGGCCGAACTGCCCGAATTCGAGCACCGTGCGCTTGCCGGAAGCAAGGCTGGCGAGCGTGCCGTCCCGGTAGATATAGCCGCCGATGCACGATGCCTCGCGGCCCCATTCCTCGGTATCCATACAGAGTGCATGAAAGCTCGAATCGGCGGCGATCCCCCAGAAATAGCCGCCGGTCGAAAGCGATTCGTATTCGCGCGCGCCATAGCTGGTGTCGCGCATCGAGAAGCAGTCGATCGGAAATTCCTCGCCATGGCGGCGCACCATGCCCTTCATCCGGCCGGGCTGCTCGATATGGAACTTGGCCGTCGCCGACTGCCCCGCGTCGCCGGTCCTGAGCTCGTGCGCCGGACCGTTCGCCTCCCAGACGAGGTCCATTTCGAACCCCTCCTTGTCATAGTCGATCTTGTAGCGATTCAGCGGCTCGAGCATTTTCACCCGCAGCGAATTGCGCGCCTCCATATCGAACTTCTGCGCGCCCGCGGGCATGGCCTGCAAGTGGCTCCAGTTGTAGTAGAGGCAGTTCCACTGGAACGTGCCCGAGCTATCCCACATGTTGGGGCCGCCATTGAGCATGCCCATGTTGGGCCGGAAATAGTACTGGATCGAACCGTGGATTCGTCGCTCGGGGATCGAGAAGGAAAACCAGACGCTTTCGTTCCAGTAGGGGCTGTCGTCGCGCCCCTCTCCGAAATAGTCGGCAAATGCGAGATCGGTCATTCTGTATTATCTCCTTCGGGCATGACGACATCGAGGCGCAGGCGCGTCAGCGTCAATGTGGCGATACGCCACTGGCCATGTTCCTTGCGATAGGTCTCGTGATAGTGGCCGCGCCCGACAATCGATTTCCAACCCTGCGACGGATGGCGGTCGGCCCACTCGATGATGTCCTGCATCGCCCAGACGGCGCGGGCGGTTTCGGCATCGATGACTTCGATCTCGCCCGTCAGCCCCTGATGGCACGAAACCGCATGTTCGAGCGAATTGCGCAAGGCGCCGGCATAGGCATCGCCGCCCTCGACATATGTCTTGCCCTCCGGCGTGATCACCTTGAGGTCCGGACAGAAGACCTCTCGCAGCTCTTGCCACTGCTTGGTGTCCATCAGCCGGAAATAGCGCGCCTTGAGGTTGCGGATTTGCTCGCAGGCTTCAAGCCGCTCGATAAGTTCCATCGCACGTCTCCCGAAAGGAGACTTAACGAGTGCCGCCCGATTGGCAAAATACCATTGCATCGCTGCAGCGCATTTGTCGTATCTCGCCAAGAATCGGCGAGATTCCGGTTGTATATGCTGTTCGCACGCACAGTCCTTGCGTGCGAAAACAGGGGAACCATGGGGCAATGAAGCGATTGCTGCCTTTGCTGCTTCTGGCATCGTGCAGCCGCGCGCCCGACGACCCTTCTGTGCCGCAATGGTCGAAGGAGCAGATCGCCAGCCTCAAGGCCTGGGCGCAGAAGGCGCCGCAGGATGCCTTGCCGCTGTTCGACACCAGCGAGCTAGACAAGTTGGCAGGCGGCTGGGACAAGCTGGCCACTCGCCGCGCCGCAACAGTCCTGGCCGAGCAGCTTGCCACCGCGCACCTGCGCGGATGCGCGCCTGTTGCAGATCGGCAGGGCTGGCTGATCGATGACCGGCTCGACAGTGCGGGTCTGCGCGAACGGCTGGTTGCCGCGCTTTCGAGCGGGGAGAACCTCGACAGCTTCTTTGGCTCGGTCCGGCCCGCACATTCGCAATATGCAGCCTTGCAGAGCGCCTATATGGCCGAAACCGATCCCGGGCGGCGGCTGACTCTGGCGCGCAATCTCGAGCGCTGGCGCTGGATGCCGCAGAGCCTGGGCGAGGACTATGTGCTGGTCGATATCCCGCGCTTCGAAGTCGGGCTGTGGCGGCGGGGCGCGCATGTTCAGACCTGGCCCGCAATTGTCGGCAAGACATCCACGCCGACACCCGTCTTTGCCGCACAGATGCAATCGGTGACGTTCAACCCCTGGTGGTTCGTGCCGCCGAGCATCATCCGCTCGGGCGGGGTCGGACGGCGCGGCTACGTCTGGACCAAGGGAGGCACCGTCAAGCAGCCGCCCGGGCCGCGCAATGCGCTGGGCCAGGTCAAGATCGAAATGCCTAATCCCTATGCAATCTTCCTGCACGATACGCCGTCGCGAGGCCTCTTTTCTGCGCCGTATCGCGCCTATAGCCATGGCTGCGTGCGCGTGGGCGACGCCATGGGTTTTGCCGCGACCTTGCTGCGCGACCAGTATTCCCGCACCCAAGTGGACTGGCTGGCCGGCATTCGCAACCAGCCGCGAGTCTCGCGTCCGGCCCCGCGGCCGGCAGCCGCAGGGCAGGAGCAGGCCTCAGCCGATCAGTACAAGACCCAGAGCGTCGCCTTGCCGGTCAAACTGCCGGTCTATGTCGCCTATTTTACCGCCGCCGCCAGGGACGACGGCACGCTGGCTTTCTCTCCCGATCTCTACAAGCTGGACGCGGGAATTTCCGACCCCGCGGGCCAGGGCAAGCGCTGCGAAATCCCCGACGAAGCCAAGCTCTTCGCCATGCGCAGCAACACTGGCGCGAAAGTCTCGGGCGCGCCATAAGAGCGCGAAACGTCGCCAAGAGCGGAGAGACAATGGAGAAGGACCTGCAAGGCAAGACCGCCCTGGTTACCGGGGCGAGCAATGGCCTGGGAACTGGGATTGCAGAACGGCTGGCGGCGGCTGGCGCGATCGTGGCGGTATGCTACGCCAGCGACAAGGCAGGCGCCGAGGCGACGGTCGCCCGGATCGAGGCGGCAGGCGGGGAGGCATTCATCGCCCAGGCGAAGCTCGGCGGAGAGGCCGAAGCGGCCAGGCTGGCGCAATTTGCCTGCGGTGAATTCGCGCGGCGCACCGGCAGCGATGGCCTGGACATTCTGGTCAACAATATCGGCGGTGGCGACTATGCGACGATACTCGACACCACCGAGGAAAGCTTCGACCGGGTCATTTCGAACAATCTGCGCGCCGCCGTTTTTCTGACCAAGGCGCTGCATCCCAGGCTGCGGGATTTCGGGAGAGTCATCAACCTGTCCTCGGTGGGGGCGCGGCTGACCGATCCGACGATCATCGTCTACACTATGGCCAAGGCGGCGGTCGACGCTTTCACTCGCGTGCTCGCAGCCGATCTCGGGCCGCGCGGGATCACAGTCAATGCCGTGGCGCCGGGCTTCACTGCGGGACCGACGAACGATTACATCGTCCAGGACCCGGTAGCCGCCAAGACCGTCACCGACGTCACAGCGCTGCGCCGTTTCGGGCAGCCCGAAGAAATCGCCGACGTGGTCTATGCCCTGGCTTCGCCGCTCGGCCGCTGGGTGACGGCGCAAAGCATCGAGGCGAGCGGAGGCTTCAAGCTGTAGCCGCCACGCAAGAATGGGCGGCAAAGGGAGAATGGAATGAAACGCTTGGCCTGGTTCATTCTTATGTTGGCCGCGCCGCTGGCCGCAGGCGTGTCGCGGCCCGAAGCCAATCTGGATTGGCCGCATTACGGCGGGCAATACGATGAAGCAGGCTATGCCGATCTCGACCAGATAAACACTCAAAACGTTGCGCGTCTGGGCCTTGCCTGGTCGCTCGACCTGCCGGGTGAGCAATCGCTGGAAGCGACGCCGCTCGCAGTGAACGGCGTGCTCTATTTCACCGGCAGCTTCGCCGATGTCTATGCCGTATCGATCGAAACGGGGCGGCTGCTGTGGAAGCACGACGTGCGGGTCTGGGAATTCAACCCTAACAAGATGCACTATATCTTCCCGCTCAACCGGGGCGTCGCCTATGCCGATGGCAGGGTCTTCGTCGGCGCCACCGATGGCCGGATGATCGCGCTCGATGCAAAGACCGGGAAACGATTGTGGAGCGTCGAAACCGTCGAACACGACGACCGCCGCACCATCACCGGCGCACCGCGCACATTCAATGGAAAGGTGATCATCGGCCAGGGCGGCGGCGATTCGGGTTCGCGCGGCTATGTTACTGCCTATGATCAGAAGAGCGGCGCTCAGGTCTGGCGCTTTTATGTCGTGCCCGGCAGCCCGGAGGAGAACCGCGGCGATCCCGCTATGGAAATGGCTGCAAGGACCTGGGGCAGCGGCGAATACTGGAAAACTGGAACCGGCGGCACCGTCTGGCACGGCATCACCTTCGATCCCGAATTGAACCGCATCTACGTCGGCACGGGCAATTCCGGACCCTACGATCCGGAAAAGCGCGATCCCGGCGGCGGCGACAACCTGTTTCTCGCCTCGATCGTCGCGCTCGATGCCGACACCGGCAAGTACCTGTGGCACTACCAGGTCAACCCGCGCGAAGCGTGGGACTACAAAGCGACCATGGGGATGATCACCGCGACGCTGACCATCGATGGCAAGCCGCGCAAGGTGCTGATGCAGGCGCCGACCAATGGTTTCTTCTACGTGATCGATCGCAAAACCGGCAAACTGATCTCGGCAGAGAAATATGCCAAGGCGACCTGGGCCGACCGTATCGACCTCCAGACCGGCCGCCCGGTCGAGCGGCCTAACATCCGCTACGAGAATGGCGAGACCGTGCTCTGGCCCTGGACCGCGGGCGGCCACAACTGGCAGGCGATGAGCTATAACCCGCGCACCGGGCTGGTCTATATTCCGACCCAGCAACTAGGCTTCCGCTTCACCAGGAACCCCAATGTGTTCCCCGGCGTGGTCGCGACACCGGTGTTCACCGACGACCCGCATGACGGAAAGGGCGCGCTGGTCGCCTGGGATCCGGTTGCCCAGAAAGCGCGCTGGACCAAATGGCAGCGCTGGATCTGGAATGGCGGCACGCTCTCGACGGCAGGCGGTCTGGTGTTCCAGGGCGACAACGATGGCTATGTCACCGCCTACGATGCGGCGGACGGGCGTGAGTTGTGGAAGTTCAACGCCGGGCTCGGAATCATTGCCCCGCCGATTTCCTACCGCTGGAAAGGCGCGCAATATGTCTCGATCCTGGTCGGTTGGGCCGGCCCCAATCCCTATGGCCACGGCCTGATGCCAACCGGCTGGCGCTATAATGCCCAGCCCCGGCGATTGCTGACGTTCCGGCTGGGCGGCAAGGCGAAACTGCCGCCAACCGCACCCTACGACGAAACCGTGCATCCGGTGGACGACCCGGCGATGACGGTCTCGACCGCCGATGTCGAAGCCGGCGGCAGGTTGTTCGTCCAGTGCATCGCCTGCCATGGCGGACAGGCCGAATCGGCCGGCGCGCCCGGGCCCGATTTGCGCGAATCGGGCGTGCCGCTCGACGTTGCGGCATTCCGCCAGGTGGTGCAGGGCGGCGCCTTGCTGTCCAAGGGCATGCCGCAATTCGAGACCTTCACCGATGTGCAGCTTGGCCAGTTGCGCGCCTACATCCGCCAGATGGCGCGCAACGAAATTGCGCGGCAGACCGCCACAGCATCGCCGAAAATTGGAGTGCCAAAATGACTCTTTATGCCGAAGACCTGTTCGAACAGGCCGCGCCCTTCATCACCTACGAAAAGGACAAGAAGACCAAGATCGCCACCATTACCATGAAGATGGCGGACCGGCTCAATGCGGTCACCACCGGCATGCGGCTGCGCTATGTCGACTACATCCACCGCGCCAACATCGACGACGACGTCAAGGTCCTCGTCATCCGCAGCGAAGGCGAGCATCTGGGCACCGGCGCCGACCTTGGCGAGCAGTTCCGGGGCTATGACGAAGGCCCCAACGGCTCGCCGCTGCACGAATTCGAGATCGACGATCTCGACGTGAAGTACCCGCCCAAGGATTCGTTCCGCTACATCCATGGCGTCTGCAACCTTTACGCGCAGACCCGGAGCGGCTGCCGCACGCTGCAGGATTTCAAGAAGATCTCGATCCTGGAGTGCAAGGGCTATGTCTATGGCTGGCACTTCTACCAGGCGGGCGACGCCGACCTGGTCATCTCGTCCGAAGAGGCGCTGTTCGGCCATCCGGCCTTCCGCTACGTGGGCTGGGGGCCAAGGCTGTGGACCTGGGCGGAAACCATCGGTCTCAGGCGTTTCACCGACATGCTGTTTACCGGCCGGCCGTTCACGGCGCAGGAAATGCTGACCTGCGGCTTCGTCAACTCGGTGGTCCCGCGCGAAGAGCTGGAAGCCGAAACGATGAAATATGCCCTCGCCTGCTCGCGCACGCGGCCGACCGACACAGTCAACGTGCAGAAGACTTTCCTCGAGATCTACAAGCAATACCGCGGCGAGCAGATGGGCTCGACTCTCACGGCGCTGGTCGAATCGTTGTGGCCCTACATGCGCCATGAACCCGAGGATCTGCAGCTTACCTCGGAAACCATGGATCAGCTCGGCAAGGCGGTGAAGGAAGTGGAAATGGGTTATCCGCCCGAATGGCGCATGAGCTATTCCGGGCGCAGCAAGGCGAGCTGACTGTGAACAGGGTCCGCGTCACCACGCAGGATCGGCAGGAATGGATCGTCTCGGGCGAGCGCGATCTCGGCGCGGCAGAGAGGGCCAAGCTCAGGCAGGGGGAACTGACCAGCGCCTACCGCATGCGCGAGCCCGGAGGCGACAAAAGCCCCCAGCTGGTCGAGCTGCGCTACGAAGCGGATGCCGAAATTCGCATCCATTCGCACGACGAGGACGAGATTATCTATGTGCTCTCGGGCGAAATGCGGATCGGCAACCGCAAGCTGGGGCCGGGCGCCACTCTGACCGTGCCGGGCGGCGTGTTCTACGGCTTCCGGGCAGGTCCCAAAGGCCTCACGATCCTCAACTTCCGCCCCTGTGCCGACGCCAGTTTCAACCTGCCGTCCGGCGACTGACCGCCCCGCTACGGGGCAGTTGCAAAACATGCATCGGCCCTTGCGTGCTTCGCAGTTGCACAAGGAATGCTGCGAATGCACATTGGCATCGGCTTCGGGGCTTCCTCCCTCCTCCCTTTGCTTCGGAGCCTTATACCTCCCCAATTGGCCCGGCTGGAAACAGCCGGGCCTTTTTGCGGGACCCAACGGTCAAATTGCAGAAACTGCATGGTGCGGACGGCGGGACTCGAACCCGCACGAGCAAGGCTCAGGGGATTTTAAGTCCCCGGCGTCTACCATTCCGCCACGTCCGCGCTGTCTTCCGCCTTACGGCGGTGCGGCAGGGATATCCATCCCTGCCTGCGGCACCAGCTTGGCCGGGCCCGGTCAACGCACAATCAATCCGCGTTCAGCCGCGCGCGCATTTCCTTGCCAGGCTTGAAATAGGGCACCCGCTTGCCCGGAACATCGACGGTTTCGCCGGTGCGCGGGTTGCGGCCTTTACGAGGATCGCGTTGACGGGTCGAAAATGCCCCGAAACCGCGCAGCTCGACGCGCCCGCCCTTGGCGAGCCGTGCCGCGATCTCGTCGAAAAACGTATCGACCGCGCGCTCAACGTCCTCGGCGCGCAATTCGGGATTTTCCTTGGCCAGAATCTGCAGCAATTCCGATCTGATCATGCTCGTGTCCCCTCGACCGCGACGCCCGCGAACCCTCAACGCGAAAAACTGGCAGAAATCGGCCCGCGGTGCAACGATTCCCTTGAATTATTTGACTCCGGCACCTGTCCCGTAGCGGGGCGGCAGCGTGGCCAGCCTCCTGGACAGACGCCCGGCGCACGAACGGCCTTTCGCAATGCCCGCGCCCGCGCTAGTCATTCGCAACCAGGAAGTCAGAGTAAGGGTCCGCGCCGATGAAAGACATGGCCAGCTGGAACGAGGGCGACTGGATCGCCGCGATTGCCATCGTCGTGCTTGGCATTTTCCTGGCGATCGGCGCGAGAATCGTGGTGCAGCGCGAGCCGGAGTTCGCAGGCCACCCCAAGGGCCTCTACATGCTGTTCTTCGCCGAAATGTGGGAGCGGTTTTCCTACTACGGCATGCGGGCTATCCTGATTTTCTATCTCACCCAGCACTGGCTGTTCAACGACAGCAAGTCGAACCTGATTTATGGCGCCTATACCAGCCTGGTCTACATCACCCCCGTACTCGGCGGCTACCTCGCCGACCGCTGGCTGGGCCAGCGCAAGGCCGTGCTGTTCGGCGGCGTGCTGCTGGCGGTCGGCCACAGCCTGATGGCAGTCGAGGGAACCGGCGGGCAGAGCGACCCTGCGATCAATATTTTCTGGGCGGCGCTGGCCTTCATCATTGTCGGCTCGGGCTTCCTCAAGGCCAATATCTCGGTGATGGTCGGCCAGCTCTATGGCCTGACCGATGTGCGGCGCGACGGCGCCTATACCATCTTCTACATGGGGATAAATGTCGGCGCGGCGATCGGCACGATCCTGGTCGCCTATCTCGGCCAGACCGTTGGCTGGGGCTGGGGCTTCGGACTGGCCGGCATCGGCATGGTCGCAGGCCTTGTCGTTTTCGTTCTGGGCAAGAACGTCCTCCATGGCGCCGGCGAAGCTGCCGTTCCGCTCGCAAGATCGAAAGAACTGTCGCTCTATGCCATCGGCCTTGGCGCCGTCGCTGTGATCTGGGGGCTGGTACAGTACCAGTCCGTGATTCAGGGCTTGCTGCTGGTCTCGGGCATCGTGCTGCTGGGTTATGTGCTGTACGAGAGCTTCAAGCTACCCAAGGAACCGCGCGAAAGGATGTTCGCGATCCTGTTCCTGATCAGCCTCAATCCGCTGTTCTGGGGCCTGTTCGAGCAGGCAGGCGGTTCAATGAACCTTTTTACCGACCGCTTCGTCGATCGCGGCGGGGTGCCCGCCGGCATTTTCCAGTCGATCAACCCGATTTACATCATCCTCCTCGCCCCGCTTTTCGCCGCATTATGGCAGTGGCTGGGCAAGCGCGGGATCGAGCCTTCGGCCCCGGCCAAATTCGGCTATGCGCTGCTGCAGATGGGGCTGGGCAACCTCGTCCTGGTCTGGGGCGCCGAGGCCTATGGCGTCGCGGCGATGACGCCGGTGATCCTGGTGTTCCTCTATTACCTTCTGGCGACCACGGCCGAACTCTGTCTCTCGCCGGTCGGTCTCAGCGCCATGAACCGGCTCTCCCCCAAACACCTCGCCTCGCTGATCATGGGCGCGTGGTTTTACATGACGGCAGTCGGCAATTTCGTCGCGGGCAAGATCGGCGAGGCGACAGGCGGGCACGATGGTGTCCTGAGCAAACAGGGCCTGCTCGATGTCTATGGCCTGTTCGGCTGGATCGCTATTGGCGTGGGGCTGGCCGTTCTGGCCATCTCGCCGATTGTGCGCGGCTGGATGCACCTCGATACGCTCAAGGACGAAGCCGCGCCGGAAGGCTGATCAGCCCAGCTTCACCGCTCCGGTCTGTTGCGCGGCGATGGCGCCGCCATCGACCGGGACATCGATCCCCGAAACGAAGCTGGCCGCGGGCGAGCACAGGAAGGCGGCGACATTGGCCACTTCCACGGCAGTGGCCGGGCGCTTCAATGCGGAGCTTTCGACAATCACGTTCATCACTGCCTGCTGCTCCATTTCCTGACGGCCCATCGGCGTATCGATGATGCCGGGCGAAATGGTCGTCACCCGCGATCCGTTCTTGCCGAACACGGCCGCCAGACGCCGGGCGAGCAGCAGCACGGCGCGCTTCGACACCGAATAGGCGATCCCCGAATTCTGGCAGATCGGCAGCAGCGATGCGACATCCTCGGCGCTGGCAATCTGGCTGAGCTGCCCGTCCATCGCCTCAATCCCGCCATGCGCCGCCATGGAGGCGAACAGCACCGCCGCGCCATTCTGCGCCATCAGCGGCGGCAGGACTTCCACCAGCCGCAGCGTTGCGGCGAGATTGACTTCGAGGATGCGCTCGGCCGAGGCCATGGTCGGCGACAGGCCGGCACAATGGACCAGCGCGCCGATCTTGCGATTGCCGGCGGCGGCCGCCAGCCGCTGCGGAAAGGTGGTGTCGGAAATATCGCCGACCAGCGTCTCGACCGGTTCGCTTCGGCCAAATCGCGCAATGGTGGCGGCCAGCCGCTCTTCATTGACATCGCACAGCAGCAGCGGGCCCGGCGTGCGCGCAAAGATTTCCGCCGTCGCCTCGCCCATGCCCGAAGCCGCGCCAGTGACCACCGCCAGACCTTCGGTGCGCCCGAATGTTTCGCCCATATTCCTTCTCCTCTCCTGCTGCGTGGCAGAGCGCCAAGCGCGAATCTCGCGCCACCGCATAGCAGCGCTTCGCGGGAAAGCCACAGGGTTGGGAATTGCGCCGGTGGTGCTGCTGGAGAGGATTGAACTCTCGGCCTCACCCTTACCAAGGGTGTGCTCTACCACTGAGCTACAGCAGCATGACCGGTCGCTGGCCGGGCTCCGCCAAGGGGCCGGGCAGGCGCGCGCTATTGTGCGCGGGGGCGGGTAATGTCAAGGCGAAGCCGATGGACAAGGTGCCCGAACCGGAATCGCGCGAAGACCGCCTCGCCGCCAAGCTGCGCGAGAACCTGCGCCGCCGGAAGGCGCAGGCGCGCGAACAGGCTCTCCCCTCCCGCTTGCGGGAGGGGGCGGGGGAGGGTGAATCCTCTCCGCCTGATTCATAAACTGACCAGACTCGCCCACCCCTGGCCCCTCCCGCAAGCGGGAGGGGAACTACTCTTCCCAAAGCGCCCCCGAAAAGCTAGGGCGTGGCGCTCCCGCAGAATGGAGCCGCCACCTTGCCTCGCCTGATTCTCCTTCGCCACGGCCAGAGCCAGTGGAACCTCGAAAACCGTTTCACCGGCTGGTGGGACGTCGATCTGACGCCCAAGGGCGAAGAAGAAGCCCGCGAGGCCGGTAAATTGCTGGCCGACAAGGGCCTGCTGCCCAGCCTCGCCTTCACCTCGTTCCAGACCCGCGCAATCCGCACGCTGCATCTGGCGCTTGAGGAGTGCGGGCGGCTGTGGATCCCGGAAATCAAGGACTGGCGGCTCAACGAGCGGCACTATGGCGGCCTCACCGGGCTCGACAAGGCCGAGACCGCGGCCAAGCACGGTGCCGACCAGGTCAAGATCTGGCGGCGCAGCTTCGACACGCCGCCGCCGCCGCTGGCGGAAGGTTCGGAATTCGGCCTCGACAGCGATCCGCGCTACGCCGGCGTGCCGGTGCCGGTCGCCGAAAGCCTGAAGGACACCATCGCCCGTGTGCTGCCCTGCTACGAAGAGGCGATTGCCCCGGCGCTGATGGAAGGCGAGACCGTGCTGGTCGCCGCCCACGGCAATTCGCTGCGCGCGCTGGAAAAGCACCTTTCCGAGATTTCGGACGACGAAATTACCGGCCTCGAAATCCCGACTGGCCAGCCGATCGTCTACGAGCTCGACGCAAACCTCGGCGCGATGGAGCGCTATTACCTGTCGGAGCGTTAAGCCCATGTCCGCGCCTGTCGCTATCGTCATGGGCAGCCAGTCCGACTGGGCGACCATGCAGAAGGCCGCCGAAGCGCTCGACAGGCTGGGCGTCGCCTATGACGCGCGCATAGTCTCGGCGCACCGCACGCCCGACCGGCTGACCAAGTTCGCCAAGGACGCGGAAGCGCAAGGCTTCAAGGTGATCATTGCCGGCGCGGGCGGCGCGGCGCATTTGCCGGGAATGGTCGCCAGCATGACGCATGTGCCGGTGCTGGGCGTGCCGGTGCAATCGAAGGCGCTTTCCGGGCAGGACAGCCTGCTGTCCATCGTCCAGATGCCGGCGGGAATCCCGGTCGGCACCCTCGCCATAGGCGAGGCGGGAGCGACCAATGCCGGGCTGCTGGCGGCGGCGATCCTGGCGACCAGTGATCCGGCTCTCACCGAACGGCTCAAGGCTTTCCGCGCCGAGCAATCGGCGGGCGTGGCGGAAAGGCCGAGCTAGCATGCTTCGACAAGCTCAGCATGAGCGGGCTTGGAGGTATGTTGCCAAGTACTGTTGCCCACCCAAAACACTAATCCCGCTCAGCCTGAGCTTGTCGAAGGCCGCGCACAACGGCCGAGCACGATGATCCCCCCCGGCGAAACCATCGGCATCCTGGGCGGCGGGCAGCTGGGGCGGATGCTGGCCATGGCGGCGGCGCAGCTGGGCTATCGTTGCCACATTTTCGCGCCCGAGGCGGACAGCGTCGCCGCCGAAGTCAGCGCGCAGTTCACCTGCGCCGCCTGGGACAATGCCGGGGCCATGGCGCGCTTCGCCGCAGACTGCGCGGTAGTGACTTACGAATTCGAGAACGTCCCGGTGGCGCCGCTTTCGGTGCTGGGCGCAACGCCCTTGCTGGCGCACCCGCGCGCGCTCGAAACCGCGCAGGACCGGCTTGCCGAGAAGCGCTTTGTCGAAGGACTGGGCGGCAGGCCCGCACCCTATGCGCCGGTCGAGGGGCATGCCGATCTCGCCGGAGCCGTTGAGCGGATCGGTACGCCCGGCATCCTCAAGACCCGGCGCGATGGCTATGACGGCAAGGGGCAATGGCGCATCGCGCCGGAGAGCGATCTGAATGCGCTCGATCTTCCCGCAGCGCCGCTTGTCTATGAAGGCTTCGTCACGTTCGAGGCCGAATTTTCGGTGATCCTGTGCCGGGGTCACGATGGCGATGTGCGCTACTGGGACACGCCTGAAAATGTCCATTCGGGCGGTATCCTCTCACGCTCCACCGTCCCGGCGAGCGCGTCGGTCGACGCGCATGTCCCCGCGGCCCGGGCTTTGGCGGCAAAGGTTGCCGAGGCGCTCGACTATGTCGGCGTGCTCACGCTCGAATTCTTCGCCACCAAGGACGGCCCGGTGTTCAACGAAATGGCCCCGCGCGTCCACAATTCCGGCCACTGGACTATCGAAGGTGCGTTGACCTCCCAGTTCGAGAACCACATCCGGGCGATCTGCGGCCTGCCGCTGGGCGACACGGCACTGGCCGCGCGGGCGGGCGAGATGAAAAACCTGATCGGCGACGATGTCCACGATTGGGCGCTGATCCTGTCCGATCCGTGCAACCACCTCCATCTCTACGGCAAGGCGGCTGCCCGGCCGGGGCGCAAGATGGGGCATGTGACTCGGTTGACGCTGTGAACAGCCAGGAACTGTTCCTCATCATCGCCCGCGCCGACAACGGCGTGATCGGCCGCGACAATGGCATGCCCTGGCACTTGCCCGCCGACCTCAAGCGCTTCAAGACGCTGACCATGGGGCCGGAAAACGGAGGAAGGGCCATGATCATGGGCCGCAAGACCTTCGACAGCTTTCCCGCACCGCTCCCCGGCCGAAGGCACATTGTGCTCACTCGCGACAGGCAATGGCGCGCCCACGGCGCGGAAGTGGCGCACAGCGTTGGCGAAGCGCTCGAACTGGCGGGGCCGGGCACTGTCGCGGTGATCGGCGGGGCGGACATCTATGCGCAGTTCCTGCCGCTTGCCGAATGGATCGAGCTGACCGAAGTGCATGGCTCTTTCGAAGGCGATGTATCGATGCCGGCCTTCGGCCCCGAATGGCGCGAAGTGGCGCGCGAGGAGCATGCCCCGGACGATGGGAAACCGGGCTTTGCTTTCGTGACGCTCAAGCGCGCCCTATAGGCCGCCTCAACATGATTCGCCTCGATCACCGCGAGCCTATGCCCCATACCCTGCGCGGCGCGATTCTGGCGTTGGGCAATTTCGACGGGTTCCACCAGGGCCACCAGGCCGTGGTCGGCGAGGCCGTAAGCTGGGCGCGCGCCGAAGGCCGGCCGTGCATCGTCGCGACCTTCGATCCGCACCCAATGCGCCATTTCCAGCCCGATGCGGAGCCCTTCCGCCTGACCACGCTCGATCAGCGACAGGAAATGTTCGATGCCGCGGGCGCCGACGCCATGCTGGTGTTCCACTTCGACGAGGAGATGGCGAGCCAGCCGGCGGCGCAATGGGCCGAGGGCATGGTCAGCCGCCATATCGGCGCGGCGGGCGTGGTGACTGGCGAGGATTTCACTTTCGGCAAAGGCCGCGGCGGCAACCCAACGCTGTTGCGCGAACGCGGCGTGGAAACGCGCGCGGTGGGCGCGGTACACGATGCGGAAGGCCCGATAAGCTCGAGCCGCGTCCGCGCGGCGCTCAAGGCGGGGGATTGCGCCACGGCAACGCGGCTGCTGACCCGGCCTTTCGCCATTCGCGGTACTGTCCAGCATGGCGACAAGCGCGGGCGGACGATCGGCTATCCCACGGCCAACCTGGCCATGGGCAGCTACCTGCGGCCGCTTTACGGCATCTATGCGGTGACCGGGCTGCTGCCGGGTGGCAGGATCGTTCATGGCGCGGCGAATCTGGGCATTCGCCCGACATTCGATCCGCCGGTCGAATTGCTCGAGCCCTATTTCTTCGATTTCGAGGGCGACTTGTATGGGCAGGAGATCGAAGTGGGCTTCCACCATTTCCTGCGCGGCGAGGCGAAATTCGATTCGCTGGAGGAACTGACCGCGCAGATGGAAAAGGACTGCGCCGAGGCGAGGGCGCGGCTGGGGGCTTTGGCGGTTTAGCAGGTTTCTCGCGAAGGGCGCGAAGGGGCGAAGGACGCGAAGGACGCGAAGGAGCATGCGCTTTTTTGCGATGCATCCCGAAATTCCAAGCTATGGAACAAGCCCTCCGGTCGAGATTGCTGGCGCCTTCGGCGCCGAGCTTTTTCTTCTTCGCGATCTTCGCCGCTTCGCGCCCTTCGCGAGAACCAGAAATTGCGCATCGCCCGAACCAAGGCTAAGGCCCGCCGGCCATGAGCGAACAGCGCGATTACAGAGACACCGTCTTCCTGCCCAGGACAGACTTCCCGATGAAAGCCGGCCTTCCGCTGAAGGAGCCGCATATTCTCGCGCGCTGGCAGGCCGAGGACATTTACCGGCAGGTCCGCGCGGCGCGCAAAGGCCGTGAGAAATTCATTCTCCACGACGGCCCGCCCTATGCCAATGGCGACATGCACATCGGCCATGCGCTCAACCACATCCTCAAGGACATGGTGGTGCGCACGCAGAGCCTGCTGGGCAAGGACGCGCCCTATGTGCCCGGCTGGGACTGCCACGGCCTGCCGATCGAGTGGAAGGTCGAGGAACAGTACCGCAAGCAGAAGAAGAACAAGGACGAGGTTCCGGCGGAAGAATTCCGCGCCGAATGCCGCGCCTATGCGCAGCACTGGGTCGATGTGCAACGTGAGCAATTGAAGCGGCTGGGCATCAATGGCGACTGGGACAATCCCTACCTCACCATGGATTTCACTGCGGAAGCGACGATTGTCGGCGAACTGCTGAAGTTCGCGGAGTCGGGCCAGCTCTATCGCGGGGCCAAGCCGGTGATGTGGTCGCCGGTCGAAAAGACCGCGCTGGCCGAGGCTGAGGTGGAGTACGAGGATATCGTCTCGACCCAGATCGACGTGGCGTTCGAGATCACGGAGTCGCCGATTGCCGAGCTGGTCGGCGCGCATGCGGTGATCTGGACGACAACGCCGTGGACGATTCCGGTGAACCAGGCTTTGGCCTATGGGCCGGAGGTTGAGTACTGGCTGTTGACCGAGTTTCCAGATGGCGACGGTCGGAAATATCTGGTCGCGGGTGACCTCGACATCCCCTTTGCCCAGCGCACGGGTGTACTGGAAGATGACGACCGGATGTATACCCGGGTTTGGGTTGGCAAAGGCTCCGACCTCACTGGCACCATCGCCCGCCACCCGATGCACCACCTCGGCGGCTTCTTCGCCAGACCCCGCCCATTCCTCCCCGGCGACTTCGTCACCACCGACAGCGGCACCGGCCTCGTCCACATGGCGCCGGACCATGGCGAGGACGACTTCCTGCTGTGCAAGGCGCACGGGATCGACCCGGTCTTCGCGGTCGAGGGCGACGGCAAGTACCGCGAGGACTGGGCCTGGCTCGGCGGGCAGGGCTCGGTGATCAATGCCAAGTTCAACGCGCCCGACGGGCCGATCTGCTCGGACCTGCGCGAAGCAGGGGGCCTGCTGGCGGCCTCCGCCGATTACCAGCACAGCTACCCCCACTCCTGGCGCTCCAAGGCCAAGGTCATCTTCCGCTGCACGCCGCAGTGGTTCGTGCCGATGGACCGGCCAGTCGAACTGCCCCACGCCAAGACCCCTGCCGAGCGGCGCTGGGAAAACGAAGGCGGCGCGACGGCCGAGGACCATGAGACCCTGCGCCAGCTCGCCATGCGGGCGATCCGCGAGACCCGTTTCGTCCCCGACAAGGGCCGCAACCGCATCGGCGCCATGGTCGAGGGACGACCGGACTGGGTGCTCAGCCGCCAGCGCGCCTGGGGCGTGCCGATCACGCTATTCGTGCAGAAAGGCACCAACCAGTACCTGAACGATGCAGCGGTCAACGCCCGCATCGTCGCGGCGATCAAGGCCGATGGCGTCGATGCCTGGAGCGATGCCCGCGCGCAGGAATTCCTTGGCAACGAGTACAAGGCCGAGGACTACGAACGCGTCACTGATATTCTCGACGTCTGGTTCGATTCGGGCAGTACCCATGCCTTCGTGCTGGAAAGCGGCAAGTGGCCCGACCTCTTGCGGCCCGAAGGCTATGAGGGCCCTCCCGCCGATCTCTATCTGGAAGGCAGCGATCAGCATCGCGGCTGGTTCCAGTCCAGCCTTCTCGAATCGTGCGCCACGCGCGGGCATGCGCCCTACAAGGCCGTGCTGACTCATGGCTTCACCATGGACGCCAAGGGCATGAAGATGTCCAAATCGCTGGGCAACACCATCGACCCGATCAAGGTGATGGAGATCAACGGGGCGGACATCATCCGGCTCTGGGCGCTGACGGTGGACTTTACCGAGGACCACCGCATCGGCGACGAGATCCTGAAAGGCGTGGCGGACCAGTACCGCAAGCTGAGGAATACCTTCCGCTACCTGCTGGGGGCGCTCGACGGGTTCAGCGAGGCCGAGCGGGTGGATGTGGCCGAGATGCCCGAGCTGGAGCGCTATGTGCTGGCCCTGCTGGCCCAGCTCGATGCAACGCTGCGGCAGGCTGTCGATGACTTCGACTTCAACACTTATGTCCGCGCGCTGACCGATTTCTGCAACGAGGACCTTTCGGCCTTTTTCTTCGATATCCGCAAGGACTGCCTCTATTGCGATGCGCCTTCGGACCCCAAGCGCATGGCCTATCGCACAGTGCTCGACACGCTGTTCCACGCCCTGGTGCGCTATGCCGCGCCGGTGCTGGTGTTTACCTCGGAGGAAGTGTGGGGGACGCGGTTTCCGGAGGGGGGATCGGTGCATTTGCTGGAGTGGCCGGAAGTTGATCCCGAATACGACGGTACACTTCTCGTCAAATGGGACAGGGTTCGCGAAGTACGGTCAGCAGTCACAGACGCGATCGAGCCGATGCGCCGCGAAAAACTCGTGGGGTCCAGTCTCGAAGCAGTTGTCAATCTTAGGCTCAAAGCCGCCGGTCTAGTTGATGCAGCAAACTCAGTCGATCTTGCTGAAGTCTGCATTGCTGACAGTGTGACAATTACAGGCTTTGCCGATGACAGCATCGCCGAAACCCGAATTATCGATTACGCTGGCAAAACCACCCATCACAAATGCGGCCGCTGCTGGCGTCATCTCCCCGATGTCCCTGAAGACGGCGCGCTCTGTTCACGTTGCGACAATGTGGTGGCCGCCATGGAAGCCGCGTCATGAACGTCTGGCGCAATCGCATCCTCGGCCTGCTCGCCGCCATGGTCATTTTCGGTGCTGACCGGTGGATCAAGTGGCAGCTGATGGACATCTGGAAGCTGCCTGAAGTCGATTCGATCCCGATCACGTCCTTCTTCGACCTGCGCTTCACCCAGAATTTCGGCGTGTCGCTCGGCCTGTTGCAGGCACAGTCCGCCGAAATGCGCTGGCTGCTGGTGGCGGTAACCGCGGGTATCGCCCTGGTGGTGACAATCTGGATGATGCGCGAGCGGAAGATGTGGGACATCTTCGCCCTGGCCCTGGTGCTGGGCGGTGCGCTGGGCAACATCCGCGACAGGGTGTTCCAGGGCTATGTTATCGACTATGCCGATTTTCACATCGGCGAGTTCCGTCCCTTCCTGATTTTCAACCTCGCCGATGCCGCTATCACCATCGGCGTGCTCATCATTCTTGCCCGCAGCTTCCTTTTGCGCGAAAAGCACGATACGCCTTCGCCGGATACGGCGGCGGACCCGGCCCTGGAGAACTGAGAAATGCGCAAAGCTGTTGCCCTTGTCCTGCTCGCGACTGCCGCGACCGTGCTGACCGGATGCGGCCGCGGAGGCGGGCTGTTCGGCCGTGCGCGGCCCGACGAATTCGCCGTGCAGCGCCAGGCGCCGCTGGTGGTCCCGCCCGATTTCGCCATCGAACCGCCCAAGGCCGGCGCACCGCGTCCGGCCAATACCAACACCCAGCAGCAAGCGCTCGACGCGCTGTTCGGCGGGCCGGCCGAGCGCAGCGAAGTCGAAAAGAATACTGTCGGCCGCGCCGGCCGCGCCGCGCCGGGGATTCGCTCGGCAGTTGGCGATCCGCAGACCAACACGGTCGCCAAGGGCGAAGTGACTCGCGACATCCTCGCGGCGCCGCAGGGCGACGGGCGCGAGGCGCAGACTTCAGCCGGAAGCTGATTGGTTCGCGCCTTCGCGTGAACCCGGTTATTCCCCCGCCTCGCGGGGCTTCACATCGACCGAACTCACCAGCAGCTTGTCGATCTTGAGGCCGTCCATATCGACAACCTCGAAACGCCAGCCCTGGTCGTGGAAGTGTTCGCCTTCCTTGGGCAAGTGTTTGAGCACCGAGAGCACATAGCCCGCCGCAGTGGCGAATTCGCGGGTCTCGGGCAGGTCTATCCCCAGCCGGTCGGCCAGCGCATCGGCGGGAAGCGCGCCGGAAATCAGCAGCGACTTGTCCTCGCGCTCGACCAGCAGCGGCTCGTCGCCTTCGTCCTGGTGGCTGGCGAAATCGCCAGCGATGGCGGAAAGCAGGTCGGCGGGCGTCACCACGCCTTCGAAATGGCCGTATTCGTCGTGGACCAGGGCCATCGACACGTCGGACCCCTGCAGGATGCGCAATGCATCCATGGCGTCGAGCTGATCGGGAATCACTTCGGCCTTTTTCATCAGCCGGGCGATGTTGGGCTTGCGCCCGGCCAGCAATATGGCCTGAACGTCGCGCACCTTGAGCACACCGACCACATTGTCGGGCGAACCATCGGCCACGGGCAGCAGCGAATGCGGGCTTTCCTTGATCCGGGCGCGCAAGTCGGCCTCGCCGGCGCGGCGTTCGATCCAGTCCAGTTCGGTGCGCGGCGTCATCAGTTCGCGCACCGGGCGATCGGCCAGGCGCATGATCCCGGTCATCATCGCGCGCTCGTCTTCCTCGATCACACCCGACAGCGTCGCCTCGGCGAAAATCATGTGCAGTTCCTCGGCCGTTACCACATCGTCGCGCACGCGCGTGACGCGGATCAGGCGCAGGATCAGGCCGGTCGAGCGGTCGAGCAGCCAGACCACCGGGGCGGCGGCGCGGCCGAGAATCTGCATCGGCACTGCAGCGACGATCGCGATCGGTTCGGCCGCGCGCAGCGCCAGTTGCTTGGGCACAAGTTCGCCGATCACCAGGCTGAGATAAGTCGTGGCGAGGATCACCACGGCAAAGCCCGTCTCGTCGGCATAGCGCGCGGGCAGCCCGAGCGCCGCCAGCCGTTCGCCCATCGGACCGCCCAGGCTCGCACCGGAATAGGCGCCGGCGACGATGCCCACCAGCGTAATACCGGTCTGCACTGCCGAAAGCATGCGCCCCGGATCGGCCATCATGGCGAGCGCGACCCGGGCGCCCTTGCTGCCGCGCTCGGCCGCCATCTTGAGCCTGGCGGGGCGCGCGGAGACCAGAGCCAGTTCCGCCATGGCGAACATGCCATTGAGCAGAACCAGGCCGGCGATCACAAGAACATCGATCCAGGGAAAGGGTGTCACGTCACGGCCGCTAGCAGAATTTGCCGGGGTCTAACAGTGCGCCGTTGTTGACAGGCGGCTGGTCCGTTGTCCATTCATCTTCATGGGAACATGGGTAATCCACTCGATATCGCATTAAGAGGGACGCA
>JBFWSE010000021.1:0-42742 GCA_050248535.1 Novosphingobium sp.
TCGCGGCGCGCTCGCAAGCGGATCATGGCGATCTTGCGCAAGGCCACGCGAATCCTGGGAATTGGGCAGAAGGCGCGAATCGGACGACTCGGCTCGGCCTCGACGGCGGCGCTCCTCGCGGGGTTAGGGTTTGCCGGGTTGACCTCTCAAGCTCATGGTCAAGCGAACGCAAATGGTACGATAGACGGTGCTGCGCCAGGCTTCTCAGTCGATGGCGGCGCAACTGCAGTTGGCAACGGCTCCTACGCCAACGGCGTTTACGCCACCGCCACTGGCTATAATTCATTTGCGAACGGATATCAGGCCACCGCCACTGGAATCGGCGCCTTCGCCAATGGCGACTTCTCCACCGCAACTGGCAGCTATTCCGAAGCGAACGGGCTCGGCGCCACGGCGACGGGTGCGGATTCAACGGCCAGCGGCAAATACGCCACGGCAACCGGTGCCTATGCAAATGCCCTTGGCACATACGCCACGGCGACGGGCTTTGAAGCGACGGCGAGCGGCAACTATGCCACTGCCGACGGCCATCAAGCCGATGCAATTGGCGGTTTCGCCACTTCCGTCGGACATGAATCCGGGGCATTCGGCGATTTCGCCACTGCAACCGGCTCATTCGCCACAGCCAATGGCGATCAGGCGACTGCCACCGGCGTTGCGTCGACGGCCAATGGCTTCGCCGCGACGGCGACCGGCACATTCGCGACGGCCAATGGCGCCAACGCCTCGGCCTTCGGCAACGGCGCAATTGCCAACGGCGTGAATGCCGTGTCGGTCGGCAGTCAGTCCTATGCCGGCGGCAAGGGAGCGACCGCGGTAGGCGTCGCCACCACTTCCTTTGGCGCCTATGCCACAACTGTCGGCTATCGCGCCAATGCGCTGGGCGCCAGCGCCACGGCGACCGGCCGGCAGGCCTACGCCGATGGCAAAAATGCGACAGCGACCGGCTCTTTCTCGATCGCCAATGGCACGGGCGCGACCGCGACCGGTGTCTATGCCAATGCGCAAGGCGCCTATGCTACTGCAGAAGGCTACAAGAGCTTCGCCAATGGCACGGCGGCCTCGGCTTTCGGGTACAATTCCGTAGCCAACGGCGATTCCGCCTCGGCCTTCGGCGATGGCGCGGTGGCCAATGGTTCGGATGCGACGGCCTTGGGCCAGAATTCCTTTGCCAACGGCAGTTATGCCACGGCAACTGGCTACAGCTCGACTGCCAATGGCAACTTCGCCAGTGCCAGCGGCGCCTATTCGACGGCTAACGGCGCCGGCGCTACGGCTACTGGTGCGTTATCCAATGCCAATGGGGCTGCTGCGACCGCCACCGGCTACAACAGCGTCGCCAATGGCGATTCCGCATCGGCGTTTGGCGACGGCGCCTTTGCCAATGGCACTGACGCCACTGCCTTGGGGCAGAATTCCTTCGCCAATGGTAGTCAGGCGACGGCAACCGGCTACAAATCCCAGGCCAATGGTAACTATGCCACGGCATCGGGCACCTACAGCAACGCCAACGGCGCTGCGGCAACCGCAACCGGCGCTGCCGCCTTCGCCAATGGCTCGAATGCCACCGCGACTGGTACCGACGCACAGGCAAATGGCGACTTTGCGACGGCGACGGGCGAGCTGGCAACGGCTAATGGCAAGAGCGCCACCGCGACCGGCGCTTACTCAACCGCCAATGGCGGCCAGGCAACCGCAACTGGTTTTCAATCGGTAGCCAATGGCAACCGCGCCACGTCGAGCGGCGCCTATTCCAATGCCAACGGCGCCTATTCGACCGCCGTCGGCCAGGCCTCGACCGCCAATGGCACCCAGGCCACAGCGCTTGGCTCCAATGCCCGCGCCAACGGCTATGGCGCGATTTCGATCGGCATGTCTTCGCGCGCCGATGGCACTTCGGCCTCGGCGCTGGGCGATTTCGCCTATGCACAAGGCAGCAACGCCACCGCACTGGGCGGCTTCACGGTCGCCAATGGCGACTATGCGACAGCCCTGGGCAATGCCGCGGTCGCCAATGGCCTCAATGCCGTTTCGGTAGGCAATTCGGCCGTCGCCAATGGCAAGGGCGCGACCACGACCGGCGCGGCCTCGATCGCGATCGGCGAATTTGCCACGGCAACCGGCTATCGCGCCAATGCTATCGGCAAGGAAGCGACCGCAACCGGCACTTTCTCCGTCGCCAATGGCGATCAGGCGACGGCCACGGGCTCCTACGCCACCGCAAATGGCGAATTCGCCGCCGCATTTGGTACTTTCGCCGAAGCCAACGGCATCGGCGCGACGGCCGTGGGCAACTACTCGGTCGCCAATGGCGCCTATGCCACGGCCACCGGCAATGTCGCCCACGCTTATGGCGATCTGGCCACGGCAACCGGCGCCTATTCGACCGCGAACGGCAAGGGCGCGACGGCAACCGGCGGCTATTCCACTGCGAATGGCGCCTATGCCACCGCGGAAGGCTACAAGTCTGTAGCCAACGGTCTCGCGGCTACGGCTGTCGGTTACAAGAGCTTCGCCAACGGCGATAGCGCCTCGGCCTTCGGCGATGGCGCCGTGGCCAATGGCAAGGACGCCACGGCACTGGGGCAAAACAGCTACGCCAATGGCACAAGGGCTACGGCTACCGGCTATAAGTCACTGGCCAACGGCAACAATGCCTCGGCGACCGGCGCTCTTGCCAGCGCCAATGGCGACTTTGCAACGGCATCTGGCTACAAGAGTTTCGCGAACGGATATGCCGCCACAGCGACTGGTTCTGGCGCCACGGCCCAAGGCAAGGGCGCGACCTCCACAGGTGTCCTGGCCACTGCAAATGGAGCCTATGCAACCGCCTCCGGCGCCCTGTCCAACGCCCAAGGCAAGGGCGCAACGGCGACCGGCGCCTATTCCAACGCTGTTGGCGATTACGCTACCGCATCGGGTTACAGCTCGCTTGCCAACGGCAAGGCCGCAACGGCAACCGGTACCTTGGCCAACGCCACTGGCGCGGCCGCCACTGCAGTCGGCTATAAGAGCATAGCCAACGGCGATAGCGCCTCGGCCTTCGGCGATGGCGCCGTGGCCAATGGCAAGGACGCAACTGCGCTGGGCCAGAACAGCTTTGCGAATGGCACGAAGGCCACCGCAACCGGTTATAATTCCACGGCAAATGGCAACAAGGCGACTGCTACCGGCGCCGGATCCTATGCCAATGGCACCAAGGCAACCGCAACCGGCTCTTATGCCAATGCCAATGGCAACCAGGCGACGGCGACTGGCTATCAGTCCTTCGCCAATGGCACCAAGGCGACTGCGACAGGCAGTCAGGCCTATGCCAACGGCAACCAGGCGACCGCGTCCGGTTATAATGCCACAGCCAATGGCAACAGGGCGACCGCAACCGGTGCAGACGCCTATGCAAATGGCACCAAGGCGACCGCTACCGGCGCGGATTCCTTCGCCAACGGCAATCAGGCTACTGCGACGGGCTACAACTCCACCGCCAATGGCAACAAGGCTACGGCAACCGGCAGCCAGGCCTATGCCAATGGCAATCTGGCCACCGCGACGGGCTATAATTCGCTCGCCAATGGCAAGGCCGCGACTGCAACCGGTGCCAACTCGGTAGCCAACGGCGATTCCGCATCGGCCTTCGGCGATGGCGCCTTCGCCAATGGTACTGACGCCACCGCGCTGGGCCAGAACAGCTACGCCAATGGCACGAAAGCCACCGCAACGGGCTATGGATCGAAGGCGAATGGCGGCAGCGCCACGGCGACCGGCGATCGCGCCTTCGCCAATGGCGCCAACGCCACGGCAACGGGCGTGCTCTCCGTTGCCAATGGCGGTTCGGCTACTGCTGTCGGCGTCTTCGCCAATGCCAGCGGCAACAGCGCCACGGCCGTTGGCGACAGCGCGTTCGCCAACGGTGACACCGCGACGGCTGTTGGCAATAATTCATATGCCAATGGCGCATCGGCCTCTGCCTTCGGCGACGGCGCCTATGCCAATGGCAAGGATGCCACCGCTCTGGGCCAGAACAGCTTCGCCAATGGCACCCGTGCCACGGCGACAGGCTACAAGTCGACGGCCTATGGCACCAATGCGACCGCGAGCGGCGCCTATTCCGTGGCCAATGGCTATCGCGCGACTGCCACTGGCGTGAACTCCTTCGCCAATGGCACTTGGGCCACGGCAACCGGTAATTATTCCGTAGCAAATGGTAGCCAAGCGACCGCAACAGGTAATGACGCTGAGGCGAATGGCAACTTTGCCACGGCGACGGGCGCGCATTCCTTCGCCAACGGCGCCAGCGCGACGGCGACCGGTGTCTATGCCACGGCCAACGGCAACAGCGCGACCGCGCTGGGCAACAGCGCCACGGCCAATGGCAGCAGAGCCACAGCGCTTGGCGTAAATTCCTATGCAAATGGCAGCAATGCGACCGCGACAGGTTCTCTGGCAAATGCCAATGGCATCAATGCGACCGCGACAGGGTCTAGAGCACATGCCAATGGCAGCTATGCAACGGCGACCGGTTACTTGGCCGATGCAGTCGGCAAAGGCGCGACGGCAGACGGTGCTTTCGCCAACGCCACTGGCGCTGCGGCAACGGCAGTCGGCTACAAGAGCATAGCCAATGGCGATAGCGCCTCGGCATTCGGCGACGGCGCCTATGCCAACGGCTCCGATGCCACGGCGCTGGGCCAGAACAGCTTCGCCAATGGCCAGTTCGCCACGGCCACCGGCTATCAGTCCGAAGCCAACGGCAAGGGTGCGACGGCGACGGGCGCTTACGCCACCGCCAATGGCGCCTATGCTTCGGCCTTTGGCTACAAGGCGACGACCAATGGCGCAGCAGCCACGGCTGTCGGCAATGGCGCGATCGCCAATGGTGACAGCGCCTCGGCATTCGGCGATGGCGCCTATGCCAACGGTACCGATGCAACTGCGCTCGGCCAGAACAGCTTCGCCAACGGCACCCGCGCCACGGCGACCGGCTATCAATCGGAAGCGAATGGGTTTGGCGCGACGGCGACTGGCACCTATTCCTTGGCGAATGGCGGGCAAGCGACGGCCTCGGGCTACAAGGCCTTTGCCAATGGCTACAATGCCACCGCGACTGGCAACGCATCGACCGCCAATGGCAATTTCGCCACGGCAACCGGTACGACCTCGGTCGCCAATGGCTCCAACGCCACGGCAACCGGTTCGCGTTCCAATGCCCAGGGCAAGTATGCCACCGCGACCGGCGACAGCGCACTGGCCCAAGGCGATTACGCCACGGCGACCGGCAACTACGCCAATGCAAACGGCAAGGCAGCAACGGCTGACGGCTCGTTCGCCAACGCCAATGGCGCGGCCGCCACTGCAGTCGGCTACAAGAGCATCGCCAATGGCGATTCCGCCTCGGCCTTCGGCGACGGCGCCTTCGCCAACGGCACGGATGCCACCGCGCTGGGCCAGAACAGCTTCGCCAATGGCGATCAGGCCACGGCGACCGGCTATAAATCGGAAGCCAATGGCCGCTGGGCGACCGCGACTGGTTCCTATTCGACGGCAAACGGCTCACAAGCCACAGCGACGGGCGTCGGTTCTTTCGCAAACGGCCAATATGCAACGGCAACCGGCGAGGCCTCATTTGCCAACGGCACCAAAGCAACTGCTACAGGTGTGCAGTCCAAAGCCAATGGCACCAGCGCCACGGCAACCGGCGACAGCGCCCTTGCCAACGGCACCTATGCCACGGCAACCGGTGTAGGCTCGACTGCCAACGGATCTTCCGCCACCGCCACCGGTGACAGCTCATTCGCCAATGGCACCCGCGCCACCGCAACCGGTGTTTCTGCCTTCGCCAATGGCTATGCCGCAACCGCGACGGGCAATCTTTCGACCGCGAATGGGGCAAACGCCACGGCGACGGGCACCTATGCCCGGGCCAACGGCAATTCGGCCACGGCCTCTGGCAGCAAGGCCACGGCAAATGGCTTCAGCGCCTCGGCCTTCGGCGATCATGCCTTCGCCAATGGCGACAGCTCCACGGCAATCGGCCGGTACAGCTTCGCCAATGGTCTAAGCGCGACGGCAACCGGCGACCTGTCGGTAGCCAACGGCCACAGCGCTACGGCAACCGGCGCCCAGGCAAATGCCAATGGCTATTCCGCCACGGCAACCGGTGACCGCGCCTTTGCCAATGGAACGCAGGCTACGGCGGGCGGTTTCAAGAGCTTCGCCAATGGCTACGCGGCTACGGCGGTCGGCTCGAATGCCTTCGCTAACGGCGACTCTGCCTCGGCCTTCGGCGATTACGCCTTCGCCAACGGCACCGACGCCACGGCGCTCGGTCAGAACAGCTTCGCCAATGGCGCACAGGCCACAGCGACCGGCTATCAGTCGGAAGCCAATGGCAGGGTAGCCACGGCGACTGGCGGCTATGCATTGGCCAACGGCAAATTTGCCACCGCGACAGGTGCTTATGCCTACGCCAATGGCAATCGCGCCACGGCAACCGGTTTCGAATCGTTCGCCAATGGCTATGCCGCCACGGCAACCGGTGACATCGCAATCGCCAATGGCAAGTTCGCCACGTCGACCGGCGCCTATTCTACCGCCAATGGCACCAGGGCCACGTCGAGCGGCTATGGCTCGTTCGCCAACGGCTCCAGCGCCACGGCAACGGGTGATCGCGCCTACGCCAATGGCACGCAAGCCACGGCGGATGGCTACAAGAGCTTCGCCAATGGCTACGCAGCGACAGCTGTCGGCTCGAACGCCTTTGCCAACGGCGACTCCGCCACGGCGCTGGGCGATTACGCCTTCGCCAACGGCACCGACGCCACGGCGCTGGGTCAGTACAGCTTCGCCAATGGGGCGCAGGCCACAGCAACCGGCTACCAGTCGGAAGCCAATGGTCAGTTTGCGACCGCGACCGGCAACTATGCGACTGCCAATGGCGCCAGCGCCACGGCAACCGGTGATCGTGCCATTGCAAATGGCGCGCAAGCCACCGCAGGCGGCTACAAGGCCTTCGCAAATGGCTTTGCCGCCACGGCAGTCGGCTCGCAGTCGGTGGCCAACGGCGACTCCGCATCGGCCTTCGGCGACTACGCCTTCGCCAATGGCACCGACGCCACGGCGCTGGGCCAGTGGTCCTTCGCCAATGGCGTCCAGGCCACGGCGACCGGCTACAAGTCATTCGCCAACGGCGCTTCGGCCACGGCGACGGGCACGCAATCGACCGCCAATGGCGCCAGCGCAACCGCAACTGGTGACGACGCCTTCGCCAACGGCACCAACGCCACGGCCACCGGTGAGGACGCCTTCGCCAACGGCACCAATGCCACGGCAACGGGTAGCGACTCCAAGGCCTTCGGCACCAATGCCACGGCGACGGGCAATGACTCCTTTGCGCTGGGCACCAATGCCACCGCAACTGGCAATGACTCCTTTGCTTGGGGCACCAATGCCACGTCGACGGGCAACAAGTCGGTTTCGATCGGCACCAATGCCACGTCAACGGGCAACGAGGCCTTCGCCTTCGGCACCAACGCCACCGCCACCGGCAATGACTCCGACGCCTGGGGCACCAATGCCACGGCAACCGGTAACAAGGCCTTCGCCTTGGGCACCAATGCCACGGCAACGGGTAACAAGGCCTTTGCTTTCGGCACCAGCGCAACGGCAACCGGCGATGTGGCCATAGCCTGGGGCACCAAGGCAACTGCTACCGGCTACAGCTCCTTCGCCTTCGGCACCAATGCCACGGCAACCGGCAGCGATGCCACGGCGCTGGGCAAGAACGCCACTGCAGGTGGCTATCAATCGCTGGCCCTTGGCAAGAATGCCACGGCGGAAGGCTCCTATTCCTTCGCCAACGGCACTTATGCCACAGCCATAGGCACCAGCTCCTTCGCCAACGGCACTTCCGCCACGGCAACGGGCGACAGCGCCTTTGCCAACGGCGATAGCGCCTCGGCCTTTGGCGACCGGGCCTTTGCCAATGGCGTCGATGCAACGGCGCTGGGTCAATACGCCTTCGCCAATGGCGCTCAGGCCACGGCGACCGGCTATCAGGCGGAAGCCAATGGCAAGATTGCCACGGCAACCGGCGGATATTCGTTTGCCAATGGCACCTATGCCACGGCGACGGGCGCCCGTGCCTTTGCCAATGGCCTTGGAGCAACCGCCACAGGCATGTTCGCCTATGCTAACGGCGAAGGCGCCACGGCGGACGGTGCGGAGTCGATAGCAAACGGCAAGAGCGCAACTGCGGTCGGGCATCATTCGAATGCTCAGGGTGTGGAAGCGACAGCTGTCGGCTACAAGACCCAGGCGTTCGGCAAGGCCGCAACCGCGCTAGGCTCCTATGCTTTCGCCAACGGCGATTCGGCGACCTCGATTGGTGATCGTTCGATCGCCAATGGCACAGACGCCACGGCACTTGGTCAACTGGCCAATGCACAGGGTGTCCGCGCCACGGCCGGCGGCTATGCGGCCCAGGCCATCGGCACTGACGCAACCGTCTTTGGCCCGCGGGCGATAGCCAATGGCGACTCCGCAACGGCTCTGGGCGACCGCGCGGTCGCCAATGGGCAAGACGCCACGGCGCTGGGCCAGCTCTCGGTCGCCAACGGCACTCGCGCCACGGCAACCGGCTTCCAGGCCAATGCCCAGGGCGCAGACGCTACGGCAGTCGGCAGCAATGCCATTGCCAACGGCTCGGTGGCCACGGCAGTGGGCACCAGCGCCAATGCGCAGGGCGATTCGGCATCGGCCTTCGGTGACGCAGCCCAGGCAATCGGCACTGACGCCACAGCACTGGGTCAGCGCGCCAACGCCATCGGCACGGCCGCGACGGCTACCGGCTTCGTCAGCCGTGCAGTCGGCGCCAATGCCACGGCAACCGGCACCAGCGCATTCGCCAATGGCGCCAATGCCACGGCGACTGGCGGAGAAGCACTGGCCAATGGCAACAATGCCACATCGTCCGGCTGGAGAGCCGTCGCCAATGGCGCATCGGCCACTGCAAGCGGTGACCGGGCCAATGCCAACGGCGCGGCGGCAACAGCCAGCGGCCGCCTCGCTCAGGCCAACGGCGACGGGGCTTCGGCCTTTGGCGCAGCAGCCAACGCACAGGGGGCATCGGCGGCAGCCTTCGGCCAAAGCTCGCTAGCATTCGGGGCCAGTGCAGTTGCGCTCGGCTTCCAGTCGAATGCGACCGGCGCAGCGGCCACGGCTTCGGGCTTCTCGGCAGTTGCGAACGGCGCAAATGCCACGGCATCGGGCGCGAGCGCCTTTGCCAATGGCGCGGCGGCCACGGCCAGCGGCTTCCAGTCGGTTGCCTCGGGCGCTTCGGCCTCGGCCTTCGGCGATCGAAGCCAGGCGATCGGCGCCAGTGCGGCCGCCTTTGGTCAGCAGGCTTTTGCCAGCGGCGCCCAGGCAGTTGCCGTAGGCAACGGCGCAAGGGCCACAGGCCCGACGGCGGCTGCTTTCGGCCCCGGCTCCAATGCGGCGTCGGACCAGAGCACGGCCGTTGGCTTCAATGCCACGGCGGTCGCCGCCAACTCGACCGCCCTGGGTGCCGGCGCTCGCGCCAACAACCCGAACGATGTCGCGCTGGGTGCAGGATCGGTGTCTGCGGCAGCCAACCCGACCAGCATGGCCTATGTCGGCGGCATGACCGTCAACGGCTTCGCGGGTTCGAACCCGTCCAGTGTAGTGTCGGTAGGCGCGCCGGGTGCGGAACGGCAGATCACCAATGTCGCGGCCGGCCGGATCACTCCGACCAGCACCGATGCGGTGAACGGCAGCCAGGTCTTCCTGATTGTCGACAAGATGGCCGATCAGTACAACGCGGGCATCGCGGCGGCCATGTCGGCAGCGGCCATTCCACAGCCCACGCAACCGGGTATGTGGTCGTTCGGCGGCGGTGTCGGCATCTGGAACGGCAGGACCGGCTTCTCGCTGGGCTTGGGCAAGATGACCGACGACGGCCGCTGGACCTTCAAGGCCAATGGCTCGGTCGACGAGAACGGATCGGGCGGCGCGTCGTTCGGCTTCGGCATCCAGTTCTGACCGGATCAGGGTTGAAATCGCATTGCGGCGTCCCAGGCAGTCCATGCCTGGGACGTCTGCGATTGCCCTTGGCGATTGATTTGACGTCCGGTTGATGCTTTGATCGCCGCCTCCTGAAGCCAGCCACTTTGGCTATCGCAATGACGTTTGAATGAAACGGAGCCTGAAATGAAAAAGTTCGCCACTCTGGCACTTGCCGCTGTCGTTCTCGCCTCGCCCCTGGCGGCACAGCAGCAGCCGGCGCGATCTGCGCAACAAACGCAGCCAGCCGCATTTCCTGGCCCCAACATGTTCCTCGCCTTTGCTGGCCAGGTCGTTACCAACCTCGATCAGGGGCGTGCCGCACTGGTCTGGGACCGGGCCGCCGCCTCGTTCAAGGCCAGCACCGCCAAGGATCGCTTTGTCGCAGACGTCAGCCGAAAGCGCGAACAGACCGGCAAGATCGTCAGCCGCCAGTGGGCCAATGTCGCCCGCTCGACCATTTCCGCCAATGGCCGCCAGCAGCCGCTGATCGTGGTGACTTTCACCGCAACCACCGACAAGCGCGCTACCTACAACGAAATCGTCCAGTTCACACCCGGACCGGATAATGCCTGGCAGCTGGCCAACTATACCTACTGAACGATCGGAATTCCCATCATGCTTCCCGTGGAAGCGCTGCAATCGATGCACGTCATGGTTGCAACGCCGTGCTATATTTCAGCTGTCGCGATGAATTACGTGACAAGTGTGTTCAAGCTTCAGGCCCGTGCCTTACAGCTGGGTCTCAACCTTACGCTGCATATGCATGCCGAGAGCCTGATCACGCGCGGCCGCAACGAAATGGTGCGCTTCTTCCTCGAACATGAGGAATTCACGCATTTGTTCTGGATCGATTCCGATATCGAATTCGAACCGCGCCAGTTCATCCGTCTGCTGCTGGCGGATCGCGACGTTGTCGCCGGTATTTACCCGATCAAGAATCTCAACTGGCCTGCCGAAGGCATTCCCGAACCGATGTCGCTCGACGAATATACCGTGCGTTACGCGACATTCCCGTTCAATCCGCTGGGGCTTTGGGAACAGCCGGTGATCCCGCATCTCGATGCCGATCACTTCATCGAGGTCGCGGAAGCGCCTACTGGCTTCATGTGCATCAAACGCGATGTCATCAACAAGATGGTCGAAGGCTACCCGAACCTCAACTACACGCCGGAAGGCGCCGAAAAACGCGCCAAGAAGCACTTGTACTACCTGTTCTTCGATTGCATGGTCGAACCGGAAACCAATCGTTACCTGTCCGAAGACTATGCCTTCTGCCGGCGCTGGCGCGATATCGGCGGCAAGGTTTATGCCGATTTCGAAAGCGATTTTGGCCATTTGGGCCAGTACATCTATCGGGGCAATCTTTCCCGGTCGGTCCGCCGCAAGGAGGGATACGAATACTGATGGGCAAGAACGTCTACTTCGTTTCCGGATTGCCGCGCTCGGGCTCGACTCTGCTGGGCGGCCTGTTGCGGCAAAACCCGGCTTTCGAAGCAGGCATGAGCACGCCGGTCTTCGCACTGATGAGCGCGCTGTTGCCCAAAATGTCGAATGCCACCGAATTCGGCCCCGCCTTCAACGAAGAACAGCGCGCCAATGTGCTGCGCGGGCTGTTCGAAAGCTATTATCAGCATAGCCCCGCCACTTCCGTTTTTGACACGAATCGCGGCTGGACGCAGAAGCTGCATGTGCTGATGCGGCTGTTCGAGGATGTGAAAATCATCTGCCTGGTCCGGCCGATACCCGAAATCCTGCAGAGCTTCGAAAATCAGTTTTACCGCAGCCCGCTGCTGTTGTCGCAAATCATCGGTTACGAGCCGGACACATCGGTCTATGTTCGCACCGATCGGCTGATGATGGGCGGTGGAACGGTTGGCTTCGCGCTCAACGCGCTCAAGGAAGCATTCTACGGTCCGAACAGCGACCGGTTGATGATCGTGTCCTACAACGCCATCGCCAACCAGCCGCAGGCGGTCATGCGGGGAATCTACGAATTTGTCGGCGAACCGCTGTTCAAGCACGATTTCGGCAATGTCGACTACGAAGCCACGGAGTTCGATACGCTGCTTGCCGCACCCGGGCTGCACAAGGTGCGCAAGGAAGTAAAACCGGTGCAGCAGACGAGAACTCTGCCGCCCGACATCGTCAACCGCTTTTCCGGCGGCCCATTCTGGGAAACCGATGGCGATTTCACCCGGTCAAACCTTGCTTTCGCCAAATAGCGCTTCGGTACGGTAATAATCGCTTTCTTCCTGCCGAGAGGGGGCTAGGCAGCGCAATGCGGCCTGGTCTAGGCAGGACACGCAACTGCGCAAGGACGCATGGGCAGGAAGAGGATCGAACGAGTGAGCGACGACAAGGCTACGTCCGGTGACCCACGGCAGGCAAAGACATTCCCGCAACTGATCCGGGCTGCCGCGGCAGCCTATGGCGATGCGACCGCCATTGTCTTTGACGGCGAAAGTATGCCCAGCGAAGAAGCGACCTATGTCCAGCTGGAACGCCAATCGGCCGAACTGGCTCGCGGGCTGATTGCACGTGGCGTCGGCAAAGGCACACGCGTTGGGTTCATCTTCGGCAATGGGCCGGGCTTTGCCATCATGCTTGCCGCCATTGCCCGGATCGGCGGTGTCGCGGTTCCCATCTCGACGATGATCCGCGCCAACGAACTGGTGCGCGTTCTGCGCCAGTCAGACATTTCCGGCCTTATCCTCCAGCGCAAATTCATGGGCTATGACTATGCCGAAAGGCTTGGCGAGGCGCTGCCCGAGCTGACAAGCTGCGGCCCGGAACTGCGCCTGACCAAAGCGCCGTTCCTGCGGTGGATAGTCACCACCGGCGAAAGTCTGCCCCCATCGATCCAGACCATGGATTTTCTCACTTCGGCGGCGGACAGCGTTTCCGAAGAACTGTTGCTCGAAGCCGAAAGCGAAGTTCACCCGGCGGATCAGATGGTTGAGATATACACCTCGGGATCGATGGCTTTGCCCAAAGGGGTGAAGCACCTGCACGGCCCGATGATGTTCCGCGCCGGATATCTGGCCGGCGAAGCCAAATTCGAGCCGGGCAAGGAATGCTATGCCATGTTGCCGATGTTCTGGATCGGCGGGCTGATGATGTATCTCGTGCCTAACTGGCTCGCAGGTGGCCTGACTCGCTGCACCGAAAGGACTCTGGCCAACAGCCAGGTAGCAATGGGATCGGTGCTGGCGCCCGACGACATGGAGAAGATTGCCGGCAACAAGCCTTATTGGGGACTGGGCATGAGCGAAACCATCGGACCATACACATATGGAGACGAAGTGCGCGCGCCGGGCTACCCGATGTGTGCGCCGATGGACCACATCGCCCCGCGCTACGAAGTGCGCATCGCCGACGAGAACGATCAGCCCGTCCCTGATGGCGGCATCGGCGAAATGCAGGTGCGCGGCTATCCGGTGACGCCGGGACTGCACAAGATCGAGCGGTCCGAGTTCTTCACGGCCGATGGGTACTATCACACCGGCGACATGTGCCTGGTCCAGGGCACTCGCATCCTGTTCGTCGGCCGCGGCGGCGACATGATCAAGACTGCTGGCTCGAATGTCTCACCCGCCGAAGTCGAAGAGGAAATGCAGAGCCTCGAAGGCGTGCACAATGCCTATGTCGTGGGTCTGCCCGACAAGGAGCGCGGCCAACTGGTGGTCGCCGCCGTGGTGCCGCGCGAAGGCGCAACGCTTGATTTCGCCGCGATCGAGGCGGAATTGCGGAAGCGGCTATCGGGCTACAAGGTGCCGCGCGCCTATGTTGAAATCACCCGCGAGGAAGTGCCCATACTGCACTCCAACAAGGTCTCGCGGCGGATGGTCGAGAAGCTGATGGCGGAGAAGCTGGGACGCGAGTGAGCTGCCCTTCAGCCGATCGACACCACCAGCTTGCCAATCGCTCCGCGGTTGGCCATCAGATCCAGCGCCCTCGCCGCATCGGCAAAAGCAAAACGCTGCGAAATCAGTGGCTTGATCTTGCCTTCCCGCCAAAGCCGGAACAGCTCCGCCACTTCTTCGCCGAACCGCGCCTGGTTGCGCGCGGTCCAGGCGCCCCAGAATACGCCGACAATGCTGCATGCCTTCAACAACGCAAGATTGGTCGGAATTTTGGGAATACCGGCGGTAAAGCCGATCACCATGTACCGCCCTTCCCAGCCGATCGAGCGCAAAGCCGGCTCGGCATAGTCACCGCCGATAACGTCGTAGATCACGTCATAACCTTGCGGGCAGGCCGCCTTGAATGCATTGGCCAGAGCGCGCGAGGCGTCCTTGTCGAGCGCTCCCTTTGGATAGACAACTACGTCGTCCGCCCCCGCCCGGCGGGCCACTTCCGCCTTTTCCGGCGAACTTGCCGCGCCCACTACCCGCGCGCCGAGTGCCTTGCCCAGCTCGACCGCGGCAGTACCGACCCCGCCCGATGCGCCCAGCACAAGCATGGTGTCACCCGCTCTAAGCCCCGCCCGGTCGGTGAGGCCGTGGATATTGGTGGCATAGGTCATCAGCATGGTGGAAGCGACGTCGAAAGGCATCTCGTCGGGAATAACGAATGTCGACCAGGCATCGGCCGTGACCAGTTCGGCCAGGCCGCCGTGACCGCATAGCGCACAAACCCGGTCACCCGGCTTGATCCCGGCGACATTGGCCCCAACCGTCTCGATGACCCCGGCCACTTCCGTCCCCGGCGCGAAGGGGCGCTCGGGTTTGAACTGATAGAGATCCTCGATCATCAGCGCATCGGGATAGTTCAGCGACACGGCCTTGACGCGCACCAACACTTGATCCGGGCCGCACACGGGTTCGGGTTGCTCGGCAAATCTCAAGGTATCCGCCTTGCCAGGCGTGTAACTCAACAGGGCTTTCATCGATTGTCCTCAGGCCTGTGCCACTCTGGGGATTTCAAGTTTCTCGTCCGGCGCGCCGGGTCGAATGCCCTGAAGCACGATGCGCTGCATCACCCGCCCGCCCGGATAGTCGGGCACAGCGAAATGCTGAGTCGATCGGTTGTCCCAGAAAGCCACGTCATTGGGCCGCCATTTCCAGCGCATGATGAATTCGGGCTTGCCGATATGGTGGAACAGCACATTGAGCACCGCTGCGCTCTCCGCCGCGTTCATCTCGACAATGCGAGTAGTGAAAGCTTCGTTGACGAACAAACCCTTTCGACCGCTTTCCTCATGCGTCAACACTACAGGGTGAACCTGATACGGATCATGAAGTGACTGAAAAAAATCTTTGTAACCTATACCATATTCACCCATTCTCTCGGTCAGCGCATCGACATGGTGCACGGCGTGGAGTCCATCGAGCATATTCCGCCATGGTTCGGACAGCGCTTCATAGGCTGCCTGTGCGCTCGACCAGCAGGTATCGCCGCCGACTGGCGGCATGGTCACCGAACGCAGGAAGGCGCCCCAGGGCGGGCGGGCGAGCGATGTCGTATCCGCGTGCCAGACAGCGGTCGAATTGCGCGTCGGGCCAAGATCGGCGGCCTGCAGATCGGCGGCGGTATCTTCCGGCGTGCCGCCGGACTCCTCCTTGAGCGGCGTGCCGAACGCTCTGGTGAAGTCCCATAACTGCTCGGGCGTCAGATCCTGATTGCGGAAAAAAACCACGCCATGATCGAGCAGGGCCTGCCGGATTTGTGCGGCAAGTGCCGCATTGGGCGCTTCGCGCATGTCGACGCCGCCGATCACGGCTCCGATCGAGGTCGTGATCGGTTCAATAGAAATATTGGCCATGCCGGTTCTCCACTCCCGTTTCGATTAGGTTACGCCGATTGCTGCCCCTGCTCAAGCACAGGGCGTCCGGTTCATTTGCTCGGCCAGCCCTTCGCGCGGCTGAACATATTCGAGGCAGTGCCCAAGTTCGGGAGCATGGATCATCATGGTGCGGGCGAATCCCGGCGCATCGCTTCTCGCCAGCACTTCCCATCCGCCCCGCGCGACTTCCGCCGCCAATGATTGCCAGGACGCATCGTCGGGCACCAGGTAGCCGAAATGGTGAAAGGCCATAACCCGGCCATCGGCGGGGGCAAATCGGCTGAACTGCTCCATCCCCGGGCCCTTGCCGCACGCCAGTTCATACATCATTGCGCCAATCCATACCGTGCGCGTCGAAACCGATGTACCGCCGGGCAAATCGTTGTCCCGACGCCGAAATTCACGCACGCCGAAGTGTTCTGCGAACAGCCTTTCAGCCGCAGCGATGTCACTGGTGACATAGCCCAGCTGGAAATGATCGTTGTTGAGCAGGCCCTTTGCCGGATCGAACTGCGGCACCGGACGTTCAATAATCGAAACCATTGCTCTCTCCCTTCGCTTGCGTCACTCTGCTGCGCAATAATTGTGGGAGAGGAAGCATGACAGACATTGCGCTGGCAAGCGCCAAACTGCCGCCCGATGCTCCTGCGGACTGGCTGAAAGATGGAATCGCACCGCTGCTGTCGATGAGCTGGCGTGACTACGAGGATGCGCAGCTCGGCGCGGTAAAGATGCGCTTCGAGCAGTTAAAGGAGGGAGTTTCGGCGCTGGAAAAGCTGGCAAAACGCCAGAGCGCGACAATAATCGACAGTGTAACCGACGCCCTGCCTCTGTTTTTTGACCACCGCGTTTACAAGAGCTATCCGCTGGCGATCATCGAAAAACGGGACCTCGCCAAGCTGACGTCATGGCTCGATCGGCTGACTACCCACGATCTCTCGAAGATGAGTCTCGAAGGCCTCACCACTATCGACGGCTGGCTCGACCGCCTCGATGAATTCGGCATGCTGGTCGGCCATTCGACCGGGACTACCGGCAAATTGAGCTTCCTGCCGCGGTCGCAAAGCGAATTTGCGGGCTGGGAACGGGCCTATAACGGGGCGCAGCAAGCGACTACCGGGGTCGATCCGCACAAGGAATTCGTACCGACTTTCTTTCCCGGCTATCGCGGCGGACATCACATGATGCTCAAGATGCTCTCGCTGTTCGGCGTGCCGGCGGCGGGCGGGCCCGAGCATTACCATACGCTCTACCAAGGCCACATCTCCTCTGATTTATCCTCGCTCGCGGGCCGCATGCAGTCGGCCGAGGACCGGGGCGAACTGGCGCAACTGGGACTCGACCCGGCCCTGCTCGAAGCACGCGAAGCGCTGATCCAGCAGGGCCGCCGCCGCGAAGCCGACATGGACGCATGGTTCACCAAGCTGATGGAGGAATATCGGGGCAAACGAGTCAAGATCGGCGGCACTGCGGGCGATCTCATCCGCACCGCCCGCACAGGCATCGCCCGTGGGCTGAAGCCCAGCTTCGCCCCCAACAGTTTTATTTCGACCGGTGGCGGGCTCAAGGGGCTGAAAGACCCGCCCGAGGACTGGGAGGCCTTCGTTATCGACTATTTCGGCGTCGAACGGATTGCCGCGATCTATGGCATGAGCGAGATCATGGGCACTTGCCCCAAGTGTTCGCACGGCCACTATCACATCCCGCCCTATACACTCGCCGTGTTGCTCGACGCGGACAACAAGGAATTACCCAAGCAAGGCAGTCAGACTGGCCGTTTCGCCGCCTTCGACCTCCTTGCCGAAAGCTATTGGGGCGGCTTCATCTCGGGCGACCGGGTGACGATACACTGGGAGGAAGATTGTCCCTGCGGCTGGAAGGGCCCGCGTGTCGATCCCGAAATCGCCCGGTTTTCCGAACTGGAAGGCGGCGACGACAAGATCAGCTGCTCGGGTTCGGTGCAGGCCTACAACGAATTCATGGACTATGTATCGCAAGTATAGGGGAACGGGAATGCGGGGAATTGCCAGGGGGATATGGGCTGCGGCTGCGCTCATGCTGGCCGGGTGCGACAGCATCACGCCGCAACCGCAAGAGGGTATCGGCACCGAGGCGGACTGGCCCGGTGTCGGTGGCGCGCCCGATGAGGCGGGATACAGCCGGCTAAGCCAGATCAACACCGAAACCGTTAACCGGATCGGCCTCGCCTGGTCGCTCGACCTGCCGCACGAAGGCATCCTCGAGGCAACGCCGCTGGCGGTAGGCGGCACGCTCTATTTCACCGGCGGGCGAGCGGTGGTCTATGCCGTCGACGGCGCCACCGGAAACCTCTTGTGGACCTTCGATCCGGAAGTCTGGAAAGTGCATCCCGAAAAGATGACTCTCTTTTTCGGCGTGAACCGCGGTATGGCCTATGAAAATGGCCGCCTGTTCTTTGCCGCACTCGACGGGCGGCTGTTCGCCCTCGATGCCGCCAGCGGCAAGCAGCTGTGGGTCGTCGAAACGCTCGAGCCGGGCAACATGAAGACCAGCACCGGCGCACCGCGAGTGATGAACGGCAAGGTGATCATCGGCAACGGCGGCGGCGACTATGGTGAACGCGGCTATGTCACGGCCTATGACCAGACCAGCGGCAAGCAGTTGTGGCGTTTCTACATGACGCCTGGCAGCCCCGAGGAGAACAAAGGCAATCCGGCCATGGAAATGGCCGCCCGGACCTGGGGACCCGATCACTGGAAAATCGCCGGCGGCGGCGGCACAGTGTGGAACGGGATGACCTACGATCCGGAGACCAACCGGATCTACATCGGAACGGGTAATGCCGGTCCCTACAATCCCTCGACCCGCGATCCGGGTGGCGGCGACAACCTATTCATTGCCTCGATCCTCGCGCTCGATGCCGATACGGGCAAATATGTCTGGCACTACCAGGAAAATCCGCGCGAAGGCTGGGATTACAAGGCATCGCCAAACATTGTCATGGCGACGCTCAATCTCGATGGAAAGCCACGAAAAGTCCTGCTGCACGCGCCGACCAACGGATTTTTCTATGTGCTCGATCGCGACACCGGCAAACTGATTTCCGCTAAAAAGGCGACCCTTGTGACCTGGGCCAAAAGCATCGACCTCAAGACCGGACGGCCGATCGAAGAACCCGACATCCGCTACCGCAAGGGCGGCTTCGACATGTATCCCGGCATGATCGGCGGGCATGACTGGCAGGCCATGAGCTATAGCCCGAAAACCGGACTGGCCTATGTGCCGATGCAACAGATCGGCGTGCGTTTCGGCGGCAGCTCTACCTCGGAAGAGGCGATGAACATGGGCGATCTGACTATCGAACCAGTGGCCAACCGGCCCGGCGACGGCAAGGGCACGCTTGTCGCCTGGGATCCAGTACGTCAGCGCCCGGCGTGGAAAGTCCAGCACAGCGAATTGTGGAACGGCGGCACGCTGGCGACAGCCGGCGGCCTGGTTTTCCAGGGCGCGGCCGACGGGTATTTCTATGTCTACGACGCAGCGAACGGGCGGGAGCTGTGGAAGTTCAACGCCGGTCACGGCATCGTTGCCGCGCCGATGAGCTATTCTCTCGGCGGCAGGCAATACGTCTCGGTGCTGTCCGGTTATGGCGGCGCCATCGGCATGTTCGGCCGCTTGATCAATCCGGGGTGGAAATGGGGCGCACAGCCGCGCCGCCTGCTAACCTTCGCACTCGATGGCAAGGCCAGCATCCCGCCCAGCGCGCCGCCGGACAAGCAGGTCCATCCCATCGACGATCCATCGATGAAACTCGATCCTGCCGATGTCGCCGCGGGCGGGCGCGTGGCCTTGCGGTGCATGATCTGTCATGGCGGGCGGATGGTGGCCAATGGCTCCACTGGCCCGGACTTGCGCGAATCGCATATCGCCTTGCAAGTCGACAGCCTTACTCAGGTGCTGCGCCAAGGCGCTCTGGCGCAATACGGCATGCCGAGGTTCGACAAGCTCAGCGACACCGAGATTCGCCAGATCCATGCCTATATCCGCGCCGAGGCCCGCAAGGCGAAGGAAGCACAACCCAAATCCTAAAAGGCAGATCCCATGAAACTCACCTTCCCCATCCCCCACCTCATGGAAATCGAAGCCATGCTCCAGCCGTGGGAGCGGGCGGTTGCGGGCCCCGACCAGCTACGCATGGCGAAGCGTGCAGAGGAATTAGGCTATGACATGATCGGCATCCCCGAGCACCTGGCAGTGCCGCCCGACGACCAGCACACCGGCTCTTTCTGGCTGCATTCGACGACGGCACAGGCAGCATTCGCGGGGGCGACAAGCAAAATCCTGCTCAATAGCTGCGTGACGATCCTGCCGCTGCAACACCCGATCCTGCACGCCAAGGCGCTGGCGACGGCCGACTGGCTCTCGGGAGGACGAATGATCGTCACTTTCGGACTCGGCTCGATCCGCAACGAATATACCTATTTCGGCGTGCCCTGGGAGGAACGCGGGGCGATCGCCGACGAATACCTTGAAGCGATCATTGCCCTCTGGACGCAGGAGCGGCCGACATTCGAGGGCAAGTACGTCAGCTTTCGCGACGTCGGCTTCGATCCCAAGCCAGTACAAAAACCGCACCTTCCGATCTGGATCGGCGGCGACAGCAAACCGGCCTTGCGGCGCGTAGCCAAATACGGCGCGGGCTGGATCATCTCGTTTCGCACTCAGCCGGAGGAAATCCCCGAGAGGCTGGATTTCATCAGGTCGCAGCCAACATGGACGAACCGCCCGCTGGAAGTCTCCTATGGCCTGGGCACGGGCCGTCTTACCACCGATCATGCGCCGTCTGGCGACGACAGCACCAGCAGGGGCATGAGCGCGCAAGCGATTGTCGATGCTCTGTCGCGGTTCAAGGAGCTCGGCGTAACGGTCAGCTCCGTGCCGATCCCGCCAGTTAGCGGCATCGAGGAATATCTCGATCACGCGCAGTGGGTGATGGAGGAAGTCAGGCCGCGGCTGTAACCGGCTCTCCCAACCGCCCACGCTGCCCGCCCAGCCGCCAGTCCGCACCTTCCGCCGCTTCGTAGCTAAAGGGCAGGCTTCCTTCGTCCCTGTAGCCCCGGAAATTCCGGTCCACTTCCCCGCCGCTGTCATGTTTCCCCATCATGTCGAGCAGGAACTGACGCATCCGCACGATGGCAAGATCGGTGCCGCAGAGCTGCTCGTCCTCGCGCGCCACGATTGGTCCCATGCTCATCTGAACGCCAAGGTCCTCGTGCAAAACGGAGCGGGTAAAGCCGCTGAAATGGTTGGAGGCCATGGCCTCGCGGTCCTGGCCCCAATTGTTGCCGCGATGAAAATCGCCAGCCAGCAAATCGTCGGGGTCCAGCCCTTCGAAGAACCGCTCCATCGATTGCACGGCACCGGCCTCATCCCAGACGCCGAACAGCAAGATATGCGTTTCGTCATCGACCGGAACCGAAATGAAGCACGAGCAATCGGTCGGGATCGTCGGCTGGCGGCTGGCGGAAAAGGCAAAGAACGGCGCGACATATTCGGCAACGCGGAGATGCACCCTTCCCGGCCCCGGCTGGCGGATGGCGGCAGTGCGAAGGCCATAGGCGGTTTCACCGATCTCGTAGGCAGGCGGGCCGGACAGGAATTGTCCTTTCATCGCCGGATCGCTCCAGCCCTGGTGCAGCCAGTTCAGATGCACCGAATCGAGCGCCCCCTCGAAGCCCTGCAACCAGTTGCAACGCACTGTCATTTTCCACCAGGCCCTGCCTTCGGGCGGAACCTGCATGAATGGCAGGGGCGGCAGATCAGGGGCTTCGCCATGACCGAGGAATGCCCAGACCAGCCCGCCACCCTCGCGGATCGAATAGCGGTTTGTCTTTATCCGGGCTGCGAACTCGCCGGATCGCTCACCCTCCGAAGGCACTTCCACCACCGCCCCATCCGCGCCCAAGCGCCAGCCATGATAGATGCAACGCAGCGAACAGCCCTCAACTCGCGCCAGCGCCATGGAAGCGCGCCGATGCGGGCAATATTCGTCCATCAGGCCCAGGGTTCCGTCATCGCCCCTGAAGGCGACCATGTCTGTGCCAAGCAAACGAACGCGCTGCGGCGCTCCGCCCGGCACCAGGGCCTCGCTGCGGGCGAACGGCAGCCAGAAATTGTTGCGCAGCATTTGCCCCATCGGCGCATCGCCTTCGACCCGCGTCAGCCGAGCGTTTTCGCTTGCCGTGACCATGCCTGCCCTGCCTTTTCCTGTCCCAACTACGCAAGTGAACGGCAACCAGGCGAGCCGGTCAAGCCCAAACCAGGGATGGCCGGGAAACCTGCTGTTAACCACAATTTAGCAGCCAGCCCCTAGACCCTTGGCCACAGGCAACCGGAGGCATAGATGGACGCGCTAACGTCCGAATTCGCGCAACTTCAGGATAGCATCGACCGCGTCTCGGCGCAGTACGACGAGCTGCCCTATTCCTCGCGGCCTTTCGCCAAGTCCCACCCGGCCCGCCTCGCCGCCACGGCGCAGCTGTTCGGCCTCAAGGCCCCGCCGGTCGAGAAGGCGCGCGTGTTGGAACTGGGCTGCGCTTCGGGCGGCAATCTCATCCCGCATGCGGCATTTTTTCCCGATGCGCAGTTCGTCGGCGTCGATCTGGGCAAGCGGCAGGTGGAGGACGGAAGAGGCCGGATCGAACGGCTAGGCCTGCGCAACATCGAACTGCATTGCATGAGCCTGACCGACATCGACGAGCGATTCGGACAGTTCGACTATATTATCAGCCATGGCGTCTACAGCTGGGTTCCCGCCCCGGTGCGCGATGCGCTGCTGAAGGTGACGCGCGAGCGACTGAGCACCGAAGGCATTGCCTATGTCAGCTACAACGTGCTGCCCGGCTGGCGGCTTAACCAACCCTTGCGCGACGCATTCCGCCTGCTGATCCCGGACAGCCATTCGCCTCTCGACCGGGTCCGCATGGTGCGCAGCTTGCTGGAGTTTTTCCGGGACAACGCCGTTGATAACAGTCCTTTCGGCGCCATGCTGCGCAATGCGCCCGAACGCCTGGCAGGCCTGCCGGACGACTATGTCTTTCACGAATATATGGAAGAGGCAAACGAGCCCGTGGCGTTCAGCCAATTTGCCGAACATGCAAAAGCCAACGGCCTGACGTTCCTCGCCGAAAGCGAATTGCAGACCATGTTCGCAGATAATTACCGCCCGGGCCTGGCAGACGCCATCCGTTCCAGGACCACCGGCGACCTCGTCACCAGCGAACAGCTGATCGATTTCCTCACTGGCCGCGCGTTTCGCCAGACCCTGCTTGTCGCCAGCGAACATGCCGGCGAAATCGGCTCGGTTCTGTCGCCCGAGCGTATGGAAGGCCTCCATTTCCTCGCCTCGGCCGGGATGAAGCTGGAAGTCGGCAATGGCGCGACGCGGCTGACCGATGCCCGGGGCCGGACCATGCAATCGAAAGAGCCGGCAGTCGGCCGCGCCATGCAGGTCATGCTCGCACGGCATCCGGAAAGCACGACGCTGGACCAGTGCGCCGACAATATGGCCCCGCCGCAGCGTCACGCCGTCGCCGATGCGCTGATGCGCATGGTCATGGCCGGGATTCTCGATATATCCTCCGTGCCGCTGCCTGCCGGTCGCGCCGGGGCGCGGCCGCGGGCTACGGCGCTTGCGCGCGACGATGCCGCAACCGAACGCGACGTGACGACGAACCGGCGGCACGAGATGGTGCAGATCGATCCGGCAGCATGTGCGCTGCTTCCCCATCTCGACGGCAAGACGGACCGCAAGGCCCTGGCGGAGCTGCTGGCCGAAGCCGCCGTGGCCGGCACCCTGCGCTTCCAACGCAACGGCCGCGTCGAAAGCGATCCGGAACGTTTGCGGGCGGTCGCCAGGGAACTGCTCCCCAAGGTGCTCGACAGCATTGCCAGGTCTGGTTTGCTCGAGCCCTGACCCATGCCATCGCAGCGACGATTTGGCGCCGGGGGCTTGAGCCAGGCCCCGCTCTCCTCTAGCAGGCGCCATCCGCCATGGGCGCATCAAAGGAGAGGCAAGTGAGCGATTTTCTGGGCTTCAAGGGCAAGCGTGTTGTTGTCAGCGGCTGCTTTTCCGGCATGGGCAATGCGGCGGCGAAAATCCTGCTCGATCTGGGCGCCGAAGTGCACGGTTTCGATTTCCGCGAAGCCGACTTGCCGCTCGCCTCGTTCAACACTGTAGACCTCCGCGATCCCGCCAGCATCGAGGCGGGCGTCGCCGCTGTTGGTGGCAAGATCGACGGCCTGCTGAACTGCGCGGGGCTCCCCGGCGGTGGCGACAAGCCGCCGATGGACGTGATGAAAGTCAACTTCCTGGGCACCCGCCATGTCACCGACTGCGTGCTCAAGCACATGGGCCCCGGATCCTCGATCGCCTCGATCGCCTCCACCGGCGGCCTCGGCTGGAGCCGCCGCATCCCTACCCACATGCAGCTGATGATGGCGCAAGGCTGGGACGCCGGCATGGCCTGGTGCGAGGCCAATATGGACCAGGTTTCCGAAGGCTATGCCTTCTCCAAGGAAGCCGTGATCGTCTGGACCCAGTTCATGGGCGCGCAGCTGATCAAGAAGGGCATCCGCATCAACACCACCCTGCCCTCGCCCACCGAAACGCCGATGATGAAGAGCTTCCACGAGCATTCGGGCAAGGACATCGTCGATGCAGCCGCCGAACCGTTGGGGCGCTACACCACAGCCGCCGAACAGGCAGGCCCGCTGGTGCTGCTTTGCTCCGATCCGATGGCGGTGGTCACGGGCGTTGTCTTCCCGGTCGATGGCGGCTTCATGGGCGGCGTGACTACCGGTCAGGTCGATCTGAGCAAGATGATGGGTGGGGCTGCGGCCCAGCAAGGCTGAGGACTCCCAATCCGCAAGCGGGAGCGCAGGAATGTCTCGCCTCCCTGGTATAGAAGCTCTGCGCTTCTTCGCCGCGCTGTGCATCCTTCTCCTCCACACCCGCGCGGTGTTCGGCGGGGCGCGGGTGTTCGGCAAGGGATACCTGGCGGTCGAATTCTTCCTGATGCTCTCGGGCTTCCTGATGGCCATGGTGCAGGAACAGCGGCTGAAGCAGCCGGGACGCTTCATCGTGAAACGGTACAAGCGCCTGTGGCCGACAATGGCGCTTGGCGGGCTGCTAGGCTTGCCGCGGCTGTTCATCCAGAGCGCGAGCCACAGCAGCTTCTTCGCCACCGCCGCCGCCAATTTCGCGCTGATCCCCGCCTGGTGGGGCCGGTTCGTCTTTCAACTGAACATACCGGCCTGGACGATTTTCTACGAACTGGTGGCGAACGCGCTGCATGCCCTGATTTTCCGGCACTTCAAGCTCTGGGCGATCGGCCTCGGGATCGCGCTGCTGGCGCCAGTCATGGTCTGGATTGGCCAACACTGGGGATCGTTCGATGTCGGCGCGAAGCCGGGGGATTTTCTCGCCGGGCTGCCGCGCATCCTGTTTGCCTACCTGATCGGAATCGCATTGGGCCGCATGTGGCGCAATGGCCCGCCGATCCCGGTCCCGCCGCTGCTGGCGATTCCCGCCATGCCGGCGATCCTTGCGGCAAGCTGGTATTTCGCCATCGACAAGACATGGCACTTCGACATGCTGTTCACCGTGATCGCCTGCCCGCTGATGATTGCGGGAGGCATGCGCCTTGCCCGCTTCCACCGCGCGGCGGGCCTGCTCGGTCAGCTGTCCTTCCCCCTGTTCGCTGTGCAGATGCCGATCCTGGAGGGTGCGAAAATGCTCGGTTTCAATGGTTGGGAGGCAGGAACCGCCGCTTTTGCCAGTGGCATTGCCGCTGCCTTTCTGACAAGCCGCTACGACACATGGCGCAAGGAGAAGGCAGCGTGAGCGATCCGGTACTCTATGAACTGGGCGAGGATGGCATTGCAGCGATCACGCTCAACCTGCCGGAACTGCGCAATCCGATTTCCGATCCGGAACTGATCGAGGCGCTGCTGGGCACACTCGGCGCGATGGAAGGCGATCCTAAGGTGCGGGTTGCGATCCTCACCGGCGCCGGCCCAGGATTTTCCGCGGGCGGCAACCTCAAGACGATGAAGCCCGACCTGGGTCCGCTCAACGCCAGCCTGCCGGCGCACACCCGCGGCAATTACAAGCGCGGTATCCAAAAGCTTCCGCTCGCCTTCGCCGCGCTCGAAGTGCCGGTCATCGCCGCGGTGAATGGCCCGGCGATCGGTGCAGGACTGGATCTTGCCTGCATGTGCGACCTGCGCATTGCCGGCGAAAGCGCGAAATTCGCCGAAAGCTTCGTCAAGCTCGGCCTGATCCCCGGCGATGGCGGCGCCTGGCTGCTGCAGCGCATCGTCGGTTTTTCCAAGGCCGCGGAACTCACGCTGACCGGCGAGACCATCGATGCCGCCGAAGCACTCAGGATCGGCCTGGTCAGCCAGGTCGCGCCCGACGCGCAGTTGCTGGAGGCGGCCCGGACCATGGCCGCGCGGATCGCCTGCAACCCGCCGCATGCCGTGCGCATGGCCAAACGCTTGTTGTGGGACGCGCAACGCCTGGACCTCGGCCCGGTGCTCGAAATGTCCGCCGCCATGCAGGCCGTCGCCCACGCCACTAGCGACAATGCGGAAGCGATCGATGCCTTCCTCGAAAAGCGCAGCCCACAATTTCGCGGCGATTGACACATTTTTGATGTGAATTTCGGACTTCCCATCACATTGAAATGTGATACTCCGCGAATCATGTCACAAAACACTATCGAAAAAGTCCGGCACCTCGTGGTCGAGGGCGGTATGAGCAAGGCGGGCCTCGCCCGTGCGGCGGGACTTCACGCCAATACCTTGCGCGATTGCACCGAGGATGGCTGGAACCCGACCGCCGATACGCTGGGCAAGCTCGAACGGTTCCTCTTCGCCAATGACGACCGGCAAGTGCTCGTCCCCATCGAGGAAATCATCGACGAGGCGCGCAACGGGCGGATGTTCGTTCTGGTCGATGACGAGGACCGCGAGAACGAGGGCGACCTTATCATCCCTGCCCAGATGGCGACGCCCGATGCGATCAATTTCATGGCCACGCATGGCCGCGGGCTGATCTGCCTGACCTTGACCAGCGAACGCTGCGAACAGCTGGGTCTGGAACTGATGAGCCGCCAGAACGGCACCCGGCACGAAACCGCCTTCACGACGTCCATCGAAGCCCGCGAAGGCGTCACAACCGGCATTTCCGCCGCAGACCGCGCCCGCACGGTTTCGGTCGCCATCGATGGCACAAAATGCAAGGACGACATCGTCACGCCCGGTCACGTCTTTCCGCTGCGCGCGCGCGATGGCGGCGTGCTGGTGCGCGCCGGGCACACCGAGGCGGCGTGCGACATTTCGCGGCTTGCCGGACTCAATCCATCGGGCGTGATCTGCGAGATCATGCGTGACGACGGCACCATGGCCCGGCTCGACGATCTCGTCGGCTTCGCGCGGATGCACGACCTCAAGATCGGCACCATCCGCGATCTCATCGCCTATCGCCGCAAGCACGACCGCATGGTCGAACGCCGGGCCGAAATCACCTTCACCAGCCGCTATGGCGGCGACTGGAAGGCGACGACGTTCTTCAACAAGGCCACCGGCGACGAGAACCTTGCATTGGTCAAAGGCCGCATAGACCCCGAGACGCCCACGCTGGTTCGCATGCACACCCTTTCGATCTTCGCCGACATTTTCGCCGAAGAAGGCGACCGTTCCGACATCCTGCAGCGGTCGATGGAAATCATTGCCGAAGAAGGCGCCGGCGTGGTTGTCGTCATAAACCGGCCGATGCAGCGGCTGATGACCCGGTCGATCGAAATCAAGAACAGCGTCCGCGCCGGGGAAGCGCCGGCTATCGAGGAATTGCGCGACTATGGCGTCGGCGCGCAAATTCTCGCCGAACTGGGCGTGCACGACATGGTACTGCTCACCAACACGCATCATTCGCTGGTGGCGCTGGAAGGCTATGGGCTATCCATCGTTGGCGAACGGCAAATCGGTTAGGGAAGTACGGACATGGCCAGATTTCTCATCGTCGAAGCGCGCTTCTACGATCACCTCAACGACATGCTGATCGCCGGCGCCAAGGCCGCGATCAAGGCGGCGGGACACAAGGCCGATGTGATCACCGTGCCCGGCGCATTGGAAATTCCCGGCGCGATCGCGCTGGCCGACCAATCGGGGCTCTATGACGGCTATGTCGCCATCGGCGTCGTCATTCGTGGCGAGACCTATCATTTCGAGATCGTCGCCGGCGAAAGTGCGCGCGGGATCATGGCGCTGACCATGGATGGCCTGGCCATCGGCAACGGCATCCTGACTGTGGAAGACGAAGCACAGGCGCTGGTTCGCGCAGATCCGGCGCAAAAGGACAAGGGCGGCGAGGCGGCCAAGGCCGCGCTGGCCTTGCTCGCGCTCAGGGAAAAATTCGGCGCCTGAAACGCAGTGCTGCATTCAGCGCCTTGCGCACTCGCACCATTTGTTGCACCTCTTGCCCCGGGGCTTCAATCCCAGGAGGGGAGTAACTAGACATGCAATATATTGGAATGGCCATTGTCGGCCTGATCGTCGGAATTCTCGCGCGGTTCTTCTATCCTGGCCAGATCCAGATGGGCTGGATCGCCAGCATCGCGCTGGGCATCGGCGGATCCTATGTGGCGGGTTTCATAGGCAACATGCTGCACAAGCGCAACGACGGTAAGGTGTTCCACCCGGCCGGATTCTTTTACTAAATCCTTGGCGCGATGCTGCTGATCTTCCTCGCGCGCAACGTCTTCCATCTGGTCTGACCGGCCTTTCGTTCACCCCTTGCGGCCGGTCTTCGCCTCCCACGCGGCGAAGGCGGCCGCAGCGCCTTTCTCGCGTTCGCTTTCCAGACGGTCGATGGCTTCGGTGAGCCCGGCGTAACTATCCTGCCGGTTGCGGTTGTAGCCGGCGAAATGGGGCATGACGAAGCGGGCGTAGAGTTCATAGCTCTTCTTCGTCTCTTCCCAGTCGGCCCAGTTGTGCGACTGGAACAGCATCACTCCGAATTGCCCTTGTTTTGCCTGGAGCCTCTCGATCATGGCAATGGCGTCATCAGGCGTCCCGATCACCGCGCGCCCGGCATTGACCATGATCTCCGCCGGATCGCCACCCGACATGCCGCGCATTCCGGCTGGCGCCACCCGGTCGAAATATTCCACCCAGCGCGCCAGCCCGTGTTCGACGTCCGCCCTCGCCTGCTCGCGCGTGCTGGCGATATGCATCGGCACTACCAGGCGCAATTTGGCCGGATCCATGCTGACGCCGTTCTCTGCCGCAACCTGATTGGCGATCCGCCAGTTTTCGTCGAGCACGTCAAAGCCCGCTGTTTCGGTCGCAGCAACACAGAGCAGGCCAAAGCCGTATTTGCCCGCCAGCATGCCGCCCGAAGGTGTAATGGCGCTGGCGACGGCAATTTCCGGATGCGGTAAGGTATAGGGCCGCAAATGGGTCCGAGCCTTGTTGAGCGTATACCAGCTTGTCTTGCGCGTGACTTCCTCGCCCATGAGCAGCGGCACGATGATCTCCGATACTTCCTCCAGCATTGGGCGCAGCCGCTTGATATCGGCGCCGATCATGTCGGCATCGGTGGGCAGCAAACCCGGCCCCATGCCGAACATCACCCGCCCCATGGTCATGTGATCGAGCTGCAATATCCGGTTAGCGACCATCAGGGGGTTGTGATAGGGCATCGACACCACCCCGGTGCCCAGCCGGATGCGATGCGTCCGCTCCGCCGCGGCGGCGATCATCAGTTCGGGCGAATCGATGATTTCCCAGCCGGTCGAGTGGTGCTCGCCGAACCAGGCCTCGGCAAAGCCCAACCGCTCGACCCATTCGACAATCTCGATGTTGCGCCGGAGCGCGACCGCGGGATTTTCGGTGACATCGTGATAGGGTGCCAGGAACACCCCATGCTGCAGGTGGATCATCAGATTCGCGTCAAGGCGCGTGGTTGGGCCGGGATTGCCTGCCGGTCTTCTCCGCCCATTCCTCGATCAGTCCGTCGTAGAGGGGGTGGTCGATCAGTTCGTACTTCTCCGGGAAATCCCAGTTGCCGCTCTTGACCTGGCCCTCTTCCTTGAGCTCACGCATCATCTTGAGGTGATTGGCCGAGGCTGTCACCCAGCCGCCAGTCGCCATGTTGAAGCCAGTGCCCGGCACGCTGAAACCCATTGTCGCGACTTTTGTACCGAAAACCTTAATCAGATCGGGCACCGGAGCCGGACTAGGCGGGAAGAAAAGAACATCGGCGCCTGCTTCCAGATAGGCATGACCACGTTTCACCGCTTCCTCGAAATTTCCGGTTCCGCCGCCACCGCCTTCGCTGGGATAGAGCTCGTCGCAGCGCGCAATGATGACGAAATCCTGCCCCGAATCCTTCTGCGCCCGGCGCGCCGCATCGATCCGTGCCTGCTGGTCCTCGATAGACCACAGGCCGTTGACATGCTTGGAATGCTTGGGATTGCGCTCGTCCTCGACATGGAAGCCGGCGATGCCCTGCTGGATATAGCGGCGAGTGAAGTGATAGGCGTCGGCTACCGTTTCGCCCAGGGTATCAGCGTCGGCTATCAGCGGGATCGACATGACATTGGCGATGCGGCTGGCTTGCTCGATCTGCTCGACCTGGCTGAACACGCCGTTGTCCGGCACCGCATAGTGAAAGGCGCTGCAGGCATGTCCACCGAGGTAGGCTGCCGGGAAACCGACATATTCGCAGATGCGCCCGGTAATCGCCGAAAAGGTATCGCCGCAAACGAAATGCTCGCCCTTGTCGATCAGCGCGCGCAGCTTTGCTCCTGGTGACGTCATCCTCAATTCTCCCATTCTCAATGTCGCGGATAAGAGTTGCACGCGGACGTATTGCAGGCAAGAGTCCGCAGGATAAACCGGGAGGAATCGCCGTGGCGGAGGAACGCAGACTCGCAGGCAAGGTTGCGCTGGTTACAGGCGGTGCTCAGGGAATCGGCGAAGCGATTGCTAGAAAGCTTGCAGAACACGGGGCAATGGTCTGGATCGGCGATATCCAGGAAGCAAAAGGCGCGGCTCTCGCACGGGAGATTAGCCAGCATTTCATCCGGCTCGACGTCACCGATCCGGTCTCGTGGGAAGAAGCCGTGGCGCGGGCCGGCGGGATCGACATTCTGGTCAACAACGCCGGCGACGGCTGCGGCGGGCCAATAGAGACCACGCCGCTCGCGGACCACCAGCGCGTTATCGATCTCAATCTCAATGGCGTCTGGCTGGGCGTTCGCGCCTGTGTGCCGGCGATGGTCAAGCGCGGGGGCGGATCGATCGTCAATATTTCCTCGATCGACGGCCTTGCCGGCATTGCCCACCTCAGCTCTTATGTCGCTAGCAAATACGCGGTTACCGGCATGACCAAGGCCTTCGCCATGGAACTGGGCGACCGGGGCATCCGGGTCAACTCGGTCCACCCAGGCATTGTCGACGCCACCCACAACCGCGGCATGCCGCCCGCGGCGATGGATCGGCTCGAGAAGGCCATCGCCCGCCAGCCGATCAAACGCATGGCGAAAGTGGAAGAAGTGGCCAATGCCGTGCTGTTCTTCGCCTCGGATGAGAGTTCCTACTGTACCGGGTCGGAACTCCTTGTCGACGGCGGACACTTGGCGGGGCCATACCGCGATCCTGCGCCTTTTTGATTTAATGCAATGCAGCGGGTAGAGAAATCCGGACGAACCGATTGCATCAATTCCCTGTTACCCCGCAAAGGAGCATCCCGTGCCCGATAACGACGCCGCAAAATCCCGCCTCGAAGCGGTGCTGGCCGAACTCCAGCAACGGCTCGAACATCTGGACGATGCACTTGCCGAACCGTTGAATCCAGACTCGTCCGAGCGCGCGGTCGAAATGGAAGACGATGCCTCGCTGGAAGCGCAGGCCGCCCTGGTCAGCCGCGAGATCGCTTCGGTCGAGCGGGCGCTGGATCGCATTGCTGCGGAAACCTATGGGGAATGCGTCATCTGCGGCGCGGACATCGATCCGCGGCGGCTTGAAGTCCGCCCCGAAGCTTCGCTCTGTATAAACTGCGCCCGCAAGGAAAGCTGACTCCGGCCCATTCGGGCACCGGCTCACAAATTGCTATTGCGGCCAGTTGACTACGGATGCAGCATTCGGCCCGCCTTCGCCTATGCTTTGCATCAGGAATGTCGAGGTCCAGCCGCCATCGACGTGCAGGTTGTGGCCGGTAACGTAGCTCGCAAGGTCCGAAAGCAGAAACAGGATTGCCTTGGCCAGCTCGTCGGGCGTCGCCGCGCGGCCAAGCGGAATTTTGGCCTTCATCGCCGCGTTCATAGCCGCCTGCCCCGCTTCGTTCAGCGTCAGCCGGGGTGTTGCGGCGCTGCCGGGCATGGCGGCATTCACGCGGATGCCATAAGGGCCCCACTCGTCAGCCATGGTGCGTACCAAATTGATCATCCCGGCCTTCGCCGCGCCATAGCCGGCGTGATTGGGCGCTGCGGTCAATCCGCTTACCGATGAGACGCAGGCGATTGCTCCCGGTTTGCCGTTCTTGAGCAAGGAGCGCGCCACAGCCCGCGCGGGCAGGAAGAACGAGGTAAGGTTCAGCAGGATCGATTCATTGAACTTGTCGAGGCTCATGTCGACCACCTGATCCCAGACCCCAAGGCCGATGACTGTCGCCATGACATCGACCGGCCCCAGTGCCGCTTCAGCCTCGGCAAGCGCGGCGTGCACGCTGTCTTCGCTCCTGACGTCGGCAGTAATCGCTACGGCCTTGCCGCCCAAAGCATTCAATTCGCCCGCGATCTTCTCCGCCCGCTCGCACTCCAGATCGACCACCGCGACATGGGCGCCGACCTGGCTGAGCCGGTAGCTGGTCCGCTCGCCCATACCAAAGCCGCCTCCCCAGACGATCGCATGCTTGCCGGCCAGGCCGAACAGGTCATCGCTCATTGCACCGCTCTCCATTTTTTGTGCGCCCGTTCTTGACCAAGTGCGCGCCAAGGCCAAGAGGCTTTTCACCAGGGAGCCTCGCGCAGCGCCGACTTGATGGAAAACAGCTATCCCGATCCCACGCGCCGCGCGATGATTGTCGGCTCGACCATGCTCGCTTCGATCATGGCGACGCTCGACGCGACAGTCGCCAACATTGCCTTGCCGCATATCCAGAGCTCGCTTTCGGCCAGCCCGGAGCAAGTCATCTGGGTCGTCACCAGCTATGTCGTCGCCCAGGCCATCGCCACGCCGCTGGCTGGCTGGCTGGCGACGCGTTTCGGCCGGCGCAACATCATGGCCGGCTCGATCTTCATGTTCACCATCGCCTCGGTGGCCTGCGGTCTGGCCGCGACCTTGCCGGCGCTGGTCGTCTTTCGCTTCGTCCAGGGCGTGTTCGGCGCGGCGACCGTGCCGCTCAGCCAGGCGACGCTGCTCGATACCTATCCTCCCAACGAATACGGCAAGGCCATGGCCTTCTATGGGCTGGGATCGATGTTCGGCGGGGTCGCGGGACCAGTGGTGGGCGGGGTGCTAACCGAATACCTCAGCTGGCGCTGGATTTTCCTGATCAACCTGCCGGTAGGTCTGCTCACCAGCGCCGCGCTGTTCACCTTCCTGCCGGCCAACCGGCCGGAAAAATCGCGGTTCGACATCTTCGGCTTTGCCGCCCTTTCGATCGCGCTCGCAAGCTTCCAGCTGATGATCGACCGAGGTGCCCAGCTGGACTGGTTCGATTCGACCGAGGTCTGGGGCGAGGCGGTTGTCGCCGTGGTCGCGCTCTATGTGTTCTTCGTCCATATCGCCACGTCGCGCGATCCCTATATCAAGCCCGCGCTCTTCCGGAACCGCAACTTCCTGATCGGGATCATCGTGGCGACGGGGCTCGGTATACTCGTCTTCGGCGCCTTGCCGATCTTTGGCACCATGCTGCAGACCATGTTGGGCTTTCCCGTGCTTCTGGCGGGCATGATGATGGCTCCGCGCAGCATCGGCACGGCGGTTTCGATGTTCATTGCCGGCAAGTTGATGGAGCGGTTCGATGCAAGGTTCATCCTGTTCGGGGCGATCGCGCTGACCGGTTGGGCGTTCTACATGATGTCCGGAATGTCGTTGGAAACCGACCGGGAAGCCGTGATCATTTCCGGTTTCCTGATGGGGGTCGGCGCCGGCCTGCTGTTCGTGCCTCTGTCGACCATGGCCTTTACTACTCTGCCGGTTGCCCTGCGAAACGAAGGGACGGCCATGGTCGCGCTGTTCCGCTTCATCGGCACATCGGTTGGTATTTCGCTGCTTCAGATGCAAATGCTGCGCAACGCCGCAGTCGTGCAATCCCGGCTGACCGAAGGCATCCGGCCAGACAGCCCGCAAGTGAACTGGGCCCTGCCCGGGTTCGACTTCGACGCGCTCGGTCAGCTTGCCGGCCTCTACCGGCAGATTGCCAGGCAGGCGATGATGGTTGCCTACATCGACACCTACTGGATGATGTTCGTCCTGAGCGTCGCCATGATGCCGCTTGCGCTGCTTATGAAACGGCCCAGGCACGCTGAGCCAGTCGACGTGCATGCCATTGCGCGTGATTAGGGAGACCACTGCCATGCTCATTCCCATCGATGGCCGCCGTATCCACTGCGACCTGATCGGCCGTGAGGACGCGCCGGTGATCTGCATGGCCCATTGCCTCTCGTCCGACAGCACGGTCTGGGCCGAACAGGTTCCCCCCCTGCTCGACGCTGACTGGCGCATCCTAAGGATCGACATGCGCGGCCATGGCGGCAGCGATCCCGATGGCGACCAGGCAACCATGGCGGAGCTGGCCGATGACGTAATCCGTGTGCTCGATTTCCTGGGTGTGGAAAAAGTCCATTTCGCCGGGGTTTCGATCGGCGGCATGATCGGCCAGCAACTGGCGCTCGATCACGCTCACCGGCTGCATAGCGCTCTGCTCTCGGGCACATCGCCCAATGCCGTGCCTGGCCCGCCAGACATGTGGCCCAATCGCTTTGCCCAGATCGCCAGCGCCGGATCGCTCGATCCCATCGCAGACGAGGCCATGACTCGCTGGGTCACAGAGGCCTTCCAGACAAGCCGGCCCGGCCGCTGGCGGCAGATCCGCCAGACCATCGCCGCCACTTCGCCCGATGGGTACGCGGCCGGCGCGCGCGCGATCATCCACTTCGAGGTACTGGCGCGGCTTCCATCGGTGCGGTTGCCCGTACTGGTGATCTGCGGTGACGATGACCGTGGTACGCCCGCGGAAGGCAATCGCAAGATTGCCAAACTGATCCCAGGCGCGCGGTATGTGGAGATGGAGAACGCGCGGCACTTGCCGATGGTCGAATATCCGGATCTCTACGCGCGGATCATGCGGGAGTGGCTGAACATACACCGATAGTAAGCGTGATTTTGCCTGACCTGCGATCCAATTCGGCGGTCAGGGTCCGGATGATAGGATGTCTGCGCGATATACTGTACCGCGCAATGCGAGGCTGGCAGGAATAGCTATTACCAAATGGGAATGGCGCATTGGCAGGTTACCGGTAACATCGCGCCCAGCTAATGGGTCGGCGGCGGTCAATCGCTTTGGCCATCGCAGCAAGCCCGGACATGTGGGAGAAGATGCCGTGCGATATTCACAAGCAAGGTCTGGCGTACGCTACGCACTGCTTGCAATTTCGCTCAGCCTCGCCGGGCTTACCGGTCCAGTCTCCGCAGGCAAAGCCGGCAGTTCGCCAAACACGGCGGACAATCCCGAAACAGGCAAGCAGGGCGAAACCCTTCCCGGCGAAGAGAAAGTGCTGGACCGGCCTTATTCGAAGGGCGTGAATGTCATCGGCCATAGCCCGATCGACGGGCGCGAAGGCAACCTGATCATGGCCTGGGCCGGGAACTGCGCCTATGTCGCCAATGGCGTGACGCTGGACAAGAACGGAAGCTTGCAAGTGCAAGGTATCGGCCCGACCTCTGGCGTTGCAGTTATCGACGCCAGCGAGCCGGCCCAGCCGCGTGTGACGCGCTACTTGCAGGACAAGGGCGCCATATCCGCCACAGAAACGCTCCATGCAGTGACTATCGGGCGGCGCAGCATTCTCGCGGCCAGCAATTACGGCGGCGTCATCGGCATGAGCGCACCAAAGGAAGGCTGGCTCTCGCTTTATGATGTTACCGATTGCGCCAACCCCCGCCTGCTCTCCGAGGTGAAGTGGCCGGAGCCGGTTCACACCCTAACAGTCTCACCCAGCGGCCGTTTTGTTTACGGACCGCTGCTCGACCCGTTCAACGGTCTTGGCGGGATCGAGGTAATGGACATTTCGGACCCAACCCAACCCCGCTTTGTCGGCAAATTCGAGGCGACGCGGAGCGACGGCACCAGCTTCCAGTTTTCACCGCACGAACTGGTGTTCAGCCCCGACGAGCGGCGCATCTATGTCGGCGTGGTCAATTCAAGCGGCGGCGATCTAAACCGCCATTTCAAGAACACGAAGCCAGGCGTGCCCAGCGCTGAATCAGTGGGGCCCGATGCGGGCGGCATCTACATCTTCGACAACACCGATTTCGCGCTTGGCAGACCGAGCCCGAAGCTGCGGCTGATCGGCACCGCGCAGCAAGCCGGCTGGCATTCGCCGGTGCGCGCGCGCATCGGCGGCCGGCCCTATCTGGTCAATGCCGGCGAACTGGGCGCCTGCCCCGGCGCCTGGCCGCGCATCACCTCTATCGCCGATGAGCGCAAGCCGCGCGCAGTCGGCGAATTCCGGCTGGCGATGAACCAGCCTGAAAATTGTCCTGAACGCACCGCCATGGAAAAGGGCTCTGGCGGCCTCATCGGCCGTCCGGGCACTGCTTCGACACACTTTCAGGATGTCGACGATGCGGCAAATACTCGGCTCGGCCTGTTTTCCTTCATGTTCGCCGGGCTACGCATTGCCGACCTGCGCAATCCGCAAGCACCACGCGAAGTCGCCTATTTCAAGCCCGGCGATCCCTGCATGTCGCATGTCCGCTATGTGCGACGCACCGGACATATCTGGTTCGCCTGCGGGTCGAGCGGGTTTTACGTGATCGAGCTCAAACCTGAACTGCGCAGACAATTGAGGCTGCCACGCATCGCCACGAAACATTGACCGGCGGCAAGGAGATCAGGAGTGAGCAACGAAACCATGGGTCTGCAGGTCCCCGCCCATTTTCTTCCCTCGCCAAGGACTGTCAGCCCCCAAGCCCAGGCCTTTCTGTCGCAGCGCGTACCCACCGCACCCAGTCCGGACGCAGCCGACAAGGCGGCATGGAAGGCAATGATCGATGAGAGCAATAAATGGCTGACCATACAGATGCAGGAACACGCGAAGGCTTTCGATGCAGAGGTGATCACGCATCGGGTGGGTGAAACAGAAGTCTACGAAGTCGTTCCCGCCAATCTCGCGCCTTGCGACGAGAAATTCGCGATCATTTATCTGCACGGCGGCGCTTTCATCCATGGCGAGGGAATTGCCAGTGCCTATATGGCGATGCCGCTGGCCTGCACCACGAGCATGACGGCGCTCAGCGTCGATTACCGGATGCCCCCCGATCATCCGTTCCCGATAGGCCTGGACGATTGCGTGGAGGCCTATCGCTGGGCGCTCGAGCGGTTCAGGCCAGAGCACATTGCCGTCGCCGGCGGTTCGGCGGGCGGAGGTCTGACGTTGTCGCTGGCGCTCAAATTGCGCGATCTTGGCCTGCCGCTGCCGGGCGCCTGTGTCATTGCCACGCCTTGCGCCGACTTCACCCAGGCGGGCGATACGCTCGAAACCAACCTATATTGCGATGCCGTGCTGTCGGAGCGGATTGACGCGCCGCTGGCGCTCTATGCCAATGGGCACGATCTCACCGACCCGCTGCTCTCGCCGGTCTTCGCCGATTTCACCAAGGGCTTTCCGTCCAGCATACTCACCAGCGGCACGCGCGATGCCTTGTTGTCGGATACGGTGCGAATCCACCGTGCGCTGTGCAAGGCAGGTATTGATGCAGAGCTTCACGTGTGGGAAGCCATGCCGCATGGCGGTTTCTTCGGCGCGCCCGAGGACCAGGAAGTTTTCGAGCAACAGGCGCGGTTTATCCGCAAACACCTCAAGTAACGCCGGAACGGTTTGAGCCAGCGAAGAAGGAAATGCCGGACCATGTCTGAATCATCCTTGACCCGTCGCGAGGCGACATCGGCGTTGCTGGCGGCATCGGCTCTCGCCGTCTGTCCCAATGGGGCAAACGCCGCCGCCGCGGCCGTTCCCACTCGCCCGGTCGATACTACATCGGGCAAGGTCAGAGGCATGCGCTCGGGCGGCCTTTCGCGCTTCTTCGGCATCCCCTATGGCACTGACACCGCGCGTCACCGATTCCAGCCCGCACATGCGCCCGAGCCATGGGCCGGCATTCGCAACTGCAACGAACTGGGCCCGAAAACCCCGCAAGGCCCGATCACGATCAGCGGCGTGATGAACCGCATGAGCGGGCAGGCCAAGGCCCTCCCCATCATCATGAAGGTCGCCGCGCTGACTCGTGGCGATGTTCCCCAAAGCGAGGCCTGCCTCGTGCTCAACGTCATCACGCCCGATGCCTCGCCGCGCCGAAAGCGGCCGGTGATGGTCTGGCTGCATGGCGGCGGCTTCGCCATGGGTTCCGGCTGGGATGCGATGATCGACGGCAGTCAGCTCGCGGCGCATGGCGATGTGGTTTACGTTTCGCTCAACCACCGGCTCAATGCGCTGGGTTTCCTCTACCTTGGCGGCCTGCACGCGGATTTTGCCGACAGCGGCAATGCCGGCATGCTCGACATCGTGCTGGCGCTCGAATGGGTGCGCGACAATATCGCGCAGTTCGGCGGCGACCCGCACAATGTCACCATTTTCGGTCAGAGCGGCGGCGGGGCAAAGGTCTCGACCCTGCTCGGCATGCCGCCGGCGCGCGGCCTGTTCCACAAGGCAATCGCAATGAGCGGGCCAGTGGTGAAGGCCGTGGAACGCACCGACGCCATGGCCATTGCCGAACAGACGCTCGCGAAGCTGGGCGTCGCCAAAAGCGATGTGCACACCTTGCAGACTATGGACCATCGCAAGGTAATCGATGCAGCTTCGTCCGTCCGCCTGCCGCCGGGCGATGGCGGCATCGTCAGCCGCACGCTTGCCCCCATGGCCGACGGCCGCTCATTGCCAGTCCATCCGTTCCATCCGGCGGCGACCGATATCAGCCGTAATATTCCGCTAATGATCGGCACCGCGCGCGATGAATGCACCATGTTCATGGCCGGCGATCCCGAACTGGGCGCGATGAGCGCGGAGCATGCCTTGGCGCGGTTCAAGGAAGCCATGGGGGATGCGCGTGGTGAAGCATCGTTCAAGGCCTATCGCGCCGCCTATCCGGACGACGATCCGTCATACCTGGTCAGTTCGATGATGACCGACCGCATGTTCCGCAGCGATTCGATCGTAATGGCGGATCGCAAGTCGGCCCAGAACGCCGCGCCGGTTTTCCTCTACCGCGTCGATTACCGGCCGCGCGTCGCCGATGGCATTCTTCGGAGCCCGCATGGCACGGAAGTCCCGCTGGTGTTCGGCACCAAGGTGCCAGTCGAGTTCATGGGTGCGGGGCCGGAGGTGGACGCCTTGTCCGGCACGATGATGAATGCCTGGCTGCGGTTTGCCAGAAGCGGAAATCCGGACGGAAAGGATCTGACCTGGCCGCGCTTTGACGCGACCAGGCGGCCCACAATGCTTTTCGATGTGCAATGCCGCGTGGCCAACGATCCCGATCCGGTTTCGCGCGATCCAGTAGCGCGGGGACTCGCCTGACGCGCGGCCTTCACGCTTCCGGCGACAGCGCCAGGATGCTGCCCATGATGATCCGCACCAGATCAGGCTGCCCGCGTGCGCCGGTCTTGGCGAATATCGACTTGGAATAGGTCCGCGCCGAATCGACTGTAAGGCCGAATTCGCCCGCGGCCTCGGCAATGGTCTTGCCCCGGCACAATGCCAGCGCCAACCGAGCCTCGCTGCGGGAGAGTGAAAACAGCTCGGCCAGCTGCACTTCACGGTCGCTCGACGACCAGTTGTCGCCATGGACGTAGGCAATCACCGTGGCTGTGCCCGCCGCTGCCAGGGGCCGGTGCCGGGCAGGAACCAGCAGCATGTCGAGCCAGGGATCGGTACGCAATGGGATGGCCCGGGGGCGTTGCGACTGGCCTGCGGCGATGCCCGCTACGGCCTGTTCCAGTTCGCGCTGCAATGCGGACCTCCTGAGCGCGATCTTGCCCTGACGGTCGCGCCGCAACACGCCCGATGTTGCGAGGACATGTTCGCCAAAACGGTCGGCTTCTATGACCAGTCCCGATGCATCGAGCGCGATCCAGCCGAATTGCAGCCGGCGGACGACATCGCCCGCGGCCTCGGCGGCAAAGCGGTGTTGCTCCACGGTCACGTAATTGCGCAATACGCCTCGAAGCACCGGCGCGATTTCAGTGAACAATCGAGTCACATCGTCGCCAAATTCTGCGCCGTCGCGCACCACGGATAGCCATGCGTCAATGCCGCTGGGTTCTTGCACACGCATTTCGCGTACAGCGTTTATGCCGATTGTGGTCGTCAGTTCAGCGATAAAATCCGGGAATTTGGCGCCGTCGAATTTGAGGATTTCCGCAAGGCCGTAGGGCTTGCCATCCTGCGCCCAGACGCGCCGCTCAGGGTTGTCCGGATACCGGTACCGGCGAAAGGTTTCCCGCGCCTCATCGATCGAAGCATTTCCGGCGATCGAATAGAGACTCTGTTCGAACGGACCAAGCGGCGATTGCAGGATCAGCGTCGCATAGTCGGCGCCGACGGACAGGCGCAATTCCTCGAGAAAACTGCTCCAGAGCGGCGTTTCGTATGCCCCTTCCAGCAAGGACACTGTCAGGGAGGCAAATTGATCGTGCATCGCCGCTTTGCCGTTCCATATGGCCTATCCTACCATTTGGTAATATTCTCGCGTCCCGGTTTTGCCTAGTCGGGTACGGAAGAAGTTCAGGCAGCCTTGCGTTGGTGCCGGGAACCGGCCGGAACCAACCCGGAACCGCTAACGCCAGGATGGGGAGTGCGCGTCTCGATGGGCGGTTCGATGAATTGGAACCTGATCTCTGCCGCAGTGCTTCTGGCACTGGCCTCGCCAGTCCACGCTCAGGCGGCGACGGGCGCCGGCCGATGCGACGAAGCCGTGGCCGAAGCCTTTTCCGGCGATGGACAAGTCAGCATCGTGCTGACCAAATCCTTCGCAGCTGGAGATACGCTGCTGCTGTCCGGCGACGCCAGCCCGCAGGCGCCGAAGCTCGCTCATGACCTGTGCCTGGTCAAGCTGATCGTCGGCCCCGGCAATCCCGGCCCCGCAGGCGCGCCATCGACCACACAGGGAATCGGCATCGAAATATGGCTGCCTTCTCCCGCCCGATGGGACGGGCGCATCCATGCGCTGGGCGGCGGCGGGTTTCAGGGCGGAGCGATATCCTCGCCCGATCATGTCGGCAGCCCGATGTCGGCCATGGTGACCGACAGCGAAGGCGCGGTCTCCTCGACTGCCGATGCCGGTCATGCCAGCGAACCCAGGAACTACGGCATTCCCGATAGCGGCGGCGACTTCCTGATGCTGCCCGATGGCTCGCCCAACCGCATTTCCTGGCAGGATTTCGCGGTGCGCGCGATCCATGAGCAGGCCGTCAGGACCAGGCAGCTCACCCAATGGTTCTATGGCCGGCCCGCCGCACATGTCTATTTCGACGGCAGTTCGACCGGCGGCCGCCAGGGCCACAAGCTCGCCCAGGTGCACCCGGAGGACTACGACGGTATTATCGCCAACCTGCCCGCGCTGCACTGGACGCGGATGTTGCCGGCGATGGTCTATCCCCACCTGGTCTATCAGCGCGATCTCGGCGGCAAGCCACTGTCGATCGGCCAGCTCGATCTGGTCTCCAACGCGGCGATCGCGGCTTGCGACATGGTTGGCGGCGAACACCTTGGCTACATGATGGACCCGGGCCAGTGCCGTTACGATCCCACCCGCGACAAGGCGGTGCTGTGCAAGGCCGATGGCGGGGCGAATGAGACTGCGGACTGCGTCAGCCGGCTGCAGGCGCGGGCGATGAACAAGATCTGGTACGGGCCGACGGTCGACGGTTCGGTTCCCGATCCGGCGCGCGACAACGGCTGGCGCACGCCGCCACGCGGCAAGCATGTCTGGTATGGCCCGGCGCGCGGCACGTCCTTGTGGAACGCCTTCTTCTTCAAGTTCCTCGGCCGCGCCACCGGCGTCGCCAGCCCCGAGCAGCCGCCGTTTCTCGGCACCCACCAGCTGGCGCTCAATTCGGGCGATCCGGCGCTTGCCGGGCCCGATTTCAGCAATGCCAAATCGAACGGGCGCGACGGCTGGAAGGCGCTGTCCTATGCGCAGCTCGCCCAGGCCTCGCGGCGCGGGCGCATGCTCAATGGCTCGACCTTTGCCGAAATCGACACCGACAATCCCGATCTTTCCGCGCTCGAGGCGCGAGGCACCAAGCTGCTGGCGTGGCAGGGCACCAACGACGAAGTGATCCCGATCCAGGGCACCATGCTCTATTACGACAGCGTGGTGCGCAAGCTGGGCGGTCTCGCGCGGGTGCAGAAATTCTACCGGTTCTATGTCGTGCCCGGCGCCGGGCACCAGTCGCCCAATGGCACTTCGAACGAAAAGGCCAGCCCGCCGATCTTCTCGCGCACCGGGATTTACGAGTATCTGGTGAACGGGGTGGAAAATGGCCAGGTGCCCGGCCGGATCGATCTGTCATCGCCAGATTGCAGCCGCAGCCAGCCGGTTTGCCCC
>JBFWSE010000022.1:0-41995 GCA_050248535.1 Novosphingobium sp.
AACCTTGTCCCCTCCGCCCAGCACCAGGTAGTTGTTCGAAAAGTCGAGATTGCCGAACACCATGCCGACCAGCGGCATGATGAGATCATCGGTCAGTGCAGTGACGATCTTGCCGAAAGCGCCGCCGATGATCACACCCACCGCCAGATCCATGACATTGCCCTGGTTGACGAACTCCTTGAACTCGCTGATCATTCCCATGTATTTTCCCTCCGATTGCAATTCCGGGCAAACCCGCCGGCCTCGTGCCATGAAATGTGGTTAACGGCAACAAGGCGCTGTTTTCCAGCCAATTTCCAACCCGCCGCTTGATCGGACAAGGTTGCGCTCTACATTCCCCTTGCCGCCCGGATCGGCGCGGTGCGTGTGGAGGATGATTCCCTATGTCCCGATTCTCGCCTGCCCGGCTTGGGCGTTTCTTTGTTGTTGCAACTCTCGCATTTGGTTTGGCCAGTTGCGGCATTAACAGCATTCCAACGGCGGAGGAAAACGCCAAGGCCAAGTGGGCGGACGTCCAGGCTGCATTCCAGGAACGCGCAAATCTCGTCCCCAACCTCGCTGCTGTCGCCAAGGGTGCAGCGGATCAGGAAAAAGGCATCCTGACCGGCGTTGTCGAGGCGCGCGCCAAGGCTACCAGTGTCCAGCTGAGCACCGCCGATCTTTCCGATCCTGCCAAGATGGCGCAGTTCCAGGCGGCACAAAACCAGCTTTCGACCTCGCTGGGCGGTTTCGGCAGGCTTCTCGCCAATGTCGAAGCCTATCCCGAACTGAAGAGCATCACCAATTACCAGATGCTGCAAAGCCAGCTCGAAGGTCAGGAAAACCGTATCCGCGTGGCCATTCGCGACTACAATCAGGCCGTCCAGAGCTACAACACGACCATTCGCACATTCCCGGATGCCATTGGCGCACGCATCGTATACGGTTCCAAGCCGATGGTGCCCTATGAAGCGGTAACACCCGGCGCCGAAGTCGCGCCCAGCCTCGAAGGCAAGTTGTAATACGGGAGACTGTCATCATGGGGCAGTTTCGCCCCCTCCTTGCCGCCCTGGCGGCGCTACTGGCACTGGGAAGCCTCTGCGCCCCCGCCCGAGCAGATCCAGGCTTCCCGGCCCTCACCGGCCGGGTCGTCGATGCTGCCGGTATCATCCCCGAAGACGAGGAAGCCCGGCTCGACCAGAAATTGTCGGCGCTTGAGGAGCAATCCCGGCGCCAGCTGGTCGTGGCGACAGTGCCCGATCTGCAAGGCTACGATATCGCCGACTATTCCAACCGGCTGTTCCGCACCTGGGGCCTGGGCAGCAAGGAGCGCAACGACGGCGTTCTTCTGATCGTCGCGCCCAATGAGCGCAAGCTGCGGATCGAAGTGGGCTATGGCCTCGAAGGTGTGATGACCGATGGCCTGTCCTCATTGATCATCCAGAATGTGGTTGTTCCCAGGTTCAAGGTCGGCGACATGCCGGGTGGGATCGAGGCTGGAACCGATGCTCTGATCCAGCACCTCTCCCTTCCCGAAGACGAAGCCCGCCGGATCGCGGCGCAGCCTGTGCCTGCATCCGACGCAGGCGACCCGACATGGTTTCCCATCGCCTTTTTCGTCTTTCTGTTCGTCATCCTCTTCGTGCTGCCGGCCCTGCTGCGCGGCAGCCGCGATGCGCGGTTTCGCTCCAGCGGTATCGGAAACATCATCCTGTGGAGCGTGGTCGAGGGCCTGAGCAACGCCAGCACCAGTTCGGGCGGCGGGAGGTCTTCGGGCGGTGGCTTTTCCGGCGGCGGCGGTTCGTCCGGCGGCGGCGGCGCTTCGGGAAGCTGGTAGGAGAGCACCGTGACCAGACAAACCCAACTCACCGAGCAGGACCGCGACCGGATCGCCCAGGCGGTTTCCAGGGCCGAGGCGGAAAGCGCCGGCGAAGTGGTCACTATAGTGTCCGACCGGTCGGACACTTACGCCGACATCGCCCTGATATGGTCAGCGCTGGCCGCTTTCGTCGCGCTCATCGTATTTGCCCTCAAAGCGCCCTTCTACCTGGGACTTTGGGACTGGCTGACCAATGACTGGGCCAATGAATGGAATGCGCAGGCACTGTTTGCCGTCGCTGCTCTCGTCGCCATGGTCAAGTTCCTCGGCGTCTGGCTGTTCCTGCTGTGGCGGCCTCTGCGGCTGTGGCTGACCCCACGCCCGATCCGGCACCACCGGGTGCGCGACCGGGCGAACATGCTGTTCAAGGCGGCCGCCGAAAAACGCACAACAGGCCGGACCGGTATTCTCATCTACCTCTCGCTTGAGGAACACCGCGCTGAAATCGTCGCCGACGAAGCCATTGCTGCAAGAGTCGATCCGTCCGTCTGGGGCGATGCGCTTGCGCCCCTGCTCGCGCACTTGCGCGAGGGCCGCATGGCCGAAGGTCTGGTCGAGGCCGTTTCCCGCGTAGGCAAGGTGCTGGCCACGCACCTTCCGGTTTCGCCCGGCGACGTCAACGAATTGCCGGATCGGGTGATAGAAGTCTGAGCCCCCCTCCCCATTCGCCGGCCTGCTTTGCTAAGCTGCGGCAATGGAACCAGAACGCATCGAATGGGCCGGCCGTTTTGTCGTCGCAAAGACGCGAGGCAAGTGGGAATATGTCAGCCGCGCGCGCGATATCCGCGCCGCGGTGATACTGGCCGTGGACGATGAAGACCACGCCCTGCTTGTCGAACAGTTCCGCGTCCCTCTGGGCAAGAACTGCATCGAACTGCCCGCCGGCCTGATCGGCGATGGCGACGATAATGCAGACGAGGACGATGCCGTCGCCGCTGCGCGCGAACTGGAAGAGGAAACCGGCTACCGGGCGGGTCGCATGGAACTGGTAGGCGAATTCTGGTCTTCGCCGGGCATGGTCAGCGAAAGCTATTCGCTGTTCCGTGCCCGCGATCTGGTGAAAGCTGGTGACGGCGGTGGCACAGACGGGGAAAACATCACGGTCCACCGCGTGCCGCTGGCCGGCATGCCTGCGGCGGTAGCCCGCTGGCGCGAAGCGGGATATGCCATCGACACGCGGCTCCTGCTGCTGCTGGCGGACGATATCATGGGAGATTGACATGACGGGACGGGTTGCGGGCAAGAAGGCGCTGGTCACGGGTGCGGCGCAAGGGCTCGGCGCGGCGATCGCCCGCAAGCTCGCCGAGGAAGGCGCGCGCGTTATGCTGACCGACATCAACGCCGATGGCGCCGCCGCGCAGGCGGAAGCGCTGAACGATCTTTGCGGCAAGGGGACGGCTTTTTCCTGTCGTCACGATGTTACGTCCGAAAAAGACTGGAATGCCGCTCTTGGTGCCGCTCAGGACTGTCTTGGCGGCCTTTCGGTGCTGGTCAACAATGCCGGGATCGGGCTTGGTGGCACGGTCGAATCCACCAGCCTCGAGCTGTGGCGGCGCACCATGGCGATCAATGCCGATGGGCCGTTCCTCGGCTGCAAGCTGGCCATGCCGCTGCTGCGCGAAAGCCAGCCCGCGAGCATCGTCAACATCTCCTCGATCGCCTCGTTCACCGCCGATCCCTTCCTCGCCGCCTACAACGCCTCCAAGGCGGCGGTTTGGATGCTGTCGAAATCGGTTGCGGTCTATTGCGCCAAGGCGAAATGGGACATCCGCTGTAACTCGGTTCACCCGGCTTTCGTTCAGACCGATATCCTGGAGGGATTCCGCACCGACAAGTCGAAGCCCATCGAGGAAACCCACGACAAATTGGCCCGGATCATTCCCATGGGCCGGATCGGAGACCCCGAGGAAGTGGCGCTGGGCGTGCTGTATCTCGCCAGCGACGAAAGCCGGTTCATGACCGGGGCAGAACTCAAGCTCGATGGCGGCCTTAGCGCGATGTAACCTACAAGGTCTTGATAATCGCTGAAAAATCAAGCCCGCCATTGCCCGCATCGGCAAACTGTTCGTATAATTGCTTCGCCCGCTCGCCCATTTCCACATGAGCGCCGGCAGTCCTGGCCGCTTCCATCGCCAGCTTGAGGTCCTTGAGCATCAGCGCGGTAGCAAAACCGCCCTGATACTCGTTGTCGGACGGGCTTTGCGGCCCTACGCCTGGCACCGGGCAGTAGCTTGTCATCGACCAATTCTGCCCCGAGCTGACCGAGGAAATATCGTAGAATTTCTGCGGATCGAGTCCCAGCTTCTCGGCCAAAGCGAAAGCCTCGCAGGTACCGATCATATGAATGCCGAGCAGCATGTTGTTGCAGATCTTGGCCGCCTGCCCTGCCCCCAGCGCTCCGGCATGGATCACGGCCTTGCCCATGGCTGCCAGGATCGGTTCGGCGCGGGCGAAAGCGGCATCGGTGCCACCGACCATGAATGTCAGCGTGCCGGCGTTCGCCGCGGCGATCCCGCCAGAAACCGGGGCATCGACCATGTCGTAACCCGCGGCGGTTGCCTTCTCGCCTACCTTGCGCGCGGTAGCGACATCGATGGTCGAGCAATCGAGCAGCACCGCGCCTGACGGGGCCTTGCCGATCACGTCCTTGGCATAGACCGAATCGACGATCGCCCCGTTGGGCAGCATCGAGACCACCGCATCGACGCCTTCGACGGCTTCGGCAACCGTACCGAACGTCTCGCAGCCATTACCCCGCGCCCTTTCGAGCGCATCGGCAGCCAGATCGAAGGCGCGGACTTCATGCCCGGCCTTGACCAGATTGGCGGCCATGCCGCCGCCCATGTTGCCGAGACCGATAAAAGCGATTTTCACTGGCTATGCTCCTTGGAATGGACTGGTCCGGTCTTTGCCACGGATAGCAGCAGGATCAAACGCCCCAAAAAATCACTGCCCCAGCATCACTTCGGCAATCTGCACCGCGTTAAGCGCCGCGCCCTTGCGCAGGTTGTCGCCGGCGACGAACAGGGCCAGGCCATGCTCAACGGTCGGATCCTTGCGGATGCGGCCGGCATAGACCGGGTCCTTGCCCGTCGCCTCAAGCGGATTGGGCACTTCGCTCAACACCACGCCAGGCGCAGTGGTCAACAACTCGGTCGCGCGCTGGGGCGTGATCGGGCGTTCGAATTCGGCATTGATCGACAGCGAGTGGCCAGTGAACACCGGCACGCGCACGCAGGTGCCCGATACCGGCAGGCCGGGAATGTTCAGAATCTTGCGGCTTTCGTCGCGCAGCTTGATTTCTTCCTCGGTATAGCCGTCTTCGGCATAGACATAGTTCAGCGGCACGACATTGTGCGCCATCGGCACGGCCCACTTTTCCGCCGCAGGCAGCAGGTTTTCATGGCCTCCCACTGCCAGTTCGCGCGCAGCATTGCCGACATGCTCAAGCTGGCGGGCGAGCACGTCGATCCCGGCAAGCCCGCCGCCAGACACAGCCTGATAGGTGCTCACCACCAGCCGCTTCAGCCCCGCTTCGTCATGAAGCGGCTTCAGCGCCGGCATGGCGGCCATGGTGGTGCAGTTAGGATTGGCGACTATACCCATTGGGATATGGCGCAGCGCCTCGGGATTCACTTCGGCGACGACCAGCGGCACGTCCGGATCGCCACGCCAGGCCGAACTGTTGTCGATCACCACAGCGCCGGCCGCTGCGGCCTTGGGCGCCAGTGCCTTCGAGGTCGAACCGCCGGCCGAGAAGAAGACCACATCCAGCCCGCTGAAATCGGCCGTGTCGGCATCTTCCACAGCGATCCCGTCGAGCACTTTGCCGGCTGAACGCGCTGAGGCGAACAGGCGCAGCGAAGCGAGTGGAAAATTCCGCTCGACGAGCAGTTCGCGCATCATCGAACCGACCAGGCCGGTCGCGCCAACAATGCCGACGTGGGGAGGATTGGCTGCGGAAAAGGAAAAAGTCATGTCATGCGTCTCCAGAGTGGCGCGGAGAGGCGGGGAAGCCGGTGTCTGTTCGAAGTGACTGCCCCGCTGTTCCGCGAGGCGAGTGATGGTGCTGTCAGCCCCGACGCACACCGACCACCGCCCCGCTGATGCGGGCCGGTTTGGTGGTAGTCGGTTTGGTCGGAATCGTGAACATCGCGGGGCCGTTAGCGAGGTTGAGCGCGCGGGTAAAGCCCCGATCAAACCCGATCCCACTCCAGCGGCAGGTAATCCATGCCGAAGGTCCGCCCGGTGTGATAGCGGTACGTATCGCCGGCTTTGATCCGGATGTTGCGGAAACGCTTCAGGAACTCTTCCACCACGATCCGCAATTCGCGCTTGGCCAGATGCACCCCCAGACAGGAATGCGCCCCGGTGCCGAAAGTGATGTGGCGCGGGTTGCGGGTGATGTCGATGGTGTGGGGATCGGGGAACATGGCCGGGTCGCGATTGGCGAGGCTTATCGGCAGGTTGATCGGATCGCCCTTCCTGAGCGGCGCGCCCTTGTAGACATAGTCCTGCGCCACGGTGCGGTGGGTCACCACCACCGAAAAGGCGCGGGCGAATTCCTCGACCGCCGGGCCCAGCAGCTCCGGATCGGCGCGCAATTGCTCCTGCAATTCAGGATGAGTGGCAAGATGCCGCATGATCCAGCCCAGAGTCGAATAGACCGTGTCGAGACCGCCGGCCCAAAGCACGTAGTACATTCCCATCATCTCGTAATGATCTAGCGGGCGGCCGTCGAAAGTGCCCTGGGTGATGGCGCGGTTGAGCTCGTTGGTCGGCGCTTCCTTCTGCCGGTCCTTGTGACCGCACAGGTACTGGTAGATCTCGCGCGCCGCCGCGACACGGTCCATCCGATCGGGCGAGCGCATCAAACGATCTTCCCAGCTCATGAACAGGTCCGCCTTGTCGCGCGGCAGGTCCATCAGGTCGAGGAAGACATAGGTCGGAAAGGGAATGGCGAAATCGCGCACGAAATCGCAACCTCCTTCGTCTTCGAATTTTGCGATCAGGCTGGCGCAAGTGGCGCGCACCGATTCAATGACGGCATGGAGCGCCTTGGGTGTGAACACCGGATTGAGATTGCGGCGATAGCCGTGGTGGCGCGGGGGATCGATCTCGATCGGATTGAGCCGCACCGGCTCACCGACAAGACTGGAAATGGCGGCGTGGCGTTCGCCGGAGAAGTGCTCGAAATCCTGGAACACTTCGGAGATGGTCTCGAAATCGGTGCAGATCCAGCCCGGCTCGCCGAAACTGGCATTGGTCGCCCAGAACACCGGCGGCATGCCGCGCAACTTGTTGACCGCGACGAACGGGTCGTCGCCTTCGGATGTCAGCGCATCGAAACTGTTGTCCCAGATCAGCTCCGCTGGAATATCCGATATATCGCGCTGGGCAGTGGCGTCCGTCATTTTCCCATTTCCTCTCCGGCTTGACCGGCCGGGTGATAGAGGCCAGTCGGCAGACACGCAAATGCCAAGCGCCCGGAGTTCCGCCCTTGACCGCCATCAACCGCCCGCGCCGCTCGGCGCTTTATCTGCCCGCCACCAATGGCAAGGCTCTGGCCAAGTCGCGAACTTTGCCTGCTGACGCAGTGATCATCGATCTTGAGGATTCGGTTGCGCCCGATGCCAAGGAAGACGCCCGTGCGGCGGCACTGGCGGCGGTGCACGAAGGCGGCTGGGCCGGGCGCGAAGTGGCGATCCGGGCGAATGGCCTCGACACGCCTTGGGGCGCGGAGGATCTTGCGGCGATTGCCCAATCGGGCGCTGACGCTGTGCTGATGCCCAAGATTTCCTCTGCGGAGGACATCCTGGCTTGTCAGGCCGCGCTCGCTTCCGCACCCGCTTCCATGCAGCTCTGGGCGATGATCGAGACCTGTGCGGTGATACCCCACCTGTGGGATGTCGCGGCGCTGGCCGCGAGCACGCGGCTTTCGCTGTTCGTCATGGGCGTCAACGACCTTTCCAAGGAGATGCGCGCGCAGTTGACGCCCGAGCGCACTCCGTTCCTGCCGTTCCTTTCCATGGCGGTCGCCGCCGCACGGGCGAATGGCGTCACCGTACTCGACGGCGTGTGCAACGAGTTCCGCGATATCGAGGTCTTCGAAGCCGAAGCCCGGCAGGGCTTGCTGTTCGGCTTCGACGGCAAGAGCCTTATCCACCCGGCTCAGATCGATCCTTGCAACGACGTGTTTTCGCCGAGCGGAGAAGAGCTTGCCTGGGCGCACATGGTAATCGAGGCCTTCGCCCTGCCAGAAAACCAGGGCAAGGGCGTTATCCGGGTCGAAGGCAAGATGACCGAACTGTTGCACCTGGAACAGGCACGGCGCCTTGTAGCGATATCGGAACGGATCGCGGCTAGCTGAAGGCCGCCAGCGGAACTGCCCTCCCCGCCGTCACGCGCACGACTTTCCTCTCGTGCGGCGCGAAGTCATCCGGCGCGCGATGGAGGGCGTGGACTTCGTCCCAGGCAACCAGATCTCCGGGATGCCAGTGGTGGCGATAGGTGAAACTGGTGGAAGCTACATGCTGGCACAGCATGCGCAGCAACGCGTGGCTTTCGCGCCGGTTGAGGCCATTGATGTGTACGGTGTAGCCTGGATTGACGAACAACGCATTCCGGCCAGTCACCGGATGCCGGATCACCAAGGGCCATTCGCGTGGCGGGAATTCGGCATCGAAGCGGGCTTCCGCGTCCGCGCCATATTGGGCGAGGCCAATGCCTTCCTTGAAGCCTGGTGGAATGTGATGGATCGCCGTTGCCTTCGCCAGCCATTCCTGCATTAGCGGCGAGAGTCCATCGTATGCGGCGCAAAGGCTCGCGAAGCCGGTATCGCCGCCGACCGGCGGAATCGTCTCGGCGCGAAGCACTGCGGCGTGCGGGATCCAGTGCGTGAACGAACTGTCGATATGCCAGCCATCGAAATCGCCGGCCAAGCCGATGTTCTGCAAGTCTTCCCAACGTATCGGTGTGGTTTTTTCCGGAGCCCCGGCATCCTCGGAAGCAACGATTTTCGAGCCTGGATCAAAGGTTATCGAAGACTGCTGCCGTCCAAGGAACTGGAAGACTTCGAGTGGCTGCGGCTCGCCGAACAGCGCCGCCAGGCGGTTTTGCGATTCAGGCGTGGCTTTGCCCTGGCAACGAAAAACCAGTACCAGATGCTCGGCAAATGCGTGCCGGATGGCTTCGGCATCGTCGGACGAAATATCGTGCGCCAGATCGACGCCGGACACTTCCGCGCCGATAGAACCGGTAAGTGGTGTGACTTTCATATGAGTGGCGCTTGTTCTAGCGGCAGTGGCCATTTTTCCGTCTCCCGCCGCATTGCTATCCCGGAGAGGCTGGGTGGGTCAATTGATCGACGCAGAACGTCCCGATATCGAGCGCGCCGAGCGCCAAGGCGTTCCCATTTCGGCCTCAGGGACCATGACGTTATCGTTGCACGGATCAACCGTCGCCAGCAAAACGCCGGAGCAGGCTTTCCTGCCCCGGCGCCGCAGTGGATTACTCCGTTCTTGCCCGCCTGTTTCCGGCCGGCGTAGTGGCGAAGATCAGAACTTCACGCCCAACTCGACTCCATATGTCGCGGGTTTGTTCCAGTTGGCCCCGAGGCCGAAGGAACTTGCCTGAACTTGCGTGAGATAGCGCGAATTGGTGACATTGTCGCCGAAGACGGCAACCGTGAAACGTTCGCTACTGTCGGTCCACTGCCCGCGCAGCGACAGGGTTGCGAATCCTTTTTGCGGAAACTGGTTGCCCGAGGGCCCAAAAAATACCTTCGATGAATAGTAGAGGTTGCCTGACAGCGCCAACTGGCCACCGGCTAGGTCAGTCGCATAGCGTGCCCCGATATTGCCAGTGAACGCAGGTGCACGCTGCATGGTGCCGTCTTTTATGTTGGTAGGCACAACCTCAAAGGTCGTGCCGCCAATTCCGCCGAAACAGCCGGGGAACGTTGTACATTTCGAATAGACCGGCGCGCCAGGGAAATCGGTATAACGGGCATGAGTCCAGGCAGCACCCAGATTGAACTGGAAGTTGTCGTTGACGCGATAGCTCAACTGGCCGTCGAGACCGTAGATCTTTGAGGTCGCTGCGTTGACGATGTTGGCGCGGCCGGCAAGATAGACCGAAACCTGCAGGTTCTTGTAGTCATAGTAGAAGCCCGAGAGCTCAACCGATAGCCTGCGATCATTGTATTTGTATCCGATTTCGAAGGCGTTGATTTTCTCTGGCTTGATATTGCTGCAAACGAACCCTGCTCCGGTTGGGTTTTCAGGAGTCGGCAGATTGATCGGGTTCTGACAAGTACCGCCCGCATCGATAATCGCAGACTTAAAGCCCTGGGTGAACGATGCATAAATGCTCGACTGATCGTTCGGCTTGTAGCGCAACACCGCGCGCGGTGTAAGCTTGTTACCTGATATACTGGCCAACGGGCGCTTATAGGTCGGATCTCCAGGAGCAGCGCCGCTCGGATCGAAAAAGCCGTTAAAATAGGCGTCGGTCACGCTATTATGCGAATAGCGCGCGCCGGCAGTCAGGAAAAGCTGCGGTGTAAGCTCGTAGGTCATATCGAAATAGCCAGCGACGGCTTTCACCTTGGTTCCCGACCCGCCGATCCTGAACGGTGGATTGAATGCCACACCGAACATCGGAAATCCTGGCGTGGCTACAACAGGAACCGGGTCTGAAGCCGTTAGCACGGCAACACCAACGTCGCTGAAAAACGTGGTGTAAATGTCCTCATTCTGGAAATAATAGAAACCGGCTGTCCATTGCAGCCTGCTGCCTTGCTTGGAGGTTAGCAGGAGTTCTTGAGTAAAGGTCTTGTTACCATTGGGTAACCGCAATTCAAAAACATGCGACCCGGAATAATCTATTTCAATATTGGAATCCGTGTTTTCCTTGCGGAACTGCGTGTAAGAAGCGAGATTGGCAAAGCCGAGGTCGGCCTTGATCGTACCTTGCCATACATCGCTCTTGATCCGCAGGAATTCCTGATCTTCCGGATTCGAGCCGGACGCGATCTCATTCTTGTCGAAAGTCACTTCGCTCGGCAACGCGAAGATCGGGGCGCCAGAACCGAATACGGGGTCGACATAGGTAGACGTCAGCAAGGGATCGGGATCGTTCACGTCGCTGTGCTGATAGCGCAGCAGCACCGAAACAGCATCGCTGAGCTCGAACTTGAGTCCGGCCCGAACCGACCAGCTCCGCCAGTCTCCCACGCGCTGGTTATTGCTGATATTGGTGCGCCAACCATCGCCACGCGAATACATGCCCTCGATATCGAAGGCTATCCGGTCACCCAGCCCCGCGGTGGCATAGGCCTGCATGGTGAACTCGTTGAATCGGCCATAAGAAACCTTGCCTTCGAAAGCAGGTTCATTGCTTGGTTCGGCAGTCGTCAACTGAATGGCGCCGCCAGTGGTATTATGGCCGAACAGCGTGCCTTGAGGCCCCTTTAGCACAGATATGCTCTTGACCTTCATCAACTTGAAGTCAGCAGCAAGGATGTTCGGAATATAGAAATTGTCGACATAAATGCCGACATTGCTGCCGCCGCCGGAGGTCACCACTGGCGTCCCGACGCCGCGAATCGTCGGCTGGAAATAGGCGCCAGCATTGTCAAAACGCAGGCCGGGCGTCACTTTTACGATGTCGGGGAGATCCTGCACGTTCGCTGTTTGCAATTGCTGCGCACTGATCGACGTGATCGTGATCGGCACATCGACCTGCTTTTCATCTCGGCGCTGGGCGGTCACGATGATTTCGCCGCTGTCCGCGCCCTCGTCGCTGCCCTGGGCCAGAGCTGGTGCGGGCGCGAGTGCGATGAAGCCCAGCAGTCCGAAAATGGACGTCATGCTTCGCAAAGATACTTGCTTCATTGGATTCCTCCCTTGCGCCTTACCGGCGGTCCGCGCGGACATTGGCACGAAACGACGCACTGCATCAACGCGATTGGACGGCGATCGCCAACAATTCTGTGATTTGTTGCAGGAATGTCACGGCCACTAGGGCCCGATAAAATCAACCGTTCCTTTGTAGAAATCGGGCGAATTGTCCTTCCAGCGGACCGAGCCGTATGGCCGCTCCAACCGTCGACGGACCCGCCTTCCCTGCCCCGTGCGATTGAAACTGTCCGCCTGCTCCTGGATTGCCAGATCGGCCTGAGTGTATCGGTCGCGCATGCGCATATAGTCGCCCCACGTGGGGCAGTGATACCGCTCCACCCAGATCGACGGATTGGCGATATCCCGTGAGATCGACCAATCGAAGCCGCCAATGCGTTTGCGCAACTTTTCCACTTCCATCATCACGCCATAGAATTCGCGCGCCTGGTCGGGATCGACATCGTATTCGACTTCGACCACCACCGGCCCAGAACGCATTGTCAGCGCCATTCCCACTTCGGGTTCGGCGCCAATATCGACCGATGTCGTGTCTTCATCTTCGACTCTTGGCAATGGCAACAGCCACCCCAGAATCAGTGTGGCGGCGACAGCGGCAGCCGAAGCAACTATGGCGAAAGTCACGTCCTGCCAGCCCGCGATCCTGCCCCAGAACCAGGCGCCAATGGCGATCCCGCCAGTGAGCGAAGCCGAATAGAGCGACAATGCACGCGCAGTTACCCAACGCGGGGCAGAAAGCTGCACACTGACATTGAGCTGAGCATAGCTAACGATATTGCAGCCGCCAGCAAAAAACAATGCAGCGCATGTCAACGGAATCGAGCGGCTGAGCCCGGTTATCACCAGCGCGAGCGCAGTGATGCAAGTGCACCAACGCACGATCCACTCCGTGCTCATGCGCGAGCGCAAGTCGTGCATGAAATAGGCGCCTATCACAGCACCGATCCCTTGTGCGCAAAGCAACGCACCGAATACCAGCGCGTTGCCGCCGAGCAAGTCCTTCGCAATTAGCGGCGCAAGCGCCGCGGTCGATGCGCTCGCCATGCTGAACAGCAATGCGCGAGTCATCACCGTCCGGATCGGCGGCGAGTGGCGCGCGTATCGGCCGCCCGAAGCGATAGCGCGGTCGATCCGCTCAGGCGGCAGCCGCGAGGGCACATGTTTTCTCTGCCAGGCGAAGAAAGCCAGCCACAGCGGCACATAGAAGACGGCGGTTATGGCAAATGCTGCCTGAGCGCCAAATGCCGCAAGAATGATCGCGCCCAGCGCCGGACCGATCGAGCGCGCCACGTTGTAGCTGATAGTGCCCAACGCGATGGCAGCGGGCAGATGTATCTCCGAAACCTGCTCACCGATTGAAGCCTGCCACGCAGGCGAATAAAGCGCGACTCCGCCGCCGATCAGCACGCAGAACAACAGAAGAGTCCAGGGCGTGGTATAACCAAAAAAAGCGATCGCAGTCAGCGCGGCGGCCGCAGCGATGGAAAAACCGAGCCCCGTAAGCGCAATCTTGCGCCGGTCGAACATGTCGGCAACCGCGCCTGCAGGCAATGCAACCAGCATCAGCGGCAACATCATCGCGGTCTGCACCAGCGCAACCATACTCGGCGAACTGGTCAGGCGCGTCATTTCCCAGGCTGCGCCGACACCAAGAATTAGCTGGCCGAAGCTGGAAAACAGGCTGGCCGTCCAGATCCGCCGGAAGGTCGGCTCGCGCAACGGAGCAAAGGCAGAACTGCCGCCTGACTCCACCGTGCCAATATCCGCCTTCATCACCAAACGCCCTTTCGTCGAGCCGCCCCCCTTCACCGGATGGCCAATGCCGTCAAGGGTCCTGGCATTGCTTCTTGGCTCACCGGTCCGTGTTCTAGTTGCGCGGCATCGATGACTTGGCAGAATACCGGCAGGGACGGTGCAGGATGCCGGCGGCACGGACTCTTCGTCGTGCCGCTTAGCTGGAGTATACAGCGTCCTGGGCGGGCTATGGGTACAGCCTGGCCAATCGCACGGGCGGTACCCATATTGGCCAATAACAATTGCAATTCCCGCGCAAGCCCAGCATGAGCGCGCGCAATCACAGATTCCAGGAGATCGACCGTGACCGAAGCCTATATCATCGATACCGTCCGCACGCCGCGCAGCATCGGCAAGATGGGCAAAGGCGCGCTTTCGACCATGCATCCTGAGCATTTGTCCGCCGCGGTGCTGGCCGAGTTGCGCGATCGCAACAACCTGAACACAGCCGAAGTCGACGACGTGATCTGGGGCGTTTCGGGTGCGATGGGGCTTCAGGCGGGCGATATCGGCCGCAACGCCGCGCTCGATGCGGGCTATGACGTCAAGGCGGGCGGCGTGACGCTCAACCGGTTCTGCGGCTCCTCGATCACCTGCACCAATTTCGCCGCGGCCATGATCAAGGCCGGCGCGCACGATTGCGCCATAGCCGGCGGCATGGAAATGATGAGCTACGTCAACTGGTACGGCATGGAAATGCACAAGGCCGGGCTGGGCGGCGGCGGCATGGGCACCAAGAACCCGCGGCTCCAGGCCAAGCACCCGCAGTCGAACCAGGGCGTCTGCGCCGATGCTATTGCCGCCATCGAGGGGATCGGCCGCGAGGAGCTCGAACAATTCGGGCTGGAAAGCCAGAAGCGCGCGGCTATTGCGCTGGCCGAAGGGCGCTTCGCCAAGTCGACCATGGTGGTGCGCGACGATGCGGGCAATGTCATCCTCGATCACGAGGAATATCCCCGCCCCGACACCACGCTCGAAGGCCTCGCCCAGCTCAAGCCCGCTTTCGAGATGTTCCTCGATATGCCTTCGGCTGAGGGTCAGAAGACCTATCGCCAGCTGATCAATCAGGTCTATCCCGATGTCGATATCAAGCCGATCCATCACGTCGGCATTTCGTCGGGTGTGGTCGATGGTGCAGCGGCAGTGCTGCTTGCCACCGAAGCCTATGCCAAGCGCAATGGCCTTACGCCGCGCGGGCGCATCGTCGCCATGGCCGAAATCGGCGATTGCCCCACACTCATGCTCAATGCGCCGGTGCCTGCGGCCAAGAAGGTCCTGGCCCGTGCCGGGCTGACAAAGGACGATATCGACGTCTGGGAAATCAACGAGGCCTTCGCCGTTGTCGCGGAGAAATTCATACGCGATCTCGATCTCGACCGCACCAAGGTGAATCCCAATGGCGGATCGATCGCCCTGGGCCACCCGATTGCCGGCACCGGCGCAATCCTCATCGGCACTGCGCTCGACGAACTGGAGCGCACGGGTGGCCGCTATGGCCTTATCACCATGTGCGCCGCTGGTGGCATGGCCCCCGCCATTATCATCGAGCGGGTCTGAAATCCGCGCCGTCCCATTACTGGGCGGGCCACGCCAATTTGGCGAGTGCAATGCGAGCGTTACCGCGCTATGACTCCTTTGGGGATTGCGCGGAGGACGCTGCATGGGTGAAGGGGACAAGGCCGAGTACGAGCACGAATTGAGGCGCGATATCGGCCTCAAGCTCACCGTAATCACGCGCATGTTCCGCAATCAATTCGATCGGATGGTGGCGGCCCATAACATCACCCGGTCGCAATGGACGATGATTGTCGTCGTCGCCCGCCAGCCCGGCGCTACCCAACGGAGCATAGCCGAAGCGCTTGACATGTCGGAAGCCTCAGCCGGCCGGCTGATTGACCGGTTGTGCGCCGACGGCCTGCTCGAAAGGCGCGAACGGCACGATGACCGGCGCGCCCGTGCCGTCTATATCACGCAAGCGGCCGAACCTCTGCTTGAAAAATTGGCCGAAGTCGCCCGCAGCGGGGAAGACCGGGTGTTCAAGGGATTTTCCGTCGAGGAGCTCGAAACATTCAAGGCTTACCTCGATCGGCTTTATCGCAACGTTGGATAGTGAAAAAAAGGGCGACGCCGAAGCGCCGCCCTTCATGGTCCACCGCTAGGAGGGGGATGGGGTCAGCGGCGGTTCAATTCTTTCTTGGTCAGGCTGGTGGCCAGCTTGCCATCGACCAGCGAAAGTGTGGCGGCGGGAACCGTCACCAGCTTGCTGTTGAGGATCAGTTCGGCGTCGCCGTTCGAACGAACACGATAGACCGCGGCAATGCGGTTGCCGTCGGGGCCATAGACCATTCGACCGGCGGTAGCGGCGACAGGCGCTGCCGCAACAGCTTCGCTGCTTTCGCGCACTTGCTGATTGGTTTCGGCGGCGAAAACCACCGAAGGGACCACGGCAAGCGTGGCGACAGTGGCAAGAAGAGCAAGGGGAACGAATTTCGACATATATATCTCCGTGAGCGGGAAAGGCAGGCTTCCCTCAATGCTCGCCAGATAGGAATTGCTTACCTAGGTTGCAATTGCGTAATATGCAATAATTAGCGCATTTATTGCAACTGCAAAATCTGTGGATTGAAACTGAATCGTAACACCTGCCCAAGCGCCCTATCGTCTCTGCGATAGCAGAAAGGTTGATCCCCTAGGCGATTCCGCGCAGGACGCCGGGCACACCAGATGCTAACGAGCAAAAACGAAATCCAAAGAAGAGGAAACTTGGGAATCATGGCGACTAAGGTTATGCAAGGCGTGCGCATTCTCGAAGTGGCGCAGTTCACATTCACGCCGGCAGCGGGCGCAATCCTCGCCGATTGGGGCGCTGATGTGATCAAGGTGGAACATCCGGTGCGCGGCGATACCCAGCGCGGGTTCCTCAACATGGGCGGGGTCAAGCTCGACCCGTTGCGCCACACGCTGATCGAGCACCCGAACCGCGGCAAGCGTTCCATCGGCATCGACCTTGCCACCCCCGAAGGACAGGAAGTGCTCTACGAACTGGCCAAGACCGCCGATGTCTTCCTGACCAACTATCTCCCCCAGGTTCGCCAGAAGAACAAGTTCGACGTCGAGCATATCCGTGCGATCAATCCCGATATCATCTATGCCCGCGGCTCTGCCCTGGGCAACAAGGGGCCCGAGCGCGAGGTCGGCGGCTTCGACGGCACCTGTTTCTGGTCCCGCAGCGGCATCGCCCACGCCATGAGCCCCGCCGAACTCGACGGGCCGCTTGGCCAGGGCATGCCGGCTTTTGGCGATTCCATCGGTGGCATGTTCATTGCCGGCGGCATTTCGGCCGCGCTTTTCCACCGCAAGAACACTGGCGAAGCGGTCGAGATGGACGTCTCGCTGTTGTCCTCGGCCTGGTGGGCCCAGGGCGCGCTGCTCGCCCAGGTAATGGAGACCGATCAGTACAGCCCCAACGCCATGCCCAAGTCGGGCAGCTCGGGCGTCAATCCGTTCATGGGCAACTTCCGCACTTCGGACGGAGGCTGGATCAACCTGTGCATCCTCAGCCCTTCGAACATCATCCGGGACACTTTCGAACACCTTGACTTGCCCGAACTGGCCGACGATCCCCGTTTTTCCGAGCCGCTCAAACTGTTCGAAAACGCCCACATCGCCGGCGGCTATATTGCCGACTCATTTTCGAAGAAGCCGTTCGCCTATTGGCGCCAGAAGCTCAAGACGATGAAAGGCCAGTGGGCGCCGATCCAGACCGTGCGTGACCTGCTAACCGACGACCAAACGATCGCCAACGACATGATCATCGAAGTCGAGGGCGCCGATGGCGGCGCGCCGCTGCGGCTCGTGCGCGGCCCGGTGCAATGGAACGGCGAACCGCTCGAAACCACCCGCGCGCCCCAAGCCAGCGAGCATACCGAGATCGTGCTGATGGAAATGGGCATCGAGTGGGACCGGATCGAGGAACTCAAGGCCAAGGGCGCGATCGCCTGACGGCTGACGGGGAGAGGGAGTTCGATCGGTGACCCAGATAATGAAGGGCATCAAGGTCGTCGAAGTCGCCCAGTTCGTCTTCGTCCCCGCCACCGGCGCAGTCCTGGCGGAATGGGGTGCGGACGTGATCAAGGTGGAGCACCCGGTGCGCGGCGACGCGCAGCGGGGCATGCGGCAAATCGCCGGCGTCACCTTCGATCCCGTGGTCAACCCGATGATCCAGCACCCCAACAAGGGCAAGCGCAGCATCGGCATCGATGTCGGTACCGCAGAGGGGCAGCAGCTGATCTACGAGTTGAGCAAGGACGCCGACGTCTTCCTGACCAACTACCTGCCCGCCGCCCGCCAGAAGCTGAAGATCGACCTGGAACACATTCGCGCGGTCAATCCGGACATCATCTATGCCCGCGGCAGCGGCTATGGAAACAAGGGCGAGGATCGTGATCGTGGCGGCTTCGACGCCACCGCCTTCTACATCCACAGCGGTGTCGCCCATGCGCTGACGCCCCAGGAATATGACATCCCGATGACCATGGGCATCGGCGGCATGGGCGATTCGCAGGCAGGCATGTACCTGGCCGGTGGGATCGCCGGTGCGCTTTTCCATCGTGAACGCACGGGTGAGGCAACCGAAGTCGATGTCTCGCTACTGTCCACCGCCATGTGGATGTCGGGCATGGTGATCGCGCCTTACCTGCACAGCGGACAGCAGATGCGGGTGGGCCTGCCCCAGGCCGGCGGGTCCGCCTGGAACCCGTTCATGGGGCACTTCGCCACATTGGACGGGCGGGCGATCAGCCTGTTCATGATGGTGCCCGATCACTACATCAAGGACACCTTCATTCACCTGGGCCTGCCCGAGGCGGCGGAAGACCCGCGCTTCGATAGTGGCGTAAAGCTCACGGAAAACAGCGCGCTGGTCAGTGAAATGATTACCGAGGCCTTCGCTGCCAAGCCATTCGACTACTGGCGCGAGCACCTGAAGACGATGAAGGGCCAGTGGGCGGCGGTGCAGAGCTTTCTCGACCTCGGCGACGATCCGCAGGCCATTGCAAATGACGCCTTCTATCACATAGACCCGATCGATGGATCCGAGCCGTTGAAAGTGGTGCGCGGTCCGGTTCAGTTCAACGGCGAGCCGGCCTCTACGCCTCGCGCGCCCGAGGCCTTTGAACACACCGAACAGATACTGCTCGAACATGGTCTTGATTGGGAGCGGATCGAAAGCCTAAAGGCCGCCGGTGCAATCGCCTGAAATGGCCACGACAGAGGAATTGGCAAGATGAAACCCGGTACCCGTTTGAAGAGCGCCGCCTGCGACACCGAAGTGATGGTCATCCGCACCGGCGGCGGCCAGATCGAATGCGGCGGCGCGCCGATGGGCGAAGCCAAGCCCGATAGCCCGGCCGATCTTTCCGCCGACTTTTCCGCCGGCACTCTGATGGGCAAGCGCTATGTCGATGCCGACGGCGCTTACGAACTGCTCTGCGTCAAGCCGGGCAAGGGCTCGCTGTCGGTCGATGGCGTGGCGCTTGTCGTCAAGGATGCAAAACCGCTGCCTGCTTCCGACTAAACCATGAACATCGCCCTGCTCCTCGAAATGGCGGCCGAGGCCGCCCCCGATCGCGTCGGTCTGGTTTGCGACGGCAAACGCTGGACTTATGGCGACCTGCTGACTGCGGCGCGCGGAGCGGTGGAAGTGATCCACGCCAGCGGGGCAACGCATGTCGCGCTGCTCGATGAATCGAGCGAGGCTGCGGTCATCGCCCTGTTCGGTGCAGCGCTGGCGGGCGTGCCTTACTGCCCGCTAAACTACCGCCTCGCCGACACGGACCTGGCTGCACTGCTTGAGCGGATCGCCCCCTCGCTGGTCGTGGGCGACGAGAGCCGCGTGGGCCGGATCGCCGGGAGCCAGGGCCACACGACCTATGCGCGGGCGGACTTCGTCGCGAGCGCGCAGGCCGCAACGATCGATGAGGACGCGCTCTACGATCTGGGCGAAGGTATTGCCGTCCAGCTGTTTACCAGCGGCACGACCGCGGCGCCCAAGGCCGCTATCCTGCGCCACTCCAATCTGCTGGGTTACATTCTCGGCTCGGTCGAATTCGCCAGCGCCGATGAGGACGACGCCGCACTGGTTGTCGTCCCGCCCTATCATATCGCCGGGATTTCGGCCCTGATGAGCTCGATCTACGCCCAGCGCCGGATCGTCATGTTGCCCAATTTCTCGCCCGAGGGCTGGTTGGAACTGGTTGCTGCCGAGCGGATCACAAATGCCTTTGTGGTGCCGACCATGATGACCCGCATTGTCGCGGCGATGGAAAACGGCCATGCGGCGAACGTCTCCTCGCTGCGCGCGGTGGCCTATGGCGGCGGCAAGATGCCGCTCGAAGTCATTCAAAAGGCCATGGCGCGCTTTCCGCATACCGGTTTCACCAATGCCTATGGTCTGACCGAGACCAGCTCGACCATCGCCTTGCTTGGCCCCGACGATCACCGCGAGGCGCTTGCCTCGGACGACCCCAAGGTGCGCGCGCGGCTTACTTCGCTCGGCCAGCCCTTGCCGACGGTCGAAATCGAAGTGCGCGACGAGGACGGTAATGTCCTGGGGCCCGGCGAACATGGCGAGATCTATGTGCGCGGTGAGCAAGTTTCAGGCGAATACAAGGAAAAGAGCGCTCTCACTGCCGATGGCTGGTTCGCTACGCGCGACGCCGGCTACATGGACGAGGACGGCTACATCTTCCTGTCCGGCCGGGCCGACGACGTCATTGTGCGCGGCGGCGAGAATATGTCGCCGGGCGAGATCGAAGACGTGCTGCTCACCCACCCGGCCATCGCCGATGCCTGCGCCACGGCCATTCCTTCGGTCGAATGGGGCGAAGCGGTGGGTGTGGCGCTGGTGCTGCACGATGGCCATCTTGAACCTGCCGAGGACGAGATCAAGGAACTGATCCGCGCGCGCCTGCGATCGAGCCGGGTTCCCGACAAGGTCCATTTCGTCAAGGAACTGCCCTACAACGAAATGGGCAAATTGCTCCGCCGCGAGGTCAAGCGCCTCCTTGGCGAATAGGCCGTTCCGCATTCCGCTCAGCAGCTGGGCGGACCGCAAGCTGGCTCTGCTTGCCGAGGAAACCGGTTCGGCCCGCATCGCGGCCATCGCAGGATCGACTCTGGTCGGTGAGCGCGGCTCTAACAACCGCTTCGTCATCCGGGGACCCATTTCAGCCGGCCCGGGCGGCAGCCGCATTCTGGCAACGCGCGACAATGCCTGGTTTTGCCTTACGATCCTGCGCGACGAAGACCGGGCCATGCTGCCGGCGCTGTTCATGGACGAAGGGCTCGACTTTTCGAGCAACGAGGCCATCGCCGCTGCTGCGCGGGAACACGACTGCGCCGACCTGCTTGAACGCGGCAGGCTGCTCGGACTGCCGGTCGCCGCGGTCGACGAGACCCCAGCCAACCCGCCGATCGAAATTCTCGCGACGGGTCCGCATCGCAACCGCGATTCCGGCCACCGGCCGCTCGTCATCGATCTCTCGGCAATCTGGGCTGGCCCGCTCGCCGGGCACTTGCTGTGGCTGGCCGGAGCCGACGTCGTCAAGGTCGAGAGCCATAACCGGCCCGATCTCATCCGCCGCGACGATCCGGCAACGTTCGGCCTGATCAACCAGGGCAAGGCCAATATCGTTGCAAATCTCACCGATCCGGCGGAGCGGGACAGGCTGATTGCCCTCATCCGGCGCGCCGACTTCGTCATAGAGAGTTCTCGGGTGAGGGCCTTGCAGCACCTGGGCGTGGATGCTGATGCCCTGGTACGCGAAACGCCCGGGCTGGTTTGGTTGACTGTCACCGGCCACGGCGCGAGTGGCGAAGCGGCCTCCTGGGCCGGAATCGGTCACGACTGCGGCGTCGCCGCCGGACTGACAAGAGCCATGAAAAAAGCGTCAGGGAAAATAGGCTTTGTTGGCGACGCCCTGCCCGACCCCCTCACCGGCATCGCCGCCGCGCTTGAAGGCTGGCGTACCTACAAGAGTGGCACAGCCCAGCGCATCGGTTTCGCCATGAGCGCGATTGCCGCCCAGGCGCTGGATGAGGAACGCCAACACGATCCTGCCGGGCTCGCCGCCGACCTTCGCATGTGGGCGCAATCCGTTGGCGAATTCTTTCCGGAAGTGCCCAGGCGCAAACTGCTGGCCCCCGTCCGGTCCGTTGGCGCCGACACCGCGGCCTGGCTGCCATGTTGATTCGCAACGCCGAAGTCTGGGGCCATGGCCTGGCCGACGTGCATATCGACCAGGGCAGGATCGTTTGCCTGGCGCCGCCCGGGGCGCTCGCAACAATGAGCGGCCCGCTGGTTGACGCCCAGGGTGCGGCCCTTCTCCCCGGCCTGCATGATCATCACATCCATCTCGCCGGTTTGGCCGCGCGGGCGAGTTCGGTCTGGTGCGGCCCGCCCGATGTCGAGGACGAGGCCGCCCTCGCCCTCGCCCTGTTGACGCCGCCCGGAGCCGGCTGGTTGCGCGGCATCGGCTATCATGAAAGCGTCATGGGACTGCCAACGGCGCACGAGCTCGACCGGATCGTACCGCATCGTCCCCTGCGTATCCAGCACCGTTCGGGGCGCATGTGGTTGCTTAATAGCCCGGCGCTGGACGCTCTCCTCGCAAGGGCCGAGCCGCCGCGAGGACTTGAGCGCCAGGGCCAGCGCTTCACCGGCCGCCTGTTCGACGAAGACCAGTGGCTGCGCGAAGCGCTCGGCAGCGAACCGCCCGATTTTTCCGAAATATCGGTGCAACTGGCGTGCTTCGGAATCACCGGCATCACGGACATGTCGCCACGCAACGATCCCGCAATGGCGGCCCATTTCGACCGCCAGATTGCCCGGGGCGCACTTGTCCAGCGCTGCCACCTGGCCGGAACGCTGCAACTGACCGAGGCGGCGGGCGAATGGACGCTCGGCCCGGCCAAGCTTCATCTGCACGAGATGGCCCTTCCCTCCTTCGATGAAGCCTGTGCTTTCATCGCCGCTGCCCACAGGCAACAGCGGCCGGTCGCCGTGCACTGTGTCAGCGAAGTCGAACTGGTCTTCACACTGGCCGTGTTCGAGGAAGAAGGCGTCTTGCCGGGAGACCGCGTGGAACACGCATCAGTAACGTCAACCGATCATGCACTGCGCCTTGCCGATCTCGGCATTGCGGTATGCGTGCAGCCCCATTTCGTCCTGGAGCGGGGCGATCGCTATCTGATCGATGTCGAAGAACGGCATCGCGGCGATCTCTACCGGATCGCCAGTCTAAGACAGGCTGGAATTGTCCTTGCGGGCGGAAGCGACGCTCCGTTCGCCAGCGCCGATTCCTGGCACGCCATACATGCCGCCGTCGCGCGAACCACTCGCGAAGGCCGGATTCTGGGCGGCGATGAAGCGATATCGCCCGAACAGGCGCTGGCGCTTTACCTGGCCGACCCCGGCGACCTTGCCCTCCAGCGTTGCGTCGCGCCCGGCGAGCCTGCCGATCTGGTCCTGCTCGACAGGCCCTGGAACTCCGCTCGCGACAATCCGGCGTCCGGCAATGTGCAAATGACGCTAGTGGCCGGGCGGGTGATCCACGATCGCATCGACCAGCCTCCAGTCTAGCGCCTGTTTTGCCGAAATCCGCTTTCCCGAAAGGACCATCAACGCCGTCCGCTGACGGCCGATCCTCCGGCTAAGCGACACGCAGCCCCCCGCCCCCGGCAGGATTCCCATGGCCAGTTCGGGCAGCTGGAACCATGCCCCTGGCGATGCTGTCATCCGATGAGCGAAGGCGGCAATCTCAAGTCCCGCACCCACGCAGCCGCCCTGAACGTGCACGTCGAGCTTGCCGGCGCATTGCGCCGCCCAGCGCGCGGGCAGCGTACGCGCGCGGATGGCATGGGCCGTCGCGGGATCCGTCGTTGTCCCGAATTCCACAAGATCTGCGCCAAGGCAGAACGTCCGCCCCTCGCCCCTCAGCGACACCTGTTCGATTTCGGGATCGAGCGAAGCAAGTTCGAACGCCTCGCGTAGCGCATCGCGCATCACCCGGTCGATCGCATTGCCATGCTCAGCCCGATCCAGAATGACTTTCATGTGGCGCCCGTCGCGTGCAATTTCCACGCGACCTTCCTGGGTATGCGTTCCGCCCGGTGCTTGCGCGGCCATCCATTCGGCGTGTTCTGCACTACCCTGAAGCAGGCCATAAGCCATACTTTCTGCCGACAGCCCCTGCTGCATGTCGAGACCGGGCATGAGGCGCAGCAAGTCGACTATGACCGCAGCGGCGTGTGGCTTGTTCAGCACTTGTCCCGTCAATCCTTCCAGGGTGACGGGCGCTTCGATCACGCAATCGGTATGCTTGGCAAACGGGTGGCCGGGATCGCCCAGGCCTATCAGCGGACAGGCGGGCAAAGCAGGTTCTTCCGGATAGCGACTTGCCGAATCCAGGACGACCAGCGCGAGCGGCGCATCCCAGGCCTGTTCACCGCGCCATAATCGCTGTGGATCAAGCATGTAGTCCATTACGGGCATTCAAGGATTCTAATCATTTTTGGGAAGTTTGTCCGGCCTAAGTTCGACGCAAAGCTAATGACGGTTAGCAATAGCAGAGGCGATCTCATTTCATCTTGACAAATCGCCTCGGCGATACAATATACGATATACACTAACTCACAAGTGGGAGATTCGCATGCCGAACGGCAGCAGGGACAAGCCCAACAAGGCAAAGATCGCACGGCGCGTGATTGAGGTACTGGATTTCTTCGACGACGATAACCGCGAAGCCAGTGTCATGGACATCGTGCGCCGCTACGGACGCCCCCAAAGTTCGACATCGGAACTGCTGGCAAGCCTGGTGGAACTGGGGCTGCTCCACAAGGATCCCTATTCGCGCACCTATTCACTTACCCCACGCGCTGCCCTGCTCGGCTGGTCGGGACAGACTGGCATTGTCCGTGACGGCAGCCTTGTACGCATCACTGACCGTCTGGTCGCACAAACCGGCTTGCCCGTCGCCGTTTTCGCCATGACCGGGCTCAACGTTCAGATCGTCAGCTGGCGGACTGGTCCTCGCACCGCTCCGGTAAACACGCGCGGGCTCTATGGCGGCGTCCAGGTACCCATGTCTACCAGCGCAGCGGGTTGGCTACTGCTCTCGACCGTGCCGCAACCGCGCCGCGATGGAATGGTGCGCCGGCTCAATGCCGAAGCCAGCGATGAGCGCAAATTCGCGGTGAGCGAAATGGCCTCCAGACTGCAGGGCTGTCATGAACGGGGTTGGGTCGAAGGACCTGCGGGCTGCAACACCAATGCCAAACTGATTGCCCGCCTTCTCCCGGTCGGCGAAGGCGAGCGTCCGCTTGCCGTCGGCATGGTGCACGGGGTCGAAGATCAGGTTGATACCGAAGAACTGTTGGCCAGCATCGACGAAGCGATCCGCCAGTGCCTGAACGGCGGAGAGGCCCCGGCTGGCATTGTCGAAATGTTAGCAAGCGCTGCCTGACTGGACACAGCCAGACCCGGCGCGTCAAAGCCTCGCAACAACCCCGTCTGCGATTTCCGACAGCGGTTCACGCGAACCGTTGCTGAAGTCGTACCGTGCCCCCACCCGGTCGGCCAGCACTGCGCGCGCAGGCTGGAAGGTATAGCAATTGGGGGGCAGCTCCGCGGCGTTAGACTGATCTTCCAGCGGCATGGTGCGCCCATGTGCGACCAAGGACGCCCACTGCAACAGGCGCGCGGGTTCGCGGTGCTCCTCAGGTAAGGACGAAATCCACTCGCGCAGAGCCATCAATGGTATCCCTGCCGCGCTTGGGGGCACGGCCAGGACACCGTCCTGCTCGTCCCAGTGCAGATCCAGACCATTGCTCCCCGTCAGATCGAGCAGTCGCCTGCCGCCAACTGGATCGCTTGCCGAAATTCGGTATTCCAGCGGAGCACGGTCCAGCGCGTGTGCAGCGGCAAGCACGGCCAAGTCGTGAAGATGGGTGCAGTTCTGTTTCTTGTCGCGCCGTGAAGTGACTTCAGCCAAAGGCAGCCCGGCGAAAGTTTCCACCAGTTTGGCCGCCGCCCCCGGGCAAGTTGTCCAAGGCATGCGGTGGGTCTCTGATTCAACCGAAATCACTCGCTTCCCATCGTGCCGCAGGATGACGGCGAGGCAATGCATGTCATCTTCCAGCATGGCGGCGACGGCCCCGTCGCGCGGTTCGATGCGAATACGGCGGCGATAGCCGGGCTGGCTGGTGTTGGTCATCGCCAACGCGTAACAAGCGCCATGGCCTATCGACAAGCCCTGACATTCGATGGCAGACCAGCGGCACACGAATTTGCCCGGAGAGTGCCATGAAGATCCGCATCGACAAGCCACGCTGCACCGGCAACGCCCGCTGCTGGGCCGTTGCGCCCGGCCTCTATCCGCTCGATGACGAGGGCTACATTGCGATCGAGCAATTCGATGTTCCCCCCGGCCAGGAAGAGCTCGCCAGGCGCGGCGCGCGGGCATGCCCGGAGCGGGTTATCGATGTAATCGAGGACTAGAAGGGCAACTTCCAGCGGCTTTTCCCTCGTATTGTTGCATTTTAATAACTCTCCAGCTAGACAGGGCTGGCCGGGAGTTGCGCGAATGCGCGCGAGGCTCTCGCGGGAGGTTTCAGGCCCGGACACATGGGCCAATGGAGGGGCATAGGCGCGCTAACCGCGTCTGTTTTTCCTGACTTTCCGCTTGGCAGAATCAATATGTCCTCAAGGGGAAGGGAAAACCATGACCAAGACTACAAAGGGCTTTGCTCTGAGCTTCACAGCAATGGGCCTGGCGCTTAGCGCGCCTGCCTACGCCCAGGGCAGCGATGGCGCCGAAAGCAGCGGTGACATCATCGTTACGGCCCAACGCACCGAGGAACGGCTGCAGGACGTGCCGATTTCGATCACGGTGTTCAATCAGGAAAAGCTGGACAACAACAACATCCTGAACGCCAAGGACATCGCCACCTATACGCCGGGCGTCTATGCCCAGACCCGTTTCGGCAATGACACGACGACCTACACGATCCGCGGTTTTGCGCAGGAACAGCGCACGACTGCCACGGTCGGCACCTATTTCGCCGAAGTCATCGCGCCGCGCGGCAACGGCATCAGCCAGGGCGGCGATGGCGCCAGCCCGGGCTCGCTGTTCGACCTTCAGAACGTGCAGGTACTCAAGGGACCGCAAGGCACGCTGTTCGGCCGGAACACCACCGGCGGCGCCGTGCTGCTGGTTCCCGCTAAACCCAAGGACCGGTTCGAGGGCTATGTCGAGGGCACTGCCGGCAACCTCAACCGCTGGCGCATCCAGGGCGTGCTCAATGTCCCCCTCAGCGACACATTGCGCGTCCGTCTGGGCGTCGATAAGCACAAACGCGACGGCTACATCCAGAACATCGGCCTTCCGGCCAAGCACAACAAGGATATGGGCAGCATCGATATCCTCGCGCTTCGCGGAAGCCTGGTCTGGGACATCACGCCGGATATCGAGAACTATACCATTGTCAGCTATTCGGAATCCAAGAGCAGTGGCGCCATTCCGCTCATCAAGAACGTCTTCACGACTACGGACGCGGCCGGGTGCACCGGACTGCCGACCTGCCGGCTGTCGTTTGGCGGACTTGCGAGCTTGCAGGCTTCACGAGAGGCCGCGACCGGAAACTGGTGGACCGGCACGAACTCCAACCCGCTAGGCGAGGCCTATTTCGAGGAACTGCGGATCATCAACCGCACTGCGATTACAATCGGTGACATAACCTTGACCAATATCTTTGGGTATTCCGAGCTCAAGGGCAACAACGCGGTCGATGCCTTTGGCCTCAATGTCCGCACCGGTACCGATCCCAACGCCCAGAGCAGCTACTTTTCGTTTGTTCCTATTGCGGCAAACCCCGACCATGGCCTGACCGCCAATCAGCGCTCGGTGGTCGAGGAACTGCGATTGAGCGGCACTCATGGCGCCCTCAACTGGCAGGCTGGCGCCTATTTCGAACGCAGCAGCCCGATGGACTTCACTGGCACGTTCACGGTGACGGCAGGCAGCTGCACCGATCTTTTGACGTTCCGTTGCGCTAATTCGACGGGTGGCACCATCAGTTCCAACAAGATCTGGTTCACCTCGATCGGCATCTATGGACAAGGCACTTATGACTTCAACGAGAAGCTGTCGCTGACGGCCGGTATCCGCTGGACCCAGGACAAGACGAGGGCTTTGTACTCGAATGGCCGCGTGCGGTTCGATGCGGCGAACGCCTGGGCCAACAACACGTTTGAATGCGGGTTCCCCGGCATCAATGACAGTCCTCCGGGAACGCCAATCCGCTTTGCCAACACGGCCGAGAACAGGCTGACCAAGTGCCTGGTATCCGCCGAAACCAGAACCAGCGCGCCGACCTGGACGCTCAACCTTCAGTACAAGCCGAACACCGATGTGATGGTCTACGGCAAATGGTCACGCGGCTATCGGCAGGGATCGGTCATGGTCGCTGCTCCTCCGGGACTGGAACCCTATGACAAGGAAACCGTCGACCTGTTCGAAATCGGCGCCAAGACCAAATGGCGTGGATCGGTTCCTGGCAGCTTCAACATCGCAGCCTTCTACAACGACTTCAGGGGTCAGCAGATTCAGGCCGGCATCAGTTCGCTGGACCTTGCAGTTCAGACCACGGCCATCATCAATGCCGGCAAGTCCGAAACTTACGGCATCGAAGCGGACGTGATGGTCGAGCCTGCCGATTGGCTGCGGCTCGAAGCTGCCTATTCCTACAATCATACCAAGCTCAAGAGCGCGGTCTTCCCGGACCTCACCAGCCGCGGTTTCATCGTCCGCGAACTGGAACTGGGCGGGCCCATTCCCTTGTCCGTACCGCATGCGTTCAACGGTACGGTAACCTTCAGGCTTCCGCTCCCGGATTCAGTTGGAAAGGTTTCGGTCAGCGGTACTCTCGTCCACATGTCCTCGTTCCGCGCCGTGGCCGATGGCACTGCAGGTACCGGCTTCGGGATCCTGCCCAAGCGGACTTTCGGCAATGTGAACGTGAACTGGAAGAACGTTGGCGGCATGCCGATCGACGCAGCATTCTATGTCACCAACATCACCAACGAAAAGATGTTCACTCACATCAACGAGCAGTCGACCAACGGCCTCATCGCCTACTCGGTCGACGAACCGCGCCAGTGGGGCTTCCGCCTCAAATACCGGTTTGGCGGTCTGGCTGACTGATCCAGGCAGACTTTCAAGACTCATTTGGGGGCGCCGATCGATGGATCGGCGCCCCTTTTCTTTTGTTGTTATTATTTTGTTACAAAAAGCAGGTGACTTTAAAGCCACGCTCTGCGGAATAATACCTCATCCAAACAAATATTCCTTCCTGCTCTAAAGAACCGAAGCTATCTCGCCTTCGATGTTTCGGGAGGAATGTTCGATGAAGTTGATCCACAAGTCCGCGCTATTAGCCGCCACCGTGCTCAGCATGTCATATGCCTTGCCGGCCTATGCCCAGGGAACTGGTAGTGAGGACGCCGAGAGTAACGGCGACATAATAGTTACGGCACAGCGCACCGAACAGCGCCTGCAGGACGTGCCGATCTCGATCACGGTATTCAGTCAGGAAAAGCTGGACAACAATAACATCCTGAGCGCCAAGGACATCGCAACATATACGCCGGGCGTCTACGCGCAGACCCGTTTTGGCAATGACACGACAACCTACACCATTCGCGGTTTTGCCCAGGAACAGCGCACGACGGCAACCGTCGGCACCTATTTTGCAGAAGTCGTTGCGCCACGTGGTAATGGTGTGAGCCAGGGCGGCGACGGCGCCAGCCCGGGCGCTCTGTTCGACCTGCAGAACGTACAGGTCCTGAAGGGTCCGCAAGGCACTCTGTTTGGTCGCAATACAACTGGCGGCGCAGTGCTGCTGGTCCCGGTCAAGCCCAAAGACAGTTTTGAGGGATATATCGAAGGCACTGCCGGCGCACTGAACCGCTGGCGCATCCAGGGCGTGCTCAACGTGCCATTGTCAGATACCTTGCGCGTCCGCCTTGGCATCGATCGCCACAAGCGCGATGGCTATATCAAGAATATTGGCATCAAGCCGCTCCACGACGACGATTTCGGCAGCATCGACATCCTGGCCCTGCGCGGCAGCGTCGTTTGGGATATCACCCCCGATATCGAAAACTACCTGATCGCCACCTATTCGAAGAGCCAGAGCAGCGGGGCGACTCCGTTGATCAAGTGCATTACCAGGACGATTACCGCCACAGGACTTACGTCCGCATGCAACGATACCACCAGCCCAGGACTTGCGAACAAGAACTTCACCGGCCTTGCATCAGCACAGGTTGCCAGGGAACAAGCGACTGGTGATTTCTGGACCGGCACGGGATCGAACCCATTCGGCGAAGCCTTCTTCGAGGAATTGCGGATCATCAATCGCACCGAGTTCAAGATCAGCGATTCGATTTCCTTGATTAATCTGTTCGGATATTCGGAAATCAAAGGCAACAACGCCGTTGACGCCTTTGGTCTCAACTCTCCCCTCGTGGCGACTCCGACCGTTCAGAACGATTATTTCTCATTCGTTCCGATCAACGCCAATCCAGATTTCGGACTCACAGCCAATCAGCGCGCAGTGGTTGAGGAATTACGTTTGACCGGCACAAGTGACCGGTTTAATTGGCAGGCGGGTTTCTACTTCGAAAAGAGCAGCCCAAAGGATTTTACCGGAACCATGTCGCCTACCGCACAGCGGTGCACCAATATCAATCTCTTCCAATGCAACAGCACCGCGGGCGGTACGAGCAGTGCCACGATCAGCGCCAACAAGGTGTGGAACGAGAGCATCGCGGTCTTTGCGCAGGGTACTTATGAGCTGAGCGACAAGTTCTCGGTCACTGCGGGACTGCGTTGGACGCAGGACAAGACAAGGGCGGAATACATTAACGGGCGGGTGTTCTTCAATCCTGCAAACAATTGGGCGAACAACACGTTCGGCTGCGGTTTTGTCGGGTTCACGAACCCGGCGACTGGGCAACCAATTCCGATCGAAGGCAGCCAGACTTTCCCGAACACTCGCGAAAACCGGACGAGCCGCTGTTTGTTGACAGCAAGCACCAAAACCAGTGCGCCGACATGGACTATCAATCTCGAATACAAGCCTACATCCGACGTACTTGCTTATGCCAAGTGGTCTCGCGGTTATCGGCAAGGTTCGGTTGTCCCTCCGGCGCCTCCCCTTCTCGAAGCCTATGACAAGGAATCTGTCGACCTCTTCGAAATTGGCGCCAAGACCAGCTGGCGCGGTTCGGTGCCGGGCCGCTTCAACATTGCTGCATACTACAACGATTTCCGCGGTCAGCAGATTCAGGCCGGTATCAACAATGCCGCTCTAACAATCCAAACCACGGCAATCATCAATGCCAAGAGTTCGGAAACCTATGGCATCGAAGCAGATTTGCAGATCGAACCTGCTGACTGGGTCAAGCTTGAAGCGGCCTATTCCTACAATCACACAAGACTCAAGGATATTGCATTCCCGGATCTGAGCAGTTTGGGGTTGATCGTTCGGCCGCTGCAATTGAACAGCCCGATCCCGCTTTCCGTGCCGCATGCTTTCAATGGAACAGTAACCTTCACCCTGCCCGTACCGGAATCCGTCGGCAAGATTTCGCTTAGCGGCACCATCGTGCATATGTCGTCGTTCCGCGCGGTTGCCGATGCCCCGGGTGCTGTAAACACGGGCATTCTTCCGAAGCGCACATTCGGAAACATCAACATCAACTGGAAGGACGTCGGTGGAATGCCGATCGACGCTGCTTTCTACATCACCAACGTTACGAACGAGAAGATGTTTACCCACATCAACGATCAGTCGAACAATGGATTCATCTCATACTCTGTTGACGAACCCCGCCAGTGGGGCGTCCGCCTGAAGTATCGCTTCGGCGGCCTGGCCGACTAAACCAAACCCGAATAGTACAGCGATCACGGCGCTCCTTCGGGGGCGCCGTTTTCGTTTTGGGCTATCGTCGACGCGATTGGGTGCAGATTTGGGTTGCGGCGCAGCGGCACTCATGGTGAGGCAGGGCAACAGCCCAGTGCGAGGATAGCCGGCCCATGAATTTCGACCTCACCGAAGAACAGGAAATGATGCGCGACATGTTCGCGCGGTTTCTTGATGACAACAGCTCGCCGGCCCGCGTTCGCGCGGCGCTGCCCGGTGGCTTCGATGCGGCGCTGTGGCAGGGTCTTGCCGAATTGGGCGCATTAGGCCTGCGCGTGCCTGAAGAGGCAGGCGGGCTGGGGCTTGGCCTGTTCGATGCCGGTGTGCTGATGGAAGAAGCCGGCCGCACTCTCGCCTCCGGGCCGCTGGCCGAAGCGCTGGTTGCCCTGCGACTGCTGGCGCAGCTGGGCGGACCTGACGATCTTCTGGGCGAGGCCATTGCCGGAAGCAAGGTCGTGACTTTGGCCATGCAGGATGTCGCCGGTCTGGGCCGGCAGTGGGTAGCCGGCGGGCTGGTGGCCGATGCCGTGGTGGCGCGCCGGGGCAACGACATTATCCTTGTTTCGGTCCCCGCCGAAGCGCGCCTGGCCGAGGCGAACCTGGCCTCGACGCCGATCGCCGAACTGGACTTGGCCGCCCTTCCCTCATTCGTGCTGGCGAGCGGCCCGGACGCGCTGGCCACATTCGCAGCCGGCATTGAGGAATGGAAGCTGCTGATGGGCCTCGCCCTGTCGGGCCTCTCACGCGCGGCGCTGATGCAGGCCGCTGAATATGCGGGTGAGCGAAAGGCTTTCGGCGTGCTGATCGGTACGTTCCAGGCGCTGTCGCATCCGATGGCCGATCTCATCTGCGAAATCGATTCTGCCAAGTTCCTCGCCTGGCGGGCAATGCGTTCGATCGCCGACGGCGACGGCAACGCAGCGGCGCAAGTAAGCCTGGCCATCTGGTATGCGGCGCGTGCGGCGGGCCGCACCGTACGCCATGCGGTCCAGACTTTCGGCGGCATCGGCCTGACGCTGGAACACGACATTCATCTGTTCAACCTGCGCGCCAAGGCCTGGCCGCTTACCGCGGGCGATCCGGAGGATTGGCTGGCCGAGGCAGGACGGCGGCTCTATTCCGGCGAGCGAACCACCCTGCCGGATGCAGGCGACATTCCGGTCGAATTCGACCTCGGTGACGATGCACGCCTGATCCAACAGGAAATCCACGATTTCTTCGCCAGAAACGTCACCGACGAGCAGCGCGAGAAATTCCACTTCTCGTGGGAAGGTCACAATCCCGTGATCCACAAGCAGCTGGTCGAGGCCAACCTCGCCTATCTGCAGATGCCCAAGGACGTCGGCGGGCGCGGCCTCAGTCCTTACGAGGTGACCGCGGCGCGCGATGCCTTCGAGGAAGAAGGCTGGAACAATCCGGTGGCGGGTGTGGCGCAAATGGTTGCGCTCATCATCCACCGTTTCGGAACCGACGAGTTGAAACGCGACGTGCTGTCGAAGATCATGAGCGGCGATGCGATCTGTTCGCTGGGCTATTCCGAGCCCGGCTGCGGATCAGACGTCTTCGCCGCGACCTGCAAGGCGACTCAACTCGAAGACGGTTCCTGGCGGATCGATGGCACCAAGATGTGGACTTCGGGCTCCAACCTCACCGATTATGTGCTGATCCTGTGCCGGACCGATCCGGACTTGCCCAAGCACAAGGGCCTGACCATGTTCATCGTGCCTCTGAAGGCCGAGGGTGTGACCATCCAGGGCGTCCACACCTTCATGGACGAGCGCACCAACATTTCCTTCTACGACAACGTCCGCATCCCCGATTCCTGGCGGCTGGGCGAGATCAATGGCGGCGCGCGGACCATGGCGGCGAGCCTTGAGCTGGAACACGGCGGCGGCTTCGCCAAGGTGCAGCGGGCCATGCTGGAAAACGCCATCGAACTCTGCGAGGAAATCAGAGTCGCCGGAAACGAGCGGCTGATCGACACGCCCAAGGCGCAGAGCCGCCTGGCCCGGGTCTATGCCAATGTGCTGGCTTCGGAACTGATCGCCTTTCGCGCGAACTGGACGCAAGTGCATGGCAAGGGCAACGGCGCCTATGGCCCGATGGCCAAGATGTTCTCATCCGAGATGTTCATCGAGGATTCGCGCGACCTGCTCGACCTGACGGCGCCGCTGTCGCTGTCAAAACGCAAGGGCGCGGCCGATGCAGTCAACCTGGCCTATCGCCACGCCCACGGCACGACGATCTACGGTGGCACCAGCCAGGTGCACAGGTCGATGATCGCCGAAAAGGGCCTGGGTCTGCCGCGATCGCGGAACTGACCGCCGCAAGCGGATTCAGGAGAGTCGGGCGCGCGCGCGTGTGTCGCGGATCGCCAGTTCCATCAGCCGCGCTTCCGGCTCGAGATAGTGCTCTGCGGCATGGCCGCTATCCGGGCCGAAAAGGCCCGTCAGCCGGCTATCGGTAGCGACTGTTACGGTGCGTTCCATCCCGGTCGTCAACACGGTCGCCATGGCATAGCTATAGCTGTTCTTGTCGTCCGGACAGCCGCCCATCTGCCTGGCGAAGAAGCCGATCAGCGGTTGGCTGGACCGTACCCGCGCCTTGGTCATGCGCTCATCGCCGCTATCGGCCATCGAATTGCGCAAATGCAACAGATGCGCATTGCGCGACCAGAACTGATAATAGGCATCGAGAAACGCGCGGCAATGCTCGGCCAGCCGTTCGTCGTCCCACGATCCGCTCAACAGCTCGGAGAATTCCTGGCCCGCCTGATCGACAACCGGTTGCAGCAGCGCCAGCAATAGCTCGGTCAGGTCATTAAAGTACAGATAAAGCGACGTCATGCCCAGCGAGCAACGACGCGCAATCGCACTCAGCGAAATAGGTTCGTTGCCGCCTTCCGCCAGAAGTTGGGCCGCGGCTTCGAGAATGCGCCGGCGCGTATCCCTGCCTTTGCGGCCCAGCTTCTGCCCGTTGAGGTTGCGGGCCACCTCCGCACCGGCTGGCGGCGCATGGCCGTCAACCGGTGGCACACTGGGAGGCCGCACCAGCCCGTCCATTGCCGCCTCAGGCAGCAGCCGGCACGTTGGGCCAGGCCAGCATCTTGGTTTCGAGGTATTCCTCGATCCCTTCAACGCCCCATTCACGACCGATGCCGCTGGCCTTGTAGCCGCCGAAGGGAATGTCCCCGGCGATGCACATGCCATTGTTGACGCCCACCGACCCTGTGCGGATGCGCTTGGCGACTTTCAGCGCACGATTGAAATCGCCGCTGTTGACACCGCCGGAAAGGCCATAGGAACTTTCGTTGGCAATGCGGATCGCGTCCTCGTCGTCCTCGAAGGGAATGACCACAAGGACCGGGCCGAAGATTTCCTCCTGCGCGATGCGCATGTCGTTGGTGACATCGGTGAACACAGTCGGTTCGACGAAATAGCCGCCGCCTTTCCCATCCGGGCTCTTTTCGGGCCGGGTCTTGCCGCCGATAAACAGAGTCGCGCCCTCTTCCTGACCGAGCTTGATATAATTCTGCACGCGCTGGTACTGGTTGGCGTTGACCAGCGGGCCCATGATGTGTTCCGGCTCGTTGATGTCGCCCCAGTTGTCGCCGATGCTGGCGTAGGTGTGCTGAAGCACGGCCTTGGCCTCTTCGTAGCGGCTCTTGGGGACCAGCAGGCGGCTCTGCACCGCGCAGCCCTGCCCCGCGTGGAACACCAGTGCCGTGGTCGCCACCGACATGGCGAAATTGGGATCGTCGTCGAGCACGATCTTGGCCGACTTGCCGCCCAGTTCGAGGAACACGCGCTTCAGCGTTGCCGCGCCCTGCTCCATGATGCGCTTGCCGACGGCGGTCGAGCCGGTGAAACTGATGAGATCGACGCGCGGGTCCTTGACCAGCATTTCGCCGACCAGCGCCGGATCCTGGCCATAGACCACTTGCAGCACGCCAGCCGGGAAACCGGCTTCGGCGGCCAGTTCGCCGAAGATCACGCCTTCGTGCGGCGTGTTGGGCGCGGGCTTGAGGATTACCGTGCAGCCCGCGAGTAGCGCGGCGACAACCTTGCCGATGTTGACATAGAGCGGCACGTTCCACGGCGTGATCGCAGCGACAACGCCCACCGGCTCGTAAACCGCGACGCGGTGGCTCTCGTAGCCGAAGCCGAACTTGTTGCCATAGTCCTTTTCGAACGCCACTTTCGGAAAGACATTGATGTAATCGTCCCAGCCGTCGAGCGCCATGGCGACATGGGCGCGGCCCACCGCGCCCCGCGCCGCGCCGGCTTCCTGGATCGCCATTTCGCCAATGCGGTCCTTCTCGCGCTCGAACAGGGCGCGCAGCTTCTTGACCAGCGCGAGGCGGTTTTCCTTGTTTTCGACCGTACCCCAGTCGGTAGTGTCGAAGGCGCGGCGCGCGGCGGCAATGGCGCGTTCGACATCGTTCGCGCTGGCATCGGCCGCCTTGCCGATTGGCTGACCGGTCCAGGGACCGATGAGATCGTAGGTCTTGCCGCCCTCGGCCTGGCAGAGCTGGCCGTCGATAAAGAGCTTGGCTTCGGGAAGAGTAGTCATGGTGTGCGTCCTTCAAGCGATACGTGAGTGATGCGAAGATCGGGTGGAAGATCGAGAATGGCACGGAACACGTCGGTTACCGAGGCAACCTGCGAAATGCCGCGCTTCATCATGTCAATGCCGTTGGCGAGGCACAGCTGATAGAACTGCGCAGCCGCCGCCGGATCCCAGGCCTGCATTTCCTTGCCTTCCTCGTACATCGGGCCGGCGCGGACCACCGAGACGCGGATACCGTCGGGATCGAGCTCGCGGTGAAGAGTCTGGCTGAATCGTTCCAACGCGGCCTTGGAGCTCATGTACATCGACAACATCGGAAATTCGAGCGCCACCGATTCGCTGGTGACGTTGATGATCTGCGCACCCCGCTCCATCATCGGAATAGCCGCACGGCACGTGAAAATCGGCCCCGCGAAATTGGTCAGAACGGGCGCAAGGATTTGCTCGTCAGTGGCATCCTTGACAAAAAAGGGCTCATAGATCGCGGCATTGTTGATCAGCACGTCGATCTTTGGATGGCGCCTGGCGATTTCCGCAAAGGCATTGCGAACCGAATCCGGACTTTGCACGTCGCACTCGACAGCGAAATGCGGATCGCCCAGTTCCTCGGCAAGTGCCTGCACCTTCGAAAAGGTGCGGCCCAGCATGATCACGGTTTCGCCGTCGGCGGCAAATCGCCGCGACAAGGCGCGGCCCAAACCGATGCCGGCGCCAGTAATAACAACTATTTTTCCCACGAAACCTGCCTCTGTCAGTTCCTCACCTTTGCCGACGCGATCCCAGAATTCGGCCTGCGGGGCAAGCGATTAGGCGAACGCGCCCGCGATGTCAGCCCCATTCATTCGAGCACGGCCTGCCGGCCGGCCTCTCGTTGGGGCACAGGGCGTTTGAGCAAGAACGGAATGGGCGCGAAAATCAACATCATCCAGGTCAGCATGTGAAACACGTTGAGGTAAGAGATCATCATTGCCTGGCGGCTGATTTCACCGTCGATCATGGCTAAGGCTCCGGGTCCCATACCCCCGACACGATCTATAGCAGCGGCCCAGTCCATATTGGGAAAGCTGGTTTCGGTAATGTGCGCGCCGCTGTCGGCATGGACAATCTGCTGGGTCCGCGAAAGTTGGGTGACGATTAGAGATATGCCCACCGATCCCCCCAGGCTGCGGAACAGCGACATCAGCCCGGAGCCATCGGGCCGCAATTGCGGTGGAAGGGTCGCGAATGCCATGAGGTTCATGGGCGAGAACAGCATGCCCATCCCCAGCCCCTGGACGAATATCGAGAGGTACATGACCGACTTGTCCATCTCGATCGTCCAGGTCGTCATCATCCACATGCCGCCAGCGGCAATCACATAACCGCTGGCAATCAGCCATCGATAATCCATTCGCCGTACGAGCTGGCCGCAAGCAAAGGACGTAATCATCACACCAATGCCGCGCGGCGCCATCATCAGACCGCTGTCGATCACCGGGAAATGAAAAATGGTCTGAAACAGCATGGGAAGGACCGAAGACAGGCCAACCACCGACACCCCCATCAGCAGCATCATGCCCAAAGCCATCAGAAAGGCAGAGTTGGAAAATATTTCCTTTCGAAATAGCGGGTTGGGCGTACTGATTGTGTGAATGACAAACATCCAGAACGCGGAAAAAGCCACGCCGGCCTCGATGATGATTTCCCAGCTTTCGAACCAGTCCTTTTCCTGTCCACGATCGAGCGCAAGCTGCATGGCGGCCAGCCCTACAGCTATCGAGAAAAATCCGAACAGGTCGAACCGCCTCCGCTCGATCTGGCGCGAGGGCAGATAGAACCACAAGATCGCCAGGGCAGGTATGCCAATCGGCAAATTGACATAGTAGATCCAGCGCCAGCTGAGATATTGGGTCAGGTACCCCCCGACCCACGGCCCGGTGATTGGCGCGACCATGACCATCATGCCGAACACAGCCATCGCCATCGCCTGCTTGCTGGGCGGTGTGATGTCGAACACGGTGGTCTGGGTCATCGGGCCGATGAAGGCGGCTGAAATACCCTGAACGATCCGGAAAACCACCATTTCCGAAAGCGTCGTCGATGCGCCACACGCTGCGGAAGCGACGAGAAACATGACGGTGGAAAGCAGGAACAGGTTACGCGATCCAATTCGATCGGACAGCCAACCGGTGAGCGGAGTCGCAATCGCAGTGGCGACGATGAAACTGGTCAGCACCCAGCTGATCTGATCCGGTCCCGCACTCAGGGCAGCGCGCATGTGGGGCAACGCAACATTGGCGATGGTTGCATCGAAGAACTGGCAAAGAGAGACCGCCATGATGGCAAAAGTCACCAGCCCGCGATGATTGGTCTCCAGTACGGCGCGGTCGCCCTGTTCCAGATCGTCCATGCTCGGAGTTGCAGCGGCACGCAGATTGGCGCTGGCGGCATTTGATTCAGACATCGAGTGCGGGATCGGCCTGTGACTTGCGCGACATATTGGTGCGCATGCGCACCAAAACCGAACGGAACGTTTCAAGCTCGATTTCGTCCACGCCTTCCATCGCCCCGTCCAGTGTTTCGCGGGCGGCGGGAACCAGTTGATCGACCAGCTCTTCTCCCATGCCGGTCAAGAATATTCGCCAGGCACGCCGGTCCGCCGGGTCTGCGCGGCGTTCGACGAGGCCGGCTTCCTGCAACCGGTCGATCATCCGGCCAAGCGTGATCGGTTCGACTTCGAGTATTTCGGCCAGGGTTCCCTGATTGCTGCCTGCGCGCAGCTTCAACAGGCTCAGCACCTGCCACTGCGGCCGGGTCACTCCGATGCCGCGTGCGCGCGCGTCGAAACTCCGCCGCAAAAGGCGTGACACCTGCGCCAGCAATGTGCCAATATTCTCTTCCATCGGGCAGAGATACTAGCAGTGCTTAATATATTCCAGTGATATGTTTAGCTGCCTGAGGAAACTTGCGGGAGAGAAAAATTGGCCGAAGCACACACCAGCGATGAGGCTCCACCTTTCGAAATTTTTCGTGCGCGCGATGCGCAGGACTATATGGAATCCGGGGTCCAGACGATGGAACCGCCCTCGCCCGAGGATGTGCACATGGGCCAGACGCTGACGGCCGAAGGCTTCAGTGCCGGCGGCGATGTCAAGCTACTGTACAAGCGCCCGGGAATGAGCCTGACCTATGTCTGGTTCAAGAGCGGTTATCCCCTACCCCGCCATAGCCACAGCGCCGATTGCCTCTATTTCATCGTCGCCGGCAGCCTGAGGATCGGCACAGAAGAACTTGGCCCTGGCGACGGATTTTTCCTCGGTACCGATGTACCCTATGCCTATGTCCCGGGTGAAAAGGGCGTTGAAGTTCTCGAATTCCGCACATCGGACAGCTTCGACTTCAAGGCGCTGGGTAATACCCAGGCCTGGCTGGACAAAGCAGTCCAGAATCTACGCAAGCATCGCGATAACTGGCCGAGTGAGCCAACTCCTTCAGGCATGAAAGTGGGATAATGCGCCGCATGGCTTGTATTTTTTGAAAGAATGCAATTTTCTATTCGGATGACGAAGATAACAAACAGTCAGAAGAGAATTTTGGAGAGAGGCAGATGTCCGCGAACACCGAAGCAGCCTTGGCGAAAGTCCCCCATCGTATCACCGATCCGGAACTGATCCCGACAGAGCGTTATTTCGATCCAGATTTCTTCGAGCTGGAAAAAAAGCAGCTCTGGCCCAAGGTATGGCAGATGGCGGCCCGGCTGGAGGAAATCCCCAACGTCGGCGAATATGTCGAATATACCATCCTCGACAAATCGGTCATCGTGGTGCGCGCCGAAAGCGGTGTGAAAGCCTTCCTCAACGCCTGCCGCCATCGCGGTGTGCGACTGGCCAACGGACCCGGCAATTGCGCCAAGAACGGCCTGGTCTGCCCCTTCCACGGCTGGCGCTGGAATGCCGAGGGCGAGAACACCTTCGTTTTCGGCCCGCATATCTTCAACGAAGACTTGCTCAGGCATGCCGAGATCGATCTTGTGCCAGTGCGCTGCGAAGAGTGGGCCGGTTGCGCATTCATCAACCTGGATGACAATGCCCGGCCGCTGCTCGAATCGATGGGGCCGATCGTCGAGCGGCTCAACGCGCGGCATGTCGATAAGCTCAAGATGGACTGGTGGTATGCAACCGTGCTGCCGACCAACTGGAAGCTGGCCATGGAAGCCTTCATGGAAGGCTACCACGTCATGCAGACTCACCCGCAGCTGCACTGGGTCTCTCCGCACGCCAACGCGCGCTGGGGTCCGGAAGCCGATGGCACCATGCGCAACGAGGACATGACCGGCGATGAAGCCTGGGAAATGGGCATCGACTTCTGGAAGTCGCTGAACCAGGGCATGGCGGGAATGCTCCACGACACTGAAATGGCAGTGATCGAGAAATACCGGGGCGAAGGCTTCAAGGGCACCATGGATGAGGCGTTCATGACCATGGCCGGGCGCGCCATGGCCGATATCCGCGACGATGCCCTGGCCCGCGGCGCGGACATGTTCGACATTCCCAAGGTCGCAGCGGAAGTCGAAATGAATGCGGTGGAATTCATGTTCCCGCATTATTTCGTGCTGCCTTCGATGGGCGCCATGTCGAGCTATCGCTGCCGCCCGCTGACGCCGGAAACCTGCTATTTCGAAATCTGGTCTCTGGTGATCCGCCCGGATGACGAGGAATACGACACGCCGACCCGGGCAACGTTCCTCGAATACAATTCCCCTGATTATCCGGAAATCCCGCGGCAGGACTATTCCAACCTGCCGCTGCAGCAGCTCGGCTTGCACAACATGAAGGAAATGCGCCTGTCGCGAGACTGGGAGGGGCTGATCAGCAACTATCAGCGGCTGATCGACGGATATATCGCCGGTCTGGACGACGACTTGCTGGTTACCGGGCAGAACCGGGTAAACCACGGTTACGACAGGCCAATCTGCGATATTGGCTTCTAGGGGTGGCCACGACAAGACGGAGCGAATGGGCGGCCAACTGGCCGCTGCTCTTGGCGGCAGTGATCGGCATTCCAGTGCCGGTGGTGATGTCCTCCGTGCTTGGCCAGTTCATGGCTCCACTGGAACAGGAATTCGGCTGGAGCCGGGCCGAGGCCTCTATCGGCTATTCGATTTCGTTGCTGCTCGGCTTTATCGCCGGGCCGTTCATTGGCCGCCTGGTAGACAAGACCAATGCGCGGCTGCTGGTGATCCCGGGCATCGCATTGACTGGCCTTGCTATCTCGGCATTCTCGCTGGCCACTCCCAGCGTCGCCATGTGGATCGCCCTGTGGTGCGCGGTTTCGCTAGTCGGGGCATTGGTCGGACCGACGGTCTGGATCTCGGTGGTTTCCGCCGCTTTCGAAGAAAAGCGCAGTCTGGCGATCGCTTTGACGCTCAGCGGCATGAGCCTTGCGACCATGATAGGTCCGCTCTCTGCCCGGCTGCTGATTGATGAATTCGGTTGGCGCACGGCCTGGCTCATGCTCGGCTTTGTCTGGACCGGACCGGCGCTGGTCCTGACGCTTCTATTTTTCTTCGACCGTCGCCTGACGTCCCGTTCCAAGGCGGAACAAGCCAGCGATGTTCACGTCGCCCCGCCAGCGCCGCCCAAGCAAGCGCTGCGGCGGGTCTTTTTCTCCTTCACCTTCATCCGGCTCGGGCTGGCCTGCCTGATTCCGGTCTGATGGGATCGTCCTTTACCCTGCACCTTGCGCCCGCACTGATGGACAAAGGTATGAACGCGACCACAGCCGCCGCCATCGCCGGCATTCTCGGACTGGCGGGGATCGGGGGTAGAGT